>NZ_JBINJY010000006.1:0-197541 GCF_043951805.1 Companilactobacillus sp. FL22-1
TTCAAACCGTTGACACCGTTGCTCTGTCGCAACAACAGGTAATATATTACCGTTAAAGATAAGCCGATGCAAGTACTTTTTGTAATTTTTTTCAATTTATTTGACACAATTGAATCATATTCGAGTTTCTTCCTATTAGATACCCAAAAACAAAATCTTATCGGTTAACTTTATTGCTTAATACTATAGCACGTTTTTTGACCAATAACAGTCCAAATTGTAAAAAAAAAACGTCCATTTGACTTTGACATGGCTATCAAATGGACATCCTTTTAAAAGAAGCTTTTACTGATCACGATCGTAAACCCTAATAAAACTACCGAAGATAAAGTTGCAGCAATAACTGCATTCTTGCCACTGCTTAAAAAGGCTTTGAAATTGACACTCATACCTAGTGCTGCCATTGCCATTCCTAAAACAATATAAGCTAACTTGACTAACCCGTTTAATACCTGACTTGGCATAGGTATAAATGTTCCAATAATACTTGCCAATATGAAGCCGGCCATAAACCAAGGAATCGGCAACTTACCTTTTTCACCATCAGTAGCGACATCTTGTTTCTGATACCAGATACCGATAATCAAAGCAGCTGGCGCTAACAATAGAACACGTGAAAGTTTAGTAATGATAGCGGCGCTTAAACTAACTGATCCACCTGCTCCACCAGTAGCAATCGCGTGGGCTATTTCATGTAATGAACCACCGGCCATTACACCAAACTGTGTTCCCGACATATGTAGAACTGGCTTAAGTGCAATCTCAATCAGTGTAAAGACTGTTCCTAAAATAGCAACGATGGCGACTGCTAAAACTTCATCATTGTGTTTAGCACTTTGCTCTTCAGGAGCAACTTTAATCTGCGGTGAAATTCCCATAACCGCTGCTGCCCCACAAATACCTGTCCCACTGGCAGTTAAGATTGCCAATCGTTTGCTGACACCCAACTTACGAGCAATGTTATAAGTTAACGTGATAACCCCAGTTACGATAACCATTGCCAACAAGATTGTTTTAATTCCCGCGTGGGCTAAATCAATTAAATTCAATTTAAATCCTAATAGAATAATACCTAAGCGCAAAAACTTATTGGAAATAAATCCGATACCGATCTCAGCTTGCTTAACTAAAGGCCGATACAGCTGAAACATCATCCCTAAAATCAGAGAGATCACCAAAGCGCCAACAATAGTTAAATATGGCAGTCCCCCTAGTATTGTTCCCAAAATAGAACAAATCAATGTCATTGCGAAAGCATAATAAAAACTCTTTTCGAAAAATTTCGTGTACATACAGTTCCCTCCATCTGTTAGATGATAATATAGAAACTATATAAGTAAAAATTAGTATTTCTTTCTAACTCATAAGCTAAATTTATGGAGGGCTCAAAAATGCTAGATAAACGTTATCAAACTTTGATTGTATTAGTCGAAAATAAGTCCTTTACCAAAACTGCCAAGCGATTATTCATCACCCAACCGGCCGTCTCACAACAGATTGCTTCATTGGAAAGTGAACTTAATTTTCCAATCGTTATCAGGACACATCATCAGATTGAAATAACCTCCGCTGGTTTAGAACTAGCCAAATTTGCCAAAAAAATCACCTTTGAAAGTCAAAAACTAATCGCATCACTCCAACAAGCTTCCCATAGTTTCAAAATGGGGTGTACTCTATCACTCAGCGCCACTCTTTTACCACAATTTTTACATCATCTATCCAGTAAAACTAGTGTGGTAGCTACGAGGATCAATAATACTGAGCATATCTTGCAAGACATCCGTAATGGGAAAGTTGACTTTGGATTAGTCGAGGGAAATTTCAATAAAGACGAATTTGACTCCTTTTTCTTGCAACAAGAGAACTTTATTTGCGTCTCGCATCAAGAAATACCGGCAGATACCATCGAAGGCCTATTCACAACCCCACTTTTGATTCGAGAAAAAGGCTCAGGTAGTCGGCAAATTTTAGAAAACTGGCTAGGCACCCAAAATCTCCATCTCTCTGATTTTGAAAAGACGCTGGAGATTGCTAGTCCCTCAACAATTATCGAACTATTGAAGAGCAATATCGGGATAAGTTTTATGTACGAATCATTAGTCAAAATAGATTTAAAAGCCGGCAGACTAAAAAAACTAAGCCTTCCAGGATTCAATATCGAACATCCTATCAACTTAGTTTTTGTTAAAAATTCATACTTTAAAGATACTTATAAAAGAATCATTAACTCTTTTTTAGAACAGACTGATCAAACCACCAATCAAAACTGAAATCATTAAAATCTGAGCATTCTTTACCGAATTTACAAAGGTTACGACTTTATTCGGACGTTTGACGAACTTAATACTATTAATGATCACTAATGGCATAGTCAAGACAATCGCAATCAAGCTATAAAGTGGTAAATATCCCAATATTACCGAAGCAATGACAGCTACATACCCTAAAACATAGCAGACGATCCACATCAATAATGAATTCTTTTGTCCAATATAGGCCACAATCGTATGACGCCCAACTTTTTCATCTTCATTGGCATCAGAAATATTATTTGCCAACATAATATTACTGATTGCAAAAACAGCTACTAGTGACACTAGGGCTGTTTTGATAATAAAGTTCCATTCGAAGGCCTCACTGCCAGCCAAATTGACGTAAACCGCAAGCAAAGAAATATTATAGCCCATCGTTAGCCCAGAAACGACTTCACCAAAGGGACTATATGAAATTGACTTCAACCCGCCTGAGTAAAAATAGCCAATCAAAAAACTCAAAATCCCAATAATTAAGACGAAAACTCCCGTTCTAAAAACTAAATAAAATCCAATAATTGCTGAAATAAGAGTTAATACTATCGCCACAGTTTTAGCATGTCTAGGTGTAATTTGGCGCACGTTTAAAATATTATTAACGCTGTTTTTAAAAATCTGCGGTTGACTCTGATATTTGTAATAATCAACGATCGTATTGTGAACATTGACCGCCAAGTGAAAAGCCACTACAGCAACAAATAGCAAGATACTGGGGCCGATTTGAAACTGATGGTAATACAAAGCAGCAAACATCATCCCCAATAAAGCCGGCATTACAGAAGTAACAACCGAATAAACTCGCGTCAGAATAAAGAATTCTTTCACACTTTTCATAAGATATCTCTTTTCCCTAAATTTGAGGTAAAAAAACGTGAACTAACTTCAAAAAGTAGCTCACGTTTTATTTTACTTATTAATTTCAACTGATTCCATAATAATGTCTTCTTTAGGCTTATCGTTGCCATCACGTTTTGCTCGAGCGATCTCACGGACGACATCCATCCCTTCGATCACTTGACCAAAGACAGTGTGACGATGATCAAGCCAAGGAGTTCCGCCATTCTTATAAGCAGCGACGATTTCTTCTGGATAATTAGCTGCAGCCATTTCCTTGAGCATGCGTTTTGGCATGTTTTGATTTGAAACGATGAAGAATTGACTGCCATTAGTATTAGGACCAGCATTGGCCATTGAAAGAGCACCATCTAAATTGAATAACTGGTCAGTAAATTCATCTTCAAAACTATCGCCATAAATACTTTCGCCACCCATACCTGTACCAGTAGGATCGCCACCTTGAATCATAAAATCAGGAATTACACGGTGAAAAATAATTCCATTGTAATAGCCTTTTTTTGCTAATTCGACAAAATTTTTAACAGTCTTTGGAACTAGCTCATCAAAGAGTTGAATCTTGATATCTCCGTGATTTGTTTTGATTGTTGCTACACTACCAGTAGCATTATCTAAATCTAATTGTGGGTATGCCATTTTTAAATTCCCTTCTATTAATTAACGATTAAACTACTTTACCATATTTGACTCATAAGCCAAACGTTTATACATCTTAATTATCACTCATTTTGGTAAACTATGGGTAAAAGAATTTCGGAGGGTAAAAATGGGCAGAAAAAGTATCAGTCAGATGGAATTCAACGATATTTATCCACTCTATATTCAAAAAGCACAGCGTAAAGGACACTCCCAAGATGAAGTCGATCAAATCATCTTTTGGCTAACTGGATACGACAAAAATTCACTAGCTGAACAAATTGCTAAAAATATTACTTTAGCTGTCTTTTTCAATGAAGCTCCTCACTTCAATGAAAATGCTGCTTTAATCACAGGAACTATTTGTGGAGTAAAAGTGGAAGAGATAACCGACCCGCTAACTCAAAAAATCCGCTATTTGGATAAATTGATCGATGAATTAGCTCGTAATAAAGCAATTAATAAAATCTTACGTACCGATACTAAGGCCCACTAATTATTGTGAGGGGCCTTTTTTATATGATAGGATTATTTCAGTATCTTTTTTGAAAGGAATCATAATCTTGCAATTATCTCTCAATATCAATTCACTCCTCAAAAACCTTTTCCAAAGAGTCGACTGGGAAAAATTTCTCCAAAATATTGCCGGAACCGTCTTCCAATTGGTTTTACTGACAATCGTCCTGTTACTGATCAACTGGATCGGTAAAAAAATCATTCGGCATATCTTCAAAACTGGCTTGAGAAATACCAAAGCCTCCATCTCCCCTAAGAAACTAGATACCATATACACCATTGTGCTCAACATCTTTAAATATGTCCTACTGTTCTTCTGGATCTACGCTATCTTATCAGCTATTGGCATCCCCGTTGGTACTCTAATTGCTGGTGCCGGAATTTTTTCTTTGGCTATTGGACTTGGCGCTCAAGGATTCGTTTCAGATATGGTCAACGGTTTCTTTATCTTGTTGGAACAACAAATCAGTGTCGGCGATACAATCAAGATCAATAATATCGAAGGCCGGGTAACCTACGTAGGTATCCGAACTACACAAATTCAAAGCGTTGATGGCACTTTAAACTACATCCCTAATCGGAGTATCACCGTTGTCAGCAACAAATCACGCAATAACATGCAAGCACTAGTTGAAATTCCCATCAGCAGTACTGCCCCCTTTGATGAAATTACGAAGATTATCGAAGATATCAACCGCAATTTAGATTTAACTGAACTGCAAATTACTAAAGCGCCAGCAATCTTAGGATTTTCTAATCAAAATGATGGTACTTTGACTATCCAAGTTGCCACATATACTAAGCCCGGTGCCCAGTTTAAAGCCAAAAATGTTCTTTTAGAAAAATACTTGACTGCCATCCAAAACGCTCAAATCAATTTACCGAAATAGCTTTTATTCTGCTAGCTCCATTTGGCTAACCTGATTAGAAAAGTTATAATCAAAGTATCAAAACTAATAAAGGAGCTCTATATCATGGAAAAGCGTATTAAAGGTTCATGTACTTCAATTCTAGTTGGTAAAAAGGCCTCAATTGATGGCTCAACTATTATTTCTCGTAACGACGATGGTCACGAAGCTCTAGACCCTCAACGTTTCGTCGTGGTAAATCCTGAAGATCAGCCTAAGAGTTATACTTCAGTCATCAGTAAAGTAAAAGTTGACTTACCAGATGAACCACTTCGTTATACTTCAATCCCTAATTCTATTTTAACTAACGGTATCTGGCCTGCAGCTGGTATCAATAGCAAAAATGTTGCTATGTCAGCCACAGAAACCATCACTACTAATTCACGTGTCTTAGGATTAGATCCATTCGTCGAAGGCGGACTAGGTGAAGAAGATCTTGTTACTGTCGTCCTTCCATATATCAGCAGTGCCCGCGAAGGTGTTAAAAGATTAGGCTCACTTTTGAAAAAATATGGTACCTACGAACCAAATGGTATTTCATTTGCTGACAACGAAGAAGTTTGGTGGCTTGAAACTATTGGCGGACACCATTGGGCAGCCGTTCGTATCCCTGATGACGCCTATGTTGTAGCTCCTAACCGCATGAACATCGATCAGTTCGACTTTGATTCTGACGATACACTCTGTTCAGACGATTTAAAAGCTATGATCGACGACAACAATTTGAACCCTGACTTCAACCAATATAACTTGAGACATATTTTTGGTAGTTCATCTATTAAAGATACTGTTTACAACAATCCACGTGCTTGGTACGGTCAAAAGTTCTTCAGCCCTGATGACACTCCAGAAGATCCAATGGATCAAGACTTGCCATTTATCTGTCATGCCAATCGCAAGATTTCCATTGAAGATGTTAAGTTCGTTTTAGGTTCACACTTTGAAAATACGAAGTACGACGTCTATGGTGATGGTACTGAGGCAGAAAAGAAACTCTTCCGTCCTATCGGTATCAACCGGAACCACAATGTTCACATTCTTCAAATCAGAAATAATGTTCCTGCTGAAATTGCTGGTATCCACTGGTTGGCCTACGGTGCTAACACTTTCAACACAGTCGTTCCATTCTACAGTAATGTCAAAGACACACCGGCTGAATATAAGAATGCCACAGGTAAATTTGATCTTAACAACATGTACTGGCTAAGTTGTACCACTGCTTTACTTGGTGATACTGATTATGACTTATACGTTGATATGAGAAATGATTATGAACTCGAAGCAATGAGTGCCTATCGCAAGATTCAAAATGATACTGATGCCGATATTAAAGACCAAAAGAAAGTTAAGAAGTATTTGGAAGATGCTAATCAAAAATTGGCTACAACAGCTTTCGAATTACAAACTAAACTGTTGGGAGACATGGTTATCATGGGCTCTGAACATATGAAATTGCGTTACAACTTGAACGACTAATTAAAAAAAAGACTTGGACTTTTGTCCCAGTCTTTTTTTTGTTGCTTTTACGAACATACGTTCTAAAATAATGATATACTTCATTTTAAGAAAGCTACTTCTGCTACAATTAGAGCAAATGGGGGAATTGTTAATGAAACTATTACATACAGCCGACTGGCATATCGGTCGCACTTTAAATGGATATTCACTTTTGGACGAACAAGAACATGCTTTTAAACAAATTTTGCAAATTGCTTTAGATGAAAAAGTCGATGGCGTAGTTATCGCTGGTGATATTTATGATCGTGCCGTTCCTAATCCCGAGGCCGTAACTGCTTTGGACAAAATGTTACGTGAGATCAATTTAGTACATCATCTACCAATCTATGCTATCTCCGGAAATCATGACAGTGCCAAACGTCTAAACTACGGGCGTGAGTGGATGGAATATACTAACTTTCATTTGAATACCTTAATTGAAGAAGCTTTTCATCCCATCGAGACTGCTGACAGCCAAATTTTTCTGTTGCCTTTCTTTGATCCCATTGATGCTAGAGCCTATTACCATCAACAAAACTTGCCTGATGATAAAGTTAAAGCAATCACCACCATTGGTGCAGCTATGCAATTGATTATCAGTGATATGGTTAAATTATTTACTCCAGGAAAAAAGCACCTCTTAGTAACTCACTTTGCTGTCACACCCAACTCTGATGATGAATTGGACTTAACTAGTGAAACAACTTCCAAAGTCGGTGGCCTAGCAACTTTAACCACCGATCAATTTAAAAACTTCGATTATGTGATGTTGGGACATATTCATACTCACTTTGCTTCTCCAAGTGAAACCATCAGATACTCCGGTAGTCCTGTTAAATTCAATGTTAAAGAAGCTAAGCAGCAAAATAAGGGCGTTGATATTGTTGAAATCACTGATTCAAAAATCACTCATCAATTCAAATCGCTCTCACCTAAAACTGATTTAATTGCCATAAAAGAAGATTGGCAGACACTCTGCGACAAGGACTTTTTAGCTACTCAACCGATCAATAAGGCCTGGTTTGCGATTACGATTAAGAACTTTGACCGCAGCGAACACGTACAGACCAATGTCCGAGCAGAATTGCAAAAACGCTATGGAACGATTGTTGAATTAGACTATCAAATAGACCAACAACAAGACGATCTGCAAACAATTTCTACAAACTTAAATGAAGCTAGTCCAGAAGAAACCGTTGATAATTTCTATAAGAGCATTACCGGTAATGACCTGTCTAACCCGCAAAAACAATTAGTGGAAAATATCTTTAATGAAGTGGAGAGAGAAAAATAATGAAACCTATTTATTTAGAGATCGATAATTTTGGACCCCATGCTCACTCGACCATCGATTTTCGTAAACTAGACGAATCACCCATCTTCCTAATCGGCGGCGATACCGGAGCTGGTAAATCGACTATTTTTGATGCCATGACTTACGCACTCTTCAATACCACCACCAGTGATCGGGATGCTAAAGAGATGCGGAGTCAATTTGCTGGGGATAAAGATGTCACCAAGGTCATTTTCTACTTTGAACAAAATGGAAAAATTTACAAAGTGGAACGGACACCAGAGCAATATCTCGCTAAAAAAGTTGGTTCCGGAACCACCAAGAAAAATCCCACTGCCAACTTATCGGTTGTCGAGGATGTTAATCAAGTTGAAATAGAAAGTATCGCCTCTAAACCAGTTGACGTTGGCCATGCCATTACTGAAATCTTGAACTTGAGTGCTGATCAGTTCAAAAAGATCATCTTATTACCACAAAATGACTTCTCTGAATTTTTGAAATCAAATACTGATGAAAAGGAAAAAATCCTCAAAAAAATCTTTGGCACACAACTTTTTACCGACTTCGTTGCTAAACTAAAGGATCACTACCTCGAAGCCAATCAAAAATCAGCTGAGTTCAACAATGAATTGAAATCACAAATTGAATCCCCTGTCTGGTCGGAAACTGAACAAGATGAATTAAGTTCCCTACCTAACGACCAATTGGAATCAGCCTTAAAAAGGTATACCGCTGCTCGGAAAGAACATTTAGCAACGACTCAAGCTTTCGAGAAAAAAGTTGATAATGACTGGCAAAATGCTGACAAAAAATATCATGATGCCAAAATCACTAATACCAATTTCGACAAGTTAGCTGAATCAGAACAAGAATACCAAACTAATATTACTCAACAAGCTACTGCCATCAAAGATAAAAAAGATCATGTCATTGAATTAACTTGGGCCCAAGGCTTGCAAGATATTGTCCGTGATCTTGATCGAACTAAACAAGAAACTCAAGAAACTACTCAAAGCAAGCAGACAACCACCAAAGCGTTAAAGGACGCTCAGTCGGAATTGCAACAGGTTAAAGAGAACTTCGAACAGCTAAATTCTCAAACTAAAGAATACGACAAGAAAAACCAACAAGCCCAAAAATTAGATGTGACTATTGCTCAAGTTCGTGACGTAGAAAAAATCAAATCGGAAATAACTCGACTTGCCCCTCAAATAAAACAAGCTCAGCAAAAACATGCTGAACAGGTGACTGCTGTAGAGGCCACTAAGCAAAAAATTACTACTAAACAAACAGAGGCCATCGATACCACTCAATTAACTGACAAAAAAGATCAACTAACGCATGAACGTGAAAAATTAATTGAAATTTTAACTCCATTAGAAAACAAACGCGATTCCGCAATTTCCGAAACACAGAAATTGCAAGAGAAGTTAAAGAAACTCACTGCTGAAGCGGAGAAAAAACAAGCCACACTTGATAAAGCTAAGGCTAACTATCAAGAGAAAATTAAAACTCGACAGACTTTAATGATTGCCCAACTTCGTCAAGAACTTGAAGATGGTGAGGCTTGTGCCGTTTGTGGTTCAACTGAACATCCCTACGCCAATCAAAAAATAACAGCCAACGAAACTGAATTACGCCAATCTATGGATGAAGTTGATAATTCACAGAAAACTTACGCTGCCGCTGATAATGCTGTTAAAGAAGCCAATCAGACTTTAGACGAATTATCAGAAGAATTTAGTCAAAAACAAGCAGAATCAGTTACCGCCTTACGAAATTTATCCTCAAAATATAACGAACTTCTCGAAACTATTGAGATTGACCTACCAGTTGAATTCGACCTAGATAAAATCAAGCAACAATTCCAAACTAAGTTGGAAACCATCGATCAAAAAATCAAGACTGCTCAAAAATTAGCTCAAGAAATCAAAAACTTACAACAAGAGCTACAAGACCTTCAAACTAAATCGGTCACTGCTAATACCGAGTTAGAACGATTAACCGCTCAAAAAGACACACGTCAAAAAGACTTAGACGAAAAGCTTCAACAATTGGACGATCCTGAAGTGACAAGTGATGCACTGGCTAAACAACAACAAGTTCTAAAAAAAGCCTATAACGACTTCCAAGTTCAACTTAAAGATACTCAAAGTTCACTCAATACCGCCG
Source organism: Companilactobacillus sp. FL22-1 (assembly GCF_043951805.1). NCBI lineage: Bacteria > Bacillati > Bacillota > Bacilli > Lactobacillales > Lactobacillaceae > Companilactobacillus > Companilactobacillus sp. FL22-1. The sequence continues at coordinate 10,191 of NZ_JBINJY010000006.1, forward strand.
AAAGAGTTGCCAGCAACAAGCAAACTCAGTTGAAGGATATCGAAGTACGCTTGAATAAAGAGCAAACTACCATCGATACATTAACTAAAGAACTAGAAGCTTCATTAAACGCCACTTCGGCTAAGACCCATGAGCTAGCTATCTTACAAGAGTGGATTGCAGAATTGGCTGATGACAACTTAAGCCATTTGCAAAGTAGTATTGCCAGTTACAATAAAGAAAAAGAACTATTAACCAAAAATATTCAACAGCTTAAACAGACACTCACCGGCTTAACTAAACCGAATATCGAGGAATTAAAGCAGAAAGCTACTGATTTACAAATTCAAAAAAATACTGCGATCGCTCAATTGACCAAAGCCGAAACTAATTTCAATAACGCTCAAGCAGGCTATCAAAAAGTCCAAAAAATCATGCAAGAACAAGGAAATTTTGCCAAAGAATTGGCCGGAATCACTAGCCTTTACAATATTGTGAGTGGTAAAGATGGTAATGATAGCAAATTAAAGCTTGAAACTTATGTTGTCCAAAACTATCTAAGAACTATCCTTTCCTATGCCAATCAAACCTTTTTAAATCGTCTTTCACATAACCGTTACTCTTTCGTAATTTCTGAAGAAGCACGAAACAAGCAACGTGATCATGGTCTGGATATTAATGTCTATGATCGAGAGACTAATGCTATTCGCTCGTCGGACACTTTATCAGGTGGTGAAACTTTCATTGCTGCCTTATCAATCGCTTTATCGCTAAGTGAAGTCGTCCAATCTTCAGCCAACGGCGTCCAAATAGATGCCCTCTTTGTCGACGAAGGCTTCGGTTCCTTAGACGACGAAACCCTTTCTGAAGCCATGGCAGCCTTAGAGGACATCGGTCAAAATCGGATTGTTGGTGTAATCAGTCACATCGAATCAATGAAACAGAGTATCGGCCAACAATTACTCGTCAAAAAACTTGGCGATGGTAAGAGTAAAATTGAATTAATCAATAAGTAAGCAACATAAATAGCACCCCTCTCACAAAAAGGGATGCTATTTTTGTATCACTATAAAGAATTAACGCTGATGAAACGTTTTTCCAAAACTCTGACAAGAAAATCGCATGTTACTTATCGCCAAAACGAATATTGAATCTTAATTATGGCCTTTTGGTTATTACACTTTATTGGGCTCAAGTAGTCATATATTTGAGTCAATCATCTCCCAAAATTATTTCCATAACTAATCTAATTTCTTCATCGTTTACTTTCACATTATAATGTTCCTCTATTGGTATCATTGCTTGGTGAATTAAATCAAACATCTTTTGATGAGAAGCAATAAAATTGTTCAAATCTATTTGTACATCAACCTTCTCATTTCTAACTAAACGTTCAACCATTCCTGATTCGTGAATTATTAACAATACTCTTTTATTAGTTTCAAATTCTTTATTCAATAATTTTTCCATTTTAGAAACTGTCTTGTCTGCAATTTTTATTAAACTATTAGGATCGAGTATCGTTATACTGGAGATCATCCGTTTCATTGTAAAATTCATTAGTAATTCATTTTTCAATTCAGAATAATCAATAGACTTAGTATTACTTAATATCCGTATCAATTGATCAATATGTTCCCCTGACAAAAGACCATCTAATGATAAATATGGTATCCCTCCAATATTAGGGTTAGCCGTCCCCACAATTGCAATAACATCATACAGTTCAAATGGTAATTCATTCTGTTTATTCTTTGACAATTTATTAAAATCATAGGGCAATACTTCGATATCAACATTGAATTTTTTTAAAGTATTTTTTATTATTTCTTGAATTTGAACAGCGCTGCCTAAACCAGAGTGACAACAAGTAATTATGGCCTTTTTTTGCTTTTTGTGAGGTAAAAGTAGCTCACTGCTGACTATATTATTCTCATCAACGCTGCTTCTAATATCACTCAATCCCTTATTCTGAAGGATCAAAGTTCCAACATTTAAGACAAGTGGAGTTGATACGTGATCAATCATTAAAATTGGAACATTTAATTTTTCATTAATACTATTTCCAATTTGTTTAAGGGATCCCATATCTATTAATAGAATTAATCCTTTATCAATATTAACCGTATTAACATAATCAACCAATTTAGTTTCAATATCCTTACTCGTTGTATCAATTGGCATATCAATTGATTGGAAAATATTGTTCTTTAAAATTCTATTGGCGACATTTGCCAAGCTACTGGCAGTTGAATATCCATGTGCAACTACTACTGCATGTAAAAAGCGATTTGAACTATTGCTTTTATTTTTTGAGACATATAAAGTAACCATCAAAATATCTTCCTCTAAGATATCCCTTTCCATTTTATTAGAAAGTAACAATAGTATTTTAGAGGCGATTTGATATGATTGATTAAAATTACGCTGTAATTCATTCATAATTTGACCCTTATTATGATTCCATATTTCATTCTCATTTAAAACTGATTGCAAATTCTTGGATCTTAGTAATGTGGCTATAGCTAAAATTTGATTTCCATCTTTAGGGTAACCATAACTTGATTCCATAAAATCAAATACTGACTTTATTTGATATATGAGAAATTCATATTCCGAGTCATTGTGACTTTTATATTTAGTATTAAATAGTATGCTATCAAACAGCATATCTACGTTTTTATTTATATGATTTAAGAACTGTTGTTTATTCATCCTGTTATTTAAATAGTTCCAAAAATGATCGATCGTATCTCCATAAAGACTTTTCATAATACTAATTATTTGATTTGAATGGTGCGGCAATTTTCCATTTTGATAATCATAATTTACGTTATCAGCAGACTCGCTTTCAAAGCCTTTATAGTTCAGTAAATTCTGATAATAATTGGCGGGAATATTAGACAAATTAATTTTTATATTTGATAAATTACCTGACTTCGCATAAGCATTTCCACTCGAGTATTTGATGATATTTTTTAATTTCCCAATGTTGCCTTCCATATCGGCAGAGGCTAATACATTGATTAATTGATTAGAAACACTTAGTTTTTTCTTTAATACCCTACTTTCATTCATAAAAAAATAATCAATAAGTTGCACTTTTTCATTTTGTGGTCTTGCACTGAAACTAGGAATATTAATTATAACTGGTATACGTCTAACAAACGTGGGCAAAAAAGTCGAATCCAATTTCTCGGTTGTAGCAAATATTAATCTAACGTTTGCTTTGTGCTTAATACTATCATTTCCAATTGGAGAATACATACCTGTATCCATAAACGAAAATAGCTTTTCCTGTCCACTTTGAGTTAATCTGTGAACTTCATCTAAAAAAAGAATCCCTCCATCAGCATTTTCTATCAATCCTGGAGTATCTTGGTAAGCTCCAGTAAAGGCACCTTTTGTGTATCCAAATAATATACTAGATAATAGTTCAGGATTATTAAAATATTGAGCACAATTTAGAGATTGAAACTTAGCTGATTTACCGACTAAATTCTTTTGTAAACAATAATCATATATTTTACGAGCTAAAAAAGTTTTCCCAGATCCACTAGGTCCCATCAACATTATAGGTAATCCTTTTCCAGGGTATAGAGTTGCAGTTTTTATCTCTTCAATCTGATTGATTAAACTTCCATCTGACCCAATCACGCCTCTAAAAATATCCCCATTATCTACTGAATGCTTCCTAGCGGAATCTAACAAGGAATCAATGTTATCATAATTTAACTCGACATTTTTAAAGTAATCTTTTAATACCTTAACTGATATATATTTAACCGGATGCGTTTGAATCTTAGCAAAAACGCCTCGATCATAGCCAGCATTTAAGTATCGACTAACCGTGCTTCGAGACAATTTGATTTTTTGTGAAATACTATACGTCTCCAATATTTTAAAGTTACGATCGTCTAAAGCATTCTTTGAAATTTTATCTAAATATTTTTCAATTTTATTCTCTGGCATATGGACCTCCTAATTAAATAATATATGCACAAAAACGGGTTGACAGTATTGTCAATCCGCTTTGAACTTCTAAGAATAATTAGTATTCCAGTTTCCACATATAACGACGTTTTGTTAATGGATGGTTTCTGGCAATTGCTAATTCCTCAGCATAGACACGCATTACCCCTGTTATTAGCATTGGGTTCAAATAATCTATCACATTATCTGATGCAATTGAAGCTAAACCATAATCCTTTGCGTCAATAGTAGTTACCTTGGCATCAAATCTTTGTAGGAAAGTTAAGGCACGTGCATCCAAATGACGTGTAGGTCCGTCATTCATAAACAATAAATATGGGACATCTTTCTCTGTCATTTCAAATGGGCCATGGAAATATTCACCTGAATTTAATGTTGGAGCTGCAATCCATTGCATTTCCATAAACAAGAAACTAGCTGTGGAATAAGCAACGTCGTATGTTGCACCACTGGACAATACATAAATTAATTTGTCATTCTTATATTTTTCCGCAAAAATCTTAGCTGATGGTGTTACTGATTTAACAGATTCATTGATTAAATTATCAATCTTACCCAATGCATCCATCATTTCATCATAATGTTCATATTTTTCACTAGCTTGGAGAATTTCAACTGCCAAGATTAAAACATTCTTCATCTTAGCTGTCTTAGCTGCATAACTCTCATGGAATCCATGGACAATTACGAATTCTGCGGCTTCAGTTAATGGAGATCCTTCTGAATTTGTAACTGAGATTACATGTGCACCTGCTTTACTTGCAACTTTAGTTGCTTCCACTGATTCTGGTGTTGTACCACCAAGAGAAGCAACAATGACAATGGAAGTTTTACCTAATGATGCTGGAGTATCATAATTAAATTCGTTTGCTGTTGAAAGACTGACTCTAAGTTTCTTGGCGTTCTTTTCCAAGAAATACTTTGCTGGGTACAAGTCTGCCATTGAAGCGCCACAACCGACAAACATTACATTTTCAATATTTGATTCTTCCTTAAAAATTTTAGCTACGATTTCTTTTGGTGATAACATAATAAAATTCCTCCTAGTTTTTGTACTGTTTGATTTTGCAATTGACCTGTTAATTTCATTCCTCTAGCTTGAATCAAACATAAATTATTCTTCCTCTCTCAATTTGCTTTTTATGCTTTAAGAATTCCTAGAACGCTTGCTACAACACCACCGATAATACAAATGGCTAAAATCCATCCTGTTTTAACTTTCTTTTGAATCAACCAATACATGAGCATTGTCAAACCGATCGGAATCATTTTAGGCATTATCGTATTCAATGTTGACTGCAATTTAAAAGTTGTACCCATATGCAATGGAGTTGTTAATGGGATCATACTTGCTACCATAGAGCCAATTACCATTAATCCAACTACACCAGCTATAAACATGACTCTGTCCATAGCACCTTCAGAATTTAATTTGGCTAAAAATTGATTACCGGCCGTGTAACCCCACTTTGCTCCATACCAAGTCACTAACCATGCTGGTACTAAACAAATAAGCAAAGCCAGAATTGGTCCTAAAATATTACCTTTTTGAGCAAAATTTATACCTAGTCCAAATGCTAAAACTTTAATTGTTCCTTGAAAAAATGAGTCACCAATACCTGACAATGGACCCATCAAACTTGATTTAACAGCAGCAATTGACTCAGGATCAAAATCATCAGGGTTCTTTGCCAATTGCTCTTCCATTGGTGCAGAAAGTCCTAAAACAAAAGCAGAGGTTTGTGGCGTACAGTTATAAAAAGCTAAGTGTCTCTTATACGCTGCTTTCTTTTTATCAATGTCTTTAGGATCTTTGTATATCCGATTCAAAGTTGGTGCTATTCCATACAAAAAGCCTAAATTCATTTGACGCTCGTAGTTCCATGAAGCTTGAATAGCCCATGAGCGCCAGAAGAATTGCCAATATTTTTTATTATTTTCTTTCTTAACAGCTACGTCTTTTATAACTTTATCATCTGACATAAATTTACCTTCTTTCTATAGGGAATCTAATGAGTCGTCATTTGAAGATGGTTTGTTTTTATAAATGATTTGATCCAATATAATTGCTATAAGTATTGCGAATAGAGCTACACCTGTAACACTAGTACTTGCATACGCCGTAATTAAAAATCCTATAAAAAAGTAAGGTGCCATTTTTTTAGAGAGCATCGTTGAGAGTAACAATGCAAAACCATATGCAGGAAGTACAGCACTGGCAACAGTCAATCCGTTCGTTAACCAATCTGGGATGACTGCCACGATACTTTTAACTAGTCCAGTTCCAAAATAAATTGCTATAAAAATTGGAATAAAGTAACTTATTGCATAAAGTCCAAGTCCCCAAATAATGTGTAAATTTGTCACTGATTTGAATTTACCCTTATCAATATATTTATTTGCCATAACATTAAAAGATGACATTCCCATTCTTATAACGATTCCTAACATCTGTCCTAAGACGGCAATAGGGATGGCAATCGTTAAGGCCGTTTGAGCTGAAGCACCAGATAAGATTGAAAATGCTGAAGCTATAATAGATCCCATAGCCATATCTGGTGGTGCGGCAGCACCAACATTAACTAATCCAAGAGAGATTAATTCTAGTGTCGCACCAACCATTAACCCCTTTGTTACATCACCCAGTGCGATACCGACTAACGTACTGGCTATCAATGGCTGTTCAACATTTAGTCTTCCAAATAGTCGTGAATCCCAAACAACGATAATACCAATAATTCCTAATATCAGCGCTTTATATAACATTGCTTTCACTCCCTACTTTATATTTTGTCGTTCAATGGTTCTCTTTTAGTTGTTGGAATTTGTTGCATGTATAAAACTATTCCCATATCACTAAGTTTCTTTGAGTTCTCAATATCTTTATCGGTTAGAGAAATAGTATTGCTGAATTTTTTTGAACCTTCTTTTTCTGGAATCCCTCCATAATTTATTTCTTTTACATCCTTATATTCTTTAATAAATGCCAGTGTTGAATCTGTATTCCCAAAAATTAACATGACTCTTTCCGGTAATTTTTTTATTTTCGGAATGTTTTTAATCGCAGTATCTACAGAGAAAATATTCAATTTCACACCGGTCGGTTTCGATAAACTCAAAAACATCTTTTTGAATTCGTCATTAGCAGCAGTATCATCAATAACGATTATTCTTTCGATACCTTCTGACTTAGTCCAGGAAAAAATAACTTGTCCGTGTAATAAACGGTGATCTATTCTACAAAACTTGATCATCTTCACTCATCCTCTTTTCTACTAATAATTTTTTTACATTTGCTAATGCATTTTTACTTTCATCAATAATTTCCGCCAGTTCTTTATCTGATAATTTATCAGTTGTACTTAATTTTAATTGTAATTGCATTGCCAAAGGTAAATTCATTCCAGTAACTAATTTGACATTATTGTTATTTTCTAATAGTTGCATCATTTCGTTGTTAACACTTCCACCTAACAAATCAGTCAAAATAATAAACTGCTCTTTTTCCGTTTCCACCATTTTTTTTACTTTTTCAATTTCATCAGTACTTCCATTTACATATGCTGCAAATGCAAGAACATTTTTATCATCCCCAATAATCATGTTTAATGTTTGCTTCATTCCTACCGCCATATTACTATGACTGATTAATACAACTTTCATAACATCACTTCCTGTTTATCCTTACACTCTTATATAAGCAATTAGCGTGCCAATTTCGCAAAACGCTGATCTAATGGCTTCATTTGACTCACGTACACACTTTACACAGTTACAAGTTAATTTTTTTGCACACATTCTATGCTAAAGTTGTGAGCTTTCCATCAAAACAAAAAACACCTTATAACCTTTAATAAAATAGCTGAGGTGCGGCAACACTCCGCCACAAGTACTATTTTATTTCTGTCATTCGTTATATATTTCTAATAACTATAGAAAAAGCAATCAAAGTGGTTTTGCTTAATTATCTATGTTTACAATTGAACAATTACAACAGCACAAAAAAAGCACCCCATAAAGGGATGCTATTTTTGTATCACTATAAAGAATTAACGCTGATGAAACGTTTTTCCAAAACTTTAACAATGGCGTTAGCCGTATCAAGGGAAGTATAAAGTGGTACTGAATTCAAAATCGCATTTTGACGAATAATGTATCCATCTGATTGATTACCACGACTCTCACCCAAGGTATTGATCAATAACTGAATCTTATTATTACTCAAGTAATAAATAATATCTTTTTCTGACTTGCCAACTGTTGGAACTACTTTGGCGGCAATTCCTTGTTTATTCAAATATGCGGCTGTTCCTTTCGTGGCCAAGATCTGGAAACCAACTTCATGGAAGCGGCGGGCTAAAACACTGGCTTCTTGTTTATCATTATCATTGACTGTGATCAAGACATTCCCAGCTTCTTTAATATGCTGATTAGTAGCTTCAAAAGCTTTGTACAGAGCTTCCGTATAATTCAAACCAGTTCCCATGACTTCACCATTGGACTTCATCTCTGGTCCCAAAGCACTGTCGACATTATTCAGTTTATTGAAAGAGAATGTTGGTGCTTTGACATGTATCAAACGTGATTCTGGTTCCAAACCTGGCTCTAATCCTAGACTATTGAAATCTGCTCCTAAGATCAGTTTGGTAGCGATCCTTGCCATTTGAATACCGGTAACTTTACTCAAGAATGGCACTGTTCGGCTGGCACGGGGGTTGACCTCGATTACATATGCTTGATTGTCGTGAATAACAAATTGAACGTTCATAATCCCAATACATTTTAGTTCTTTTGCCAATAGTTTAGCGTACTTAACAATTTGGCCTTGAACTTCATCAGAAATATTCTGTGGTGGATAAACAGCCATCGAATCTCCAGAATGGACTCCTGATCTTTCAATATGTTCAATAATTCCTGGTAGTAAAACATTCTCGCCATCGCTTAAGGCATCAATTTCACACTCACGTCCTGTCAAATAAGTATCAATTAAGACCGGATGATCATTAGAAACATGAACTGCCTCTGTCATATACTTATTCAATTCTTCATCGGAACGAACAATTTCCATAGCACGTCCACCCAAAACGTAGCTAGGACGAATCAAGACTGGATAACCGATCTTGTGAGCCACTGAAATAGCTTCAGCTTGAGATGTGGCAGTTCCACCAGCAGGTTGAGGAATAGCTAATTTTTTAATAATTTGATCAAATAAGTCACGGTCTTCTGCACGGTTGATATCTGCAACTTGTGTACCCAAAATCTTAATTCCACTGTCTTCAAGTGGTTGAGCCAAATTGACAGAGGTTTGACCACCAAATTGCACGATAGCTCCGATTGGCTTTTCAATATCAGAAACATTCAAGACATCTTCCAAAGTCAAAGGTTCAAAGTACAATTTATCTGCTACTGAGTAATCAGTTGACACTGTTTCAGGGTTATTGTTGATAACAATGGCTTTGTAACCCATTTGTTGAACTGCTTGAACACAATGAACCGTTGAATAATCGAACTCAATTCCTTGTCCAATTCGGATAGGACCTGAACCAAGAATCAAGACTGACTTTTCAGACATTTGAGCTGATTCGTTTTCAGTTTCGTAAGTACTGTAGAAGTAAGGTGCAGTCGCTTCAAATTCACCAGCACAAGTATCGACGGTTTTATAAGTTGGCAAAATATTACTTTGCAGACGGAAATGGCGAATAATGTCTTCATCGAGATTATTCAATCGAGCAATCGTCTTATCAGAGTAGCCTAATTTTTTAGCCTCCAAAACGATATCTTTGTCCAAAGTTCCATTGGTCAAAACCTTCTCATAAGCAACGATATTTTTGATTTTGGCTAAAAAGAATGGATTAATCGCCGTTAATTGTTTGATAGTTTCATAGGAAACATTGCGCCGCAACAATTCTGCCAAATAGAATAATCGATCATCTGTTGGTGTTTTGACGTATTCTTCCAACTCTTCCAATGATTTTTCACTAAGGGAATCCATAATCAGATCACTCTGGTCGATTTCCAAAGAACGAACGGCTTTTTGAAGAGCCTCCTCGATATTTCTACCTAAGGCCATGACTTCACCAGTAGCTTTCATCTGTGTTCCAATGGTGCGATCAGCTTTTGAAAATTTATCAAATGGCCAACGAGGGATTTTGCAAACAACATAATCCAATGCGGGTTCAAACTGAGCAAAAGTTTTCCCAGTGATGGGGTTGATAATTTCATCAAGAGTTAAGCCAACAGCAATCTTTGCGGCAATTTTGGCAATCGGATAACCTGTAGCTTTGGAAGCTAATGCGGACGAACGGCTAACCCGGGGATTAACTTCAATAATGAAATAGTCGCTGGTCTTAGTATCGATTGCTAATTGAACGTTACAGCCGCCTTCGATTTTCAAAGCTCGAATAATTTTCAATGAAACATCACGTAATTTTTGAACCTCATCGTCAGTTAAAGTTTGAATTGGTGAAATAACCATTGAATCACCGGTATGAATCCCTACAGGATCAATATTTTCCATATTGCAGACGGCTAAAGCATTATCCGCACTGTCTCGCATAACTTCAAATTCAATTTCCTTGTAACCAGCAATACTTTGTTCAATTAAAACTTCTGTCGATGGTGAAGCTTTTAACCCACGTTCAACGATTTCTTCCAATTCTTGATAATCATGAGCAACTCCACCACCAGTTCCACCCATGGTAAAAGCTGGTCGGATTATTACTGGAAAGCCAATCTCATCTACAAACTTCTTTGCTACTTTGTAACTGTGAGCCGACTGTGAAGCAGGAACTGGTTCATGTAATTGATTCATCAATTCCTTAAATTCTTCTCGGTCTTCGGCTTGATTGATGGTATTTAACTTTGTCCCAATGATTTCAATATCTAGTTGGTCCAATATACCGGCTTCCTGAAGTTGGACCGCCATATTCAAGCCCGTTTGACCACCTAAAGTAGGAATAATAGCATCAGGATGTTCTTTAACAAGTACTTTTTCCACAAACTCTAAGGTGATTGGTTCAATATACACTTTGTCAGCGATATGTTTATCCGTCATGATCGTAGCCGGATTGGAATTTATCAAGACTGTTTCATAGCCTTCTTCTTTTAAAGCTAAACAAGCTTGGGTACCAGAATAATCAAATTCGGCAGCTTGACCAATAATAATTGGACCCGAACCGATAATCATAATTTTTTTAAGATCTGTTCTCTTTGGCAATGTATTTTCCTCCAACTATTTATTGATCATGTTCCAGAATTTATTAAACAAGAAGTCTGCATCGTGAGGACCTGGCTTAGCATCTGGGTGGAACTGAACAGAAAAGGCATCGTATTTCGTATGCTCAACTCCTTCAACAGTTTGATCATTCAATTCAACTTGAGTGATCTTCAAATCCGTTTGTGCAACTGAATCTTTGTCAACTGCATAACCATGATTTTGAGAAGTAAAGTAAATTCGGCCAGTTGCTAAATCTTTCACCGGATGATTAAAACCGCGATGACCAAACTTCATCTTAAAAGTTTTGGCACCATTAGCGAGGCAAAGTAATTGATGACCCATACAAATTCCAAACACCGGATAACGTTTCTCGAGTTCAACGATTGCAGGCAAAATATCTTCGTGATCAGTCGGATCTCCAGGTCCATTACTTAACAAGATTCCATCTGGTTTTAAGTTTTCAATTTCTTTAACTGAAGTATTCCCTGGAACGATCGTAACTTTTAAAGACCGCTTGGTTAATTCAGAGATGATACTTTCCTTGTATCCAAAATCGAGGACTACTACATGCTTACCACTACCTGGAATCGCTCTTTTTTCAGTCGCAATACTTTTATCAAGCTGTGGGCCGTCTACTGTCCAATCGGCAATTCCATCTACCAAGCCGGAATTAAGTTCGTCAACAATGGCGGCTTTGATGGCACCCATCTTTCTGATTTTCAAAGTAATGGCTCGCGTATCAATTCGGGCAATCCCTGGAATATTTTCTTGTTTCAGGTATTCATCCAAGGTCATTTCACTCTGATAATTACCGACCACGTCGCTAACTTCCCGAGCCAAAACTCCTTTAATAGTCGGCGTAACCGATTCATTAAACTTCTTTGCAATTCCATAATTACCAATCATTGGAGCACAGAAATTAATGATTTGTCCATTGTAAGACTGGTCAGTGATGGCTTCTTGATAGCCACTCATGCCGGTGGTAAAAACTAGTTCACCAATTGTTTCAGTATCAGCTCCAAATGCCGTACCTTCAAAGTAAGTTCCATCTTCAAAAACTAAATATCTTTTCATGTTTGTCCTCCGAATTGAGAAATTTGAGTAAATAAAAAGAGATGCTGGTGAGCATCCCTAGAGTTTTCGTCTGATTAGATTGAACTAGACTGAACCTTTGGGACCTCTCTGGATCCGTTTAAAAATTCAGAATTATGGTTAAAAAATCCCGCAGAATCTTTTAGCCGATGATATTAAAAAAACTTTCTTTGCCAGTTGGCAGAGAAAGTTTGCTTTAGAAGTCTATTCTTCATAAGTGATTACTTTCTAAATCTCGCTGGACTTAATTAAAAGTTGTTGTACTAATAATACAAATGCAGTGTTGATTCGTCAATAGGATTATTTCCGAACGACGACACTTTTATTAACTTAAAATATTAGTTATTAAATAATTATTTGATAGACAAGTTTTATTTTTATAAAACCACCGTTGTTGGTTATTGGCACTTGAAACAAATTAATGCTTGGATAAAAAAAACTCCGCAATTCTGCTGAAATTTATAATTGTCATTAAGAAATAAATTTTTAACAACTTCAATTCATCTCAAACTCAAGTCAGTTACGCTTTTCAAATAATTATTTCTTCGATCATACGAATACGTTTCTGAATAAAAATATCCAACACGATAAACAACCAACCAAACACCGTTAATATTAATAAACTGATATTTAGTTTCCTACTGCCGTACGAAACAACGATTCGATTATTTTTGCTTTGTTGCTTAATTTTAAATTCAATTGTACCTCTGGCACTCTTCCAAAAATGAACTGTTTTGCCATTAACTGAAACGTTGCTAAAACGATAGCGGATCATTGGCAAGTTGATTACTTCGTTTTTTTTCAATTTGTCAAGATTTATCACATTAGTACCACGATCAGCTTTAGGCGTTTTTCTAACAACTTTGCGATTTATAAATATTTGATGGTCCAATACGGAATACAAATATTTAACGGTTTCTTTTGGTTGATACACATACTGATTGGGTAATGATTCAGGAATCTGATTCTTTTGAATCATTGATTGACTAATTACCTGTTTAGGATCTGAAAGCATCTCACCCTTTATTGCAGTTAAAAAAGAGCCTAACCAAGTAACTAGCATGACTATTCCTAAAATGCTAACCAAACTCCATGAAAAATAATTACTTTTTCTCAAGATAAAGAGCATTACCACTTTTGAACCACTCACTGCAAGAAAGAACGTTGAGAAGATCAACCAGCGATACGGGAATTGAATCACGGATAAGAAGGTATCTTGAAAAAAATGCCATGGAATAATATTAGTCGAGATGACAAAAGTCACCACACCCATTAAATATATTTCTTTATTCAGTCGATCAAACTTCAAAATACATAGCAATCCCAAAATCAATGCCACCAAAACTAATAATCCTGGATTATAAAGTCCATTATCAAAGGCTCGATTGGCATTGCTGACTAGTGTTGCTTGTAAAAAATCTGATAATTTAAGTCCTCTTAAAATTTGTGGATCAGCCTTAGGATATTTCTGGAAGAATTCCTCTATAAGAAATGGTCCAGTGTATAACGACGTTATAAGCACCGTTATAACGATAGATTTACTGACCGCCACAGCCCGCTCTTTGATAGGTTTAATCTTCCAGAGATTTAAGACTAAAAAGGCGATAAAAATCAACAAGGTCATAAACGTCGTCAACACATGAGTTAAAATAATGGCACTAAACCCTATGGCGAACAAATACCACTTACTTGAATCTCGGAAAAATGTTTCATAAAATCCTAAAAAGCATAACGGTAAGAATATGGATGCTATATATTCAGCTAGAGCTGCCCGACTCAATAAGTCAATCAGGCGGTAAGTGCTGAAGTTATAGATCAGGGTAAATAGGATTGCTTGTAAATGCGAGTGGGAAAACTGATACATCGAATAATGGCTGATCAATAATGACACCAAGAAATAAAAGAACAGTGCCATATAATAAGTTGAAATCGGATCATGAACAAATAACGAAACTACCGCAAATGGCAATAAGGTTGCCCAAGGATAGAAGATATTGACTGCATAACTGATTTTTCCAAAATTGATGGTCGAAATTGATGGATACAGGCCTTCTTGTAGAGACTTGCTGATTCCTTGAATCCGTTGAAATTGGTAATAAACATCATCGCCGAACCAGATACTGCCGTTTTTAAAAGTAAAGTACATAATCTCGGCCACAACAAAGTACCCTAATAATAAAATGATGATTTTATTTCTTGATGTGAGTTCAAACTTTTTCATAACTTCCCCGCCTTAAACTTCTCTCTCTCACATTATAGATTAATACTGACTTTTCCAAGCTATAGAAATTAATTTTGAAAAGAAATTTACGTTTCATTACATTAAAGGCGGTTTAATAAATCGAGTTTAAATTAACACTTTTCAAATTTTATAGTTTACTTTTAAAAAAATAATGCTAATATAAGTGTCACAAGATAAAAAACGACAAGAAAGAGGAGTACGATTTTTCATACCGACAGTGAATTGGGAGTGGTGAGAACCCAATGGTAAATGATAAATCCGAATAACACTTTCTTATGTTTCTGGCTAAAATGAGCAATCAAAGTAAGTTCAGACGTTAACCGGTACGTTACCATCGGTGGAGCATGCTAGTGCTCTTATTGAGGTGGTCTATTTTAGATAGGCAACTTGGGTGGTACCGCGAAAAGTCTTTCGTCCCAATTATTATTAACTTAATAATTGAGATGAAAGACTTTTTTATTTTGCATTTATTTAAAGACGGTTGACCGGTCAGCCGACACATTGGAGGAAAATATTATGGACTTGATTATACCAAAGGACTACGATCCAAAATTATCTGTTAAAGAAACTCAAAAAGCTATTCAATACATTCGTGAAACTTTTCAAGATGAATTTGGCAAGGAACTAAATTTATCCCGTCTATCTGCACCTATGATGGTCGAAAAAGGTACTGGTCTAAATGATAATCTTAATGGTGTCGAATCCCCTGTTTCTTTCACAATGAAAGGTATTCCAGGTGAAACTATCGAAATCGTTCACTCACTTGCTAAATGGAAACGTCTGGCTTTGAAACGTTATCACTTTGAAATGCATGAAGGTATTTACACTAACATGAACGCTATCCGAAAAGATGAAGATCTTGATAACATTCATTCAATCTACGTCGATCAATGGGATTGGGAAAAAATCATTGCTAAAGATGAACGGACAACGGCAACTTTGGAAAGTACCGTTAAGCAAATCTTCAAAGTTATCAAACATATGGAGCACGAAGTTTGGTATAAATTCCCTGAAGCTGTCCACCATTTACCAGATGAAATTCACTTCGTTACAACCCAAGAACTAGAAGATAGATGGCCTGACAAAACTCCTAAGGAACGTGAAGACGCTATCTGTAAAGAACTCGGTTGTGTCTTCTTAATGCAAATCGGAGGAGCTATGAAGAGTGGTAAACGTCATGACGGCCGTGCCCCTGACTATGATGATTGGAAATTAAACGGTGATATCTTATTCTGGTATGAGCCTCTACAACATGCTCTAGAAATCTCAAGTATGGGTATCAGAGTTTCTGAAGAATCAATGAAAGAACAATTGAAGATCGCTCACGCTGAAGATCGTGAATCCCTTCCATTCCACAAAATGTTACTGGCTGGAGAATTACCATACACAATCGGTGGTGGTATCGGACAATCACGTCTATGTATGTTATTGCTCGGCAAAGCTCACGTTGGTGAAGTTCAAGCTGCTGTTTGGCCAGAAGACTTACGTGAAAAATGCGAAGAAAATAACATTCACTTACTATAAAAATTAATGATCCTTCCCCCTACGAAAAAAACGTTGATGAATACAGACTCATCAACGTTTTTTTCTTTCTTTTTAAATTCGATTTTTTTATAATCAGATTTCATGTAATAAATTTTTTACAAATATTATCTAAACCTTTATTACCTTTTGAATCGAATTGCATTTCATTTTCTTCTTTGACTCATTGTCCGTAATACATGTGGTAAGCAGAATCTATATTCGGAGCTAATTCTACTTCTGGTCTTGTACTAAACATTTCATGATAAATATTATTATCATTACCTAAGAAAAACACTTCACTCATCATACCTGTATCTAAGGCTACTGAATATTTAGCACTCACTGTCTTTTCAGGTTCTACTCCATCCTTGCCACCGATAACATCGCCATAATCTAGTTGACTATACACTCGAAATTCGTCAAATTGACCACCACCGTTATAGGCTTCAACTTTAACGTTATCTTTAAGTGTGATCAAATCATGATCAAGCAAGAATCTCTTAAGCTCTTCTGCACTATTAATCGTGTTTCGTCCCTTTTGCATGGAAGAATCAACTTTTTGAACGCTATACTTACTTACGGCATAGTCATAACTCAAGATTTGATTAGATTCCATGCTTTGCAACGTCTTGCTTCCAAAACTACCATTTTGCGGTGTCATTGAAGCTTCATTGCCCGCACTGTACTTTAGCTGCAAATTAGAATTAGCCGGAGAGGCACTGACGCTTTCATAATAATAACGTGATAACTGACTGGATTTACCCATATATGTCTTCGATTGATTTGCCACATTCAATGTCACTATTTGCGATTTGGCATCATACGAATATGTACCTTGAGTTGAAACTAATTCCGAAGTATCCCCATTAGTAATTTCGTTATAAACCCAAATAAATTGATTGCCTTTGAAGAAAATACCCGAAATGTCATCTTCATATGTAGATACAAAATTTTGATTAGAAAATTCAGTACTACTGTTCGACTTAGCTGCTTGGTGCTTTTTGCCGTTAGCTTTGGCTTTCTTATGACTAGCCTTAACTACTTTATGTGTCGTAACTTTCTTAGTGTCGCTTTCTGGGCAAAATAAAAAACAATGAAATTATCATTGCTTTTTTTCATCGTCATATAAACGATAAGTATCATATAGAGTTTTCTTGATATCATCAGCGATAGCTTTGGGTTTCACAACTCGTAAAATGGTCGTCTCTCCCAATAGCCATAATTTTACTCCGTCAGAATAGTTGACCTCAATCTCAATCAAATTAACCGAGAACGGAAAACGATTTGGCCGATCAAGCTTCTTAATAACTTTGCAAGACGGAAACTTATCTCTGATATAACCGATATATCCGTAATATTCAAAATAGATCCGCGTCTTTTTACCTGGGTATCCGTAAAGATTCAACTGCGCATCCCTACCGTGATTAGGTCGTTTACTGTAGTCATCGGCTATTTTAACGTGAATAACTTTTATATCGGTCATCCAGTCGATTCGATAAGTTACGTACTTATGGGTTTCCTTCTCCAAGCCAACTAAAAAGAAGTAATAATTGTCAAAAAAGGTATGCACAGGCGAAATCTCAACCGTTTCTGTCTGAGCATCCTCTTGTGCCTCATGATTAGTATATTGGAAACGTATTTTTTCATTATTGGAAATATTTTGTTGCAAGGCCCATAACTTATCCTTGCGCAAGCTCGTATCATCGATAAAAGTTTGCGTCAATCGTTCGCTAGCAACTGCATCTTTAACCACCTTACGATTGTCGACGCCAACCATATCGATCAATTTGTCAATCAATTCTGGCAATTCAGTTTCATTCAACGAACGACTCGAAACCAAAATTTTCGTCAGCAATAAAATCTCATTTTCCTTTAAAAGTAAATTTTGACTGACAGTGTGATAGCGCCCATCCTCTTTAAAGGTAAAATGCCGATTCAAAACGTTAGTCTTATCGTCAAAAGCAAGCTTGAGATTTTCTATAATACGCTGCACGTTTCGAATATTAGTATTCAATTTTTCAGATATTTCTTTATTCTTTAATGGTTTGTTCTCTAATAGTAGAAAAAATATTCTCAATGTTAAGTTCATGTTGTTTCCCTATCCCCTGTGACTATTAGATTAGCATAATTTGTGGGATTGAGAAATAACCTATCATTATATAAAAAGTTCTAAGCAAAGATTGGATTTAAATATAAGTAATCTTCAATCCGGACAGAGAAACCAATCCTTGAACAATAACTGTTGGGCTCGAATCGGTCACATCTTGATAGCCTACTTCAGTGACTCCACCAAGGTTATTATCGATCTTTTTGACAACATTCCAAGTCTTGGGCAAGTACAATTCAATCCCACCGAGTGAAACGTCCAGATTGATTACGGCTGAATCATGAACTTGGACGTTATCGAAGTAAACTTTGGCATCGCCCATAGATACGTCGATATTAGCTTCATGAAAGTCATCTGATTTCACATAACGAATACTGCTGCCCATTTTGACGTAAATATCAATATCAGATTGATTCATCGTCTCAATGTCAGGATCAACCACACCTTGAAACCTTTTACCTCTATTAGAGCTCCATTGATACTGTTGATAATATTTTTTTCTCAACCAAGGGCGACGACGAGCTAAAAGCGGGCGAAAGATCATTGATAATCCAATTGAAATCAGCAATGCGGCCCCCAAGATGGTCCATGGTACCAAAGTTGTGATATGCAATGGTTTGGCATAGAGAATAGCTAGAAAGGCGGTCGAAAAGACTGCCCCAGGTATTGCGACATAAACCAAGCTTTTAATCAAAAAGGCAACCAGGATTATCGTGGCCACAATTGTCCAAAAGCTGAATGTATAGGTGATTAAATGCAATTGACTAACAACTAAAATAGCAGCACTTAAAAGTAGAAATACACCCCAGAAAATTCCATTTCTATTTTTCATTTTTCAAACTCCTTTGACTTAATTTCATTTTTAATTCTTTCAAAAAGCGTCGTGACACATAAATCTGCTTATATGAATCGCGAAACTGGATTAGATTTCCAGTTACTGAACGAGATAATGAAGAAACTTCGTTGATATTTAAAATTGAAGATTTAGAAATCCGTAAAAAATTATCTGGTAAGTTTTCTTCTAATTCATACAGCCGGTAATGGATCAAAAAGGCATTATCAGTCGTATGTGCAAAGACGTTTCGATCGTTAGTTTCAAAGAACAGAATGTCCGAAAGCGCTAATGAATACAATGTTTCACCAATATAGCCATTGATCTGGTTAAATCTATTTTCGATATCTTTAAGACCAGCGACCAACTGTGTTACTTCGGCATCATTTTGGGCTGCTCTGATAACAATTTCTTTCTCTTGATACTCAGGTGCAATATCCAAACGAATCTTCACATCGACCCACCCCCTTTTCGATAACTGTATTACACCACTTTCAAAGACTGCTGTATATGAATTTTGTCTAAGTGGTCAATTTGAGAAACTAAGCGGTCCCCTTTCCCAAATTACAAAATAATGTTATTCTATTGTACAATTATTCTAATAAGATTTGAGGAGGATTAAAAATGCAATCTGTAGATAAAGTAAAATCTGTTGGTTTAGCGAGATTTACATCTCTAGTATATTTATATACTGGACTAGGAATCGCGCTTTGGACCATTAGTGCGCAATTGATTGCCAACAACCAAGCTCTATCAGAAATGATTTTCCAAGGTATGGCTCAACACCGAATCATTTCGCTAATTTTAATGATTGGAGTTCCCTTTGCTTTTATTGGCTTAAGTAGTCGTTTAGCAACAAAGTCATACTTATTGACCTTTATAAGTTACATAGGTTTCATCGTTACCTTATCGGTGATCGGGGTTCCAGTCTTTTACCTTTACTCAGCTAAGAGTATCGTACAAACATTATTCGTTACATCAGCTGCTTTTGGGGTTTCGGCCGTTATCGGTTTTGTAACTAAAAAAGATTTAACATCTTGGAGCAGAACCTTATTAACTGCTTTGATTGCCATCATCGTTGTTGAAGCTATCAACTTATTGATTTTCCACAGTTCAGCCTTACTAATGTTATCTAGTGCTGTGGTCATCATTTTATTCTTGTTCTATATTGCCTTTGATTCACAAAACATCAAACGCATTTACCAACAATATTCTGCTTCAGAAAGTTTAGGTGCAATCGCTTTGGTTGCTTCAATCAGTTTGGTACTTGATTTCATTAACTTGTTCTTGAGTATCATCCAAATTTTTGGAAATAGCAACTAACATCAGTTCAAAGTAAAGATTTGATTCTTTACTTTGAACTTTTTTCTTTTCACAATCTAATTCCTTGCATCAGTATAGAGAAGGTAGTACTATATGTGACTCATGGAAGAACTCGAAAACAACTAGTCCTCAATTGCTATGTTTTCGGTTTTTTCGTGAGTCTGAATCGAAAAAAATTCCTCGTAGTCTTTTAAAAAGACTGCGGGGAATTTTTTATTTTAAGCCGTTATAAATTTTATCGATATTCCATTTCATCATTGAATAATAAGTATCGCCATTCGTACCTTTTTTAGCTAATGAATCAGTGAAAATCTTTGAATAGATATCTAAGCCTGACTCTTTAGCAACTTTATCCATTGACTTAGGTGAAACGGATGATTCCACAAACAAATGCTTGACGTCTGAAGCGTTGATCTTCGCTAAAACAGCTTTCATCTGATCGGGTGTTCCTTGTGCTTCAGTATTGATCTCCCAAATATACGCTGGATTGACATGATAAGCTTCTGAGAAATACTTAAAGGCTCCTTCAGAAGTGACTAATACTCGTTGTCCTTCAGGAATCTGTAAATATTTAGACTCAGCTTCTTGATGCAATTTCTGTAATTTAGTTACATATTTATCAGCATTGGCTTGATAATAATTCGCATTCTTAGGATCTTTTTCCTGCAAAACTTTGGTGATTGTTTTGACATATTTGATTCCGTTAGCTAAATCCAACCAAGCATGAGGATCTTCTTCGTCTTTATTAGTAGTTAAATGCTTAGCTTTAACATCGGCACTGGCTGAAAAAACTTCGCGACCAAATTTCTTATTGGACGTCTTGACTAGCTTCGTAAACCAACCATTACCACCAGTTTCCAGGTTCAAGCCGTTATGAAAAATTACATCCGCATCGGCTGAAGCAGAAACATCAGTCGGTTGTGGCTCATATTCGTGCGGATCAGTCCCACGTTTAACGATACTATATAGTTTGATCCGGTCCTTCCCAACGTTATGAACTATATCTTCTAAGATTGAATTCGTAGTTACTACATGGATCTTTTCGTTGTCAGCGACTGTTTTAGAATTATTATCTCGTTGATATAAAAAGAAGTACACGCCGCTGATCATCAGGATAACTCCAACTAAAGTGATGAAAAATCGCTTCATTGTGTCACACTCCTTTTCAACTTAAAGAAGTTTTGTTTCGGTGAGGCAACAAAAGAAATTGCGAATAAAGCGGCGGCTACAATAACAATTGCCGGACCAGAGGCCCAATTGAAAGTATAACTAAAGTACAAGCCAGTAATAGATGACGCTACGCCCACAACCGCTGAAAGAAGCAACATCGTTCCTAATTTATCCGTCCAAAGAAAGGCTGTCGCTGCTGGTGTGATCAACATCGCCACTACCAAGATGATTCCCACGGTTTGTAAAGCTGAAACAGTGACCAAGGTTAAAACTAACATCAAAGCATAGTGGATCACTTGTGCATTCAAGCCATAAGTTTTGGCATAAGTTTCGTCAAATGAGGTTACTAGCAATTCCTTATAGAAAGTCACAACGAACAAAATAACTAATCCTAAGACAACTGCAGTAGTCATAATATCAGTGTCACTAACTGCCAAAATATTTCCGAACAAAATATGATGTAAATTAGTAGAACTTTCTGCCATTGATATCAAAATAAAACCTAAAGCATAAAAAGCACTGAAGACGACCCCAATCGAAGTATCAGTTTTGATCTTACTGCGTGAGGCAACAAAGCCAATCAACAGAGCTGCTAAGACGCCGAATACGGAAGCTCCAATCAAAATATTGATGCCGAGCATATAGGCTACAGCAACTCCTGGCAACACAGCATGAGAAATGGCGTCTCCCATCAGTGACATCCCACGTAAGATAATGAAACTTCCAATAATTCCGGACATTATCCCAACCATAATTGCAGTCAAGAGGGCACTTTGTAAGAAGTCATATTTTCCCAAAGCATTAATAAAATCAATTATCGAAGTCATACCTAAACACCTGCCTCTTCTTGAAATAGAACAGAAGATAAGTCAGCACTGAAGGCACTCTCGATATTCTTCGGATTATAAACTTCCTTGGCTGGACCATAATCGACGATGCCATGGTTTAAAATCACTAAATCATCAAAATATTTAGTTACCTTATTCAAATCATGATGGATAACGATAATAGTTTTATTCTCATCTCGCCACTGCTTCAAGATTTTCATAATGGCCGTTTCACTCTGCAAGTCGATCCCGACAAACGGTTCATCTAAAATAATGATCTCAGCTTGTTGCACGATAGCTCTAGCAACGAAAACTCGCTGCAATTGTCCACCCGACAGATTTCCAATTTGGCGTTTGGAAAATTCAGTCAAGGAAACTTGTTTTAATGCATCTGCGGTAGCTGCTCTTTCAGCTTTACCAGGATTTTTAAATAAGCCTAATTTTCCATAAGTTCCAGTCAGAACTAAGTCAAAGACATCGATTGGAAAAGTTAGATCCAAATCCTTTCTTTGTTCAACATAAGCAACTTGCTTTTGAACAGACTTCATTGACTGACCTTTGTAGTCAATCTCACCTTGACGAGTTTTGATTAGATTCAAAATTGCCTTGATCAAGGTCGATTTACCTGCACCATTCGGCCCAATGATCCCAGTGATTTTACCCGCGTTGAATTTAACGGCTACATCAGCAAAAACTGGTGTGTCATCGTAAGCGACAGTGAGGTTCTTAACGTTTAGCATAAAGAGCCTCCATTCTTAGACGTTTCCCCCCGGTTCTGTCGTAAGAATATCATATACTTCATGACACATCAAGAAAAAAGTTAGGCGAACTTAATTCTGATTTTACCGTTATATTAAAAAAGATTATTTCATCATCTGAAATAATCTTTTTAGTATTAACTTGTACTGTCAACTAATGTCCAGGTAATTACCCCTGTATGAACTCCTGCTGAACTATTTCCACTTTGACGCAACAGGATTCCATCATTGCTATCCCAACTGGATGAAACGTCAGTTTCGTCATTGCTAGCCTTGGTACCAGTAGCAATCATCGTCAAATTATCAGTCAAGGATTGTTCGGAATCAGCTTTATTTACAAAGACTAATCCTCCCTTAAAGTTATTACTCAACGACGTAGCTTGGGCTGATAATTGCCATTTGGAGCCAACAGGTCTGGTATCTTTGACATCAACGGTCCATTTGCTACTACGGCCAATCACCTTGTTCAGTGGATACTCTTGAACATTGCCGAAACTCATTTGATTTGAAACCGTCAAATTCAAAATTGAATCCGACACGTTGATTGTAAAGGTGATCTGATTAGATACCTTGTGAGTTGTTTTATCAACGACATAAAGCGTGACCGTGTTACTTCCTTTGGCTAACTGATCCGCTGGTATCGTCAAAGTAAATGGATTGCTGGTCATACTGCTGATCATCATCGAAGAATTATTATTCACTTTGGCAAATATCTCAAAATTATTCGGATCAACACTAGTTTGGTCACTGTAAGCCACTTTACCTTGAACATTTACCGGTTGATTCAAAAGTGCATTGATAGTCGTATTACCAACTGCAGTTAAATTGATATCAGCAATATGTTTGATCACAAAAGCCTGGGTCATCACATCTTTTTGCAAATAATCTCCGTCAAAACTAGCATGTTGAGCTGGCACAGTTATATCAGACGTATTGGACCCAACTACGGTTCCGGTAAAAGTGATCTCTGCCGACTTATAACCGTCCTTCCAAAGCGATTCTGCTAATTTATGTTTAACTTCATTATTAGTCATACCGCTCAATTCACTGATGGTTTCAGTCTTCTTATTGCCGCTCGTATCGGTATAAGTAATTACTCCTTGCGTATAGTTGATATTGGTTGGCAACTTCATATCACCAACAATATTACTCCAACTTCTGGAACCACTTAAATAATTCAAATTGTAATTGATATTGACCTGATCTCCATCATAAACCACATTTTTATTAGGATCAGTTGTCGTAGGATCACTAATTTCACGTTGAGAAGTAATATCATACATACTAGCTGTAGCATCAGCTTCAACTATCGCTGGAATAGACTCAAAGTTGATCAAGTTATTTTCTTGACTATTACCAGTAGATCCTGTGAATCCCCAATACAATTTGGTAGTTCCCTTTGATAAATTAAATTTAGTTAAATCAATTGGGTAATCTTGATCAATATCTGGTGTTCTCAAAGTACCATCAATATCTTTATCATTAAACTTCATATTGACTGTTGCCTTAGTAGAGTCAGACGCATTAGGCGTCCAAGTCATCGTAACATGGTGCCAACGATCATCAGTTAAGAAATTATTAGGAAATTTAGCGGTCTTAACTTTAATAATTGGATGTAAATGATCCATGATCAATCCAGGATACGTACCTGTTAAATAAGTAGATGGCTCGCCAGGATAGTTATCAGCAATGTGATTGATAACGTAACCAATTGCATTTTGACTATCAAAGTTAGTACCTATGCCGCCTTTTTCAGGTGCATTGGGATAAGTATCAAATTCCAACGCCCAACTATTCTGAATGGCTCGAATAGCTAAAGTTGAAGAAGCGTCACTAGCCGAGGTCTCTGAACCCCAAACGCCTAAAGATTCTCCGACGAATCCACTAGAAGGAACTGTAGTAAAGGCATTCTCACCCACGTTTTGAATTACGAAGGCCATCCCGTCACCAGTATCGTCACCACCTGATGAGTATTTTCCACCGAAAAACATCCACATTGACATCGTTTGTTTCTTAGTGATATCAATAAAATTTTGGTCCGTTTCTGCCGTCTGACTACGTTTGGACCAAATAACTCCTACTTTAGCTTTTTTGGTTAAATCTGTATCAGTCTGAGTTAATCGAATAATATCAGAACTACTCTTATTAATCCCACTATTGGCAGGCAAAACAGCCGTATTGTTATCCTTAATTGCAGGAACATTGAACCACGTTGAAATTCCGCTTAGCCCTTCAGGAACCGTCCGATCAACTCCACCATTATTGGGATTATTAGACAGAACAACTGATATATCCGTTTGCGCAGCTTTAACAAACGATCCGCCTAGGGTAATTATTACAATAAAAATACTAAAAGCTAAACTGGTAGCTAAAACAAATATTTTTTTGATAATATCATCCCCTTAAATCTTGAATAAATACTTATTGTAAATTTAATTTATTGCCGTATCTACGTCAAAATTATTGCTCGATTTATATAATTCTAAAGAAATTATATTATCTTCAGCAGGAATATATCACCCAAAAATGTTTCCGTTTTCTTACGTTTTTTGTCTTTTTTTATGTAAAAAAAATATTGCCAGTATTTTTTGACAAATACTAGCAATATTTCCGTTTTATTCTAGAATTTACTTGTTTTCAGCAATGGCCTTATTAACGGCATCTTTTTCAGCTTCAATCAAGTTAACATTTGTTTCAACGATCTTGATATCCATTTGAATTTCACGTGTCAAACCAGGTGTATTAACTTTAGGTTCAAAGAAAGCTTTAAACTCTGCTAAACGTTCTGGGGTATGGAAGACCATCGAAGTAACGGTGATGTAAGTTGAAAATTCCATGTCGCCACCGACTGTCTTCTCCAGCCAATCCCAGTCATTTCTAATCCAGTCCCAAGCAGCTTGTTGTGACTTTTCATTAGCCAAAGTTCCACGATACCAAGCACGTAGATCTTGAGGCTTGATCGTTTCTGCATCTTCGAACTTGTTGATCAACTGACTGATCAAGTTTGGATCTTCTACACTTGTTACGGCTACTGATAGATCAGCTTTATAACTAGGATCGGCCGACTTCACGTAGTCACTTAGCAAGTTATTGAATAATTGCTCATTACCAAAATGTTTAACTTCATTTCTCAAGACTAACAGACGAATATCTGCGGAAAGTCCTGCTAAATTATCTTGGTTAGCCTCAAAAATCTTGTGAGCTTGAGCAATAGCTTCCTCATTTTGAGCATACAAGGCGGCATTCAAAACGTAAGGACGAGTCAATTGATCATCGTTTGATTCGCCAGCTTTTGGTTCCCAGCCTAGACGTTCAACTTGTTTTGCACTCAACTTATTGACCAAAGCTTGCAAGTTCTTTTCTTCAGCTGAATCTGATTTAACAAACTTCTTCAAATTATTAACGACACGATATAAAGCGGCATTAACAACAGTTGAATGACTTTGAGCAAATTTATCCAACAAAGGTACGATGGCAGCGTAAGAAATCTCTTTAGCATCGGCCAACAAACGTAGATCTTGCAAAAGTCCTAATTGAGAAATATTATCTACAGAATCTAAATTGTCTAAAATATCCTTCATCAAGGCATCGTCATACTTCACGATAAAGTGTGAATTATTGCCGACATTCAAACGGAAAGGTTCACCAGCATCCTTACGCAAGTCTTCATAGTCATTGATCACCACACTGTGGTCAGCCATAATCTTAGGAGCAGCGCCATAGTTACTGTTCAAAGGAATTTGCCATTGACGGCTCTCATCCTTACCTTCACCGATAAAGAATTGTTGTTGTGTCAAAGTAATCTTGTTGTCGACTAAGCTAGCAGAAACAACCGGATAACCAGGTTGTTCCAACCATGAGTGCATGATCGAGCCAACATCGATACCAGAAGCATCACCTAAAGCATTCCAAAGGTCATCACCTTTAGCATTGTGATACTTGTGAGCTTCAAAGTACTTCTTCAAACCAGCACGTAAATTATCGTCTCCCAATAAAGCACATACCATTACTAGCATTCTGGCACCCTTAGCATAAACGATTGCTGAATCAAACAGGGCATCGATTTCTGCTGGGTTATTTACTTGAACGTGAACTGATTGAACTCCATCTGTAGCATCACGTTGCAAAGCAGCGGGAACATCAGATGTTTGGAACATTTCCCAAACGTGCCAGTCAGGTTCGATGGCATCAACTGCCACATATTCCATCATATTGGCAAAACTTTCATTCAACCATAAATCGTCCCACCAATTCATAGTTACTAAATCACCGAACCATTGGTGAGCCAATTCGTGGGTAATTACCGTCGCAACTAATTGTTTAGTATCCAAAGAAGTATTATCAGGGTCGACCATCAAATAAGCTTCACGATATGTGACCAGACCCCAATTCTCCATTGCTCCAGCAGAAAAGTCAGGTAGTGCCAATTGCCATGAATGTGGAAGTGGATAAGGAGTTTGATAGAAGTCTTCATAAAACTCGATTGCTCGTTTGGCAATATCTAAGGCAAAGTCCAATTCATTAGCTTTGTGAGCCTTAGTAGCGAAGACCCCTACTTCAACACCACTCTTAGTTGTTGCAACTTTACTTTGAAGATCACCAAAGGCAAAAGCAATCAAGTAAGTCGACATTCTTACCGTTGTATCGAAATAGTGAATCCCATTTTCAGTTCTAATTTCTGGCATGTTAGCCAAAATTGTTTCACCAGGTTGTTCGTCGAACTTGATAGCCATATCGAATTTAGCTTTAGCTTCTGGTTCATCAACACAAGGGAATGCTTGACGGGCAAAAGTGGTCTCAAATTGCGTCCCAATAATTTGCTTCTTAACGCCATTAACTTCGTAATATGAAGGATAGATACCCATCATGGAATCAGTCAATTTAGCATTGTAAGTGATAGTTAGAGTTGTTTGACCAGCAGCTGGCAAAGTGATGTTGATAGCGTCATTGTCATCGTCAGTTGTAAATGGAACTTCTTTACCATCAGCTTGAACAGATTCAATGTTCAAATATTTTTGGTGAATTGAAATTGATGGCACTTTAGCTTCACCATCGATCACAGTCTTACCAGAAAATTGTTTAGTACCACGATTGATATCAATAAAAACATCGTAGCGACTAGGTTGAAATTTTTCATAAAAGCGTGTTATTTCAGTCATAAGTTCCCCTTTGATTAATGTTTTTTAATTTATTTCTAATTTATTATAATCTTTACGATATCGCACTTTCAATAAAAAGGGAACAGATTTGTAAAAAAATAGCCCTTATCCAAAGGACTATTAAACGAAATTATTCAGCTAACTTGCCAACGGCATTTAATTTGGCTAAAACCGAGTGCTTGTGAGGCGACTGCATGATCGCGTCAGATAAATTATTGCCAGCTGTATTACCGTGATGCTTACCACCAGCCCATGGTTGTACGTCAGTAACGTCATAAACTACCCCATCGATTGCAACATAGGCGGGATTGCCGTTTTCTCCGTTAAACTTCTTTAACTCTGCTTCGGTAAATACCTTTTCTGCCATTTAACTAACCTCGCTTTCAAATTTTCTAACTAAGCTCATTATGACACGTTTCTTCTCCAAAAGGATATTTTTAACTACTGTAAAAATCAATTGTGCGAGCGGATACAAAAGTTCTAAAATAGAGTTAATTATCAAATTGGAGGTACTACTATGGAAACATTAACCATGATCAAATCACGTAAAGCTATTCGCCAATATTCTGGACAAATAACCGACGAACAACTCCAAAATATTCTCTTAGCCGCCAACGCCGGTTCCGCTGGGATGGGTGAATTCGAAAATTATCGTCTGACAGTTATCCAAGACTCCCAGGTTTTGTCTCAACTAAATGGCATTTATGACGCTCCAACCGTTATCGTCGTATCTGCTACTAATAACGGATTAATGGAAGGAAATTCTGCTGGCACAATGGTTCACGGTATGGAACTAGCCGCAGAAGATCAAGGACCCGGTGCTAACTACAATATGGCTTGCCTAGGCTCAATTCCTAGTGGTGTCATTCCAGATGGTTTCAAACCTATCTTTGCTTTAACCCTTGGTCAGACAACTGAAAACTTCACACCACGTGATATTTCCTTAGAAAAAATCAAAACTAATATCGTTAAGTAAAACAGGCTGAAGCAAATGAGAGCGGTCACTCAAAATCGAGTTGCCACTCTCATTTTTTTGACTACTCTTTAAAAAATTGACCGACAATCTTTAAAGCTGCTTGACGAGATTTTTCAGAACTGAAACCATGGTCTGCTCCATCTAAAAGATGTAATTGATCATTTTGGTAAACATCATCATAACGTGTCGAAGCAATTTTGTTAACTACTGTATCATTTAAACCATGAATCAAGCAGACTGGTCCGTGATACTGCTTAGCTACTTCATAGATCGGTAAAGTTTGCGCTGTTCGGATGTAGAATCCGCCCAAAGTCAGACCTTTTTTGATGGCTAATTGGTCGGGAACATTGTGAGGATCATAAGTATAACCTTGCGTATCCCCTTTTAAGGCATCATCTTTTAAGGTTGCTGCTGGAGCTAATAAAGCTAATTTAGAAATTTTATCAGGATAATAACCAGCTAACATACTAGCAACCACGCCGCCTTGGGAATGACCGAGCAGATAGATTTTTTGAACACCAGCTAAACTTCTTGCATAATCCAAAATAGCTTTGCCATCAGCGATCTCATTCAAGACCGTCATATCTGCAAATTTACCATCTGATTGTCCATGACCATTGAAGTCAAATCGTAAGGTCGCAAAGCCTAATTCTTCCAAGTGCTTAGCCAATTGAAAAAGTAATTGCTCTGGTTCAACTCCTCGGTTAGAAGTAAAACCGTGCATTAGAACCACTAAGTTGAATTTTCCTTGTGGCTTATTCAAGGTCCCTCGTAAAGTCAATCCGTCACGTTTAATCTCAACATCCATACTTTTATCATCCTCTTTTGACAAATTACGATTATTTTAAACCACTTCGCTTAAAATAGATAATTTTACTCAATTACCTTTAGAACAAAAAAATGGCACCCGCAATCGGGAACCATCTGTAATTATAATTTGCCACCAAAAACTGGAAAGGCACTGGCATCACCATATTCCATCGTGTCAATAGCTGCCAAAGTCTGCATATCTGCCTCTGAAATCTGGAAATCAATTTCAGAATTTGACTTCATATGTTCTGGATTAGCTGACTTTGGTAAAACAATGACATTTAATTGCCAATCATAGCGGATGCACAATTGTGGCACACTGACATGATACTTAGCAGCCATCTTTTTGATGCGCTCATCATTTAGGGCAGCCCCGTGAGCTACTGGTGAGAAAGCTTCGACCGCAATATCGTTTGCTTGAGAATATTTGATAATATCCATAGGCGTATCACCGATATGAATTTGCACTTGATTGACGGCTGGTTTAGTAGCGCTGTTCTTGATCAAATTATCCAAGTCTTCCTTATTAAAACTAGAAACTCCGATAGTCTTTAACTTACCAGCCTTAACCGCATCTTCCATCGCCCGCCAAGTTTCTAAGTTACCTTCAAAATGACGGTCATTTCCTTGGTTAACTTCTTTCCATGGTTGAGGATTATGAATGATCATCATATCCAAATAATCTAATCCCATCTTGTTCAAAGTTTCATCGATTGAGCGCTTAGCTTCATCATAATTTTTGATTTCAGCTGCGACTTTGGAATTTACAAATATCTGCTCACGACTGATACCAGACTCACGAACTGCCTCTCCGACACCACGTTCATTCCCGTAGGCTTGGGCAGTATCAATGTGACGATAACCAATCTCAATCGCACTCTTAACTGCTTGAGCTACTTGATCATCTGGAATTTCCCAAACACCTAAAGCTAGCTTGGGAATCTTTACTCCGTTGTTTAACGTAATTGTTTCATCAAAAACTGTCATAAAATCTCTCCTTCAATTCATTTTTTCTTATGGTCAATTATTTTTATTACTGAAGCCGGCACCCCACCAACAATCGTATTAGCCGGAACATCTCTAGTTACCACTGCCCCAGCCGCTACAATGGCATTTTCACCAATCGTAGTCCCAGGTGTGATCGTAACATTTGCTCCCAACCAAACATTGTCGTGAATGTAAACCGACTTAAAAATCAAGTGTCGTCTTTGATCAGGGGCAGTGTGATGATTAACCGAAGTGATCGTGGCATTAGGCCCTATCAAGACGTTATCTCCGATATAAATGCCGCCTAGATCAACGAACATGGAACAATTACTGATATAGACGTTCTTACCAATATGTAAATTCCGACCAAAATCGGTTCGAAATGGCAGTCGGATCTCAGTGGTAGGATCAATTATTTCATTCGTGATCTGACTAACTATTTGCCTAATTTCCGCTTGGGTATGGGGAGTGTCATTCAATTCTTGAACCAATATTTGATTTTTGTGATTAACTTTTTCAACTTGTTCATAAGCTTTGGTTCCAAGATCCATTTCCGATTTCATTTCAAACACCTCACTGATTGAAATCAGTATACAAAGATATTATTATGATGTTAAATACTTATTAATAATCATTTATCATTACTTTTTCGTATAATAGGAGTCTATCAATGGATATCAGAGTTTTACGTTACTTTATTGCGATTGCTCAAGAACAAAATATTACCCGTGCCGCCCGGCTACTACATATTTCTCAACCAGCCTTATCTCGCCAAATTGCTGATTTAGAAACTAATCTAGGCACTCAACTATTCATCCGTGGTAAACGTCAAATCCAGTTAACTCAAGATGGTTACTACCTTTTGCAAAGAGCCCAAGAGATAATCGGTCTGGTTGACAAAACCACTTATAATTTACAAAAACAAGATGTCGTCAGTGGAACTTTGGATATCGGTGCTGGGGAAAGTGTCGCTATTCAATGTGTCATGGATACGGTTCACGACTTGATTCATCAATATCCTGACATTCAGGTCAACTTTAACAGCGGTGACTCAACCGTGATCGAAGCAGCCTTAGACAGTGGTATCTTAGAGTTTGGTATCATCATGGGGCACCATGAATTAGGCAACTATAATACTATGAAGTTACCTGAAAACAATCGTTGGGGTCTCTTAATGCGTCAAGACGAACCGTTAGCTCAAAAAAAGGACATTACCCCAAGCGACTTGATTGGTCGCCCTCTTTTGGCATCTCGACAAATTAGCCATCACAAAGACTTCATTGCCTGGAGTCAAGGGCTATTTGAACAATTCAAATTTATTGGCACTTATAATTTAATCTTCAATGCCAGTCTCTTGGTCAAAACTGGCAGTTGTCTAGCTTTAACTTATGAAAATTTAATCAATACTTCTGGTGATAGCAATTTAGTCTTTCGCCCCTTAACTCCAACTATGACCGATCCCAATACCTTAATATGGAGTAAGAAACGTCAACTACCGGAAGCCGATCAATTATTTTTAAAAACTTTGCAAGAAAAAATTAAACAGGAGTCTCAAGCATGAAAATATACTTTGCAGCTTCAATTCGAGGCGGACGTGCTGACGTTAAAATTTATCGCCAACTGATCGATTTTCTCAATCAAGATAACCAAGTTCTCACTGAACATATCGGTGACCAGTCTTTATCAATAACTAGTGACGATCAGACCAAAGATGCTTATATCCGTAACCGTGATGTTAAGTGGTTAGAAGAATGTGATTTAGTGGTAGCTGAAACTTCACATCCCAGTTTAGGTGTCGGTTATGAATTAGCTACCGCAGAAAGACTGCACAAACCAGTGATCATTCTCCATAATTCTTCCAAGAGTCAGTTGTCAGCAATGATCAATGGAACAGCCTATTTCCAAAAAATTTTCGAATATCAGACTATTTCTGAAGCCATCAAGATCCTGCAACACAACTTATCCTAAACGGATAATTCAATAATCTTCAAAATAGCCAAAAATATTTTCTGATGATATACTAAATGTACAAGTAAATCTAACTAGGTTGAGCGCAAGCTTCAAGTCAATACTTCTGAGGGTAAGGAAGTTTCTTGAGGCTGGCGCTTTTTCTTTGCCCAAATGAAAGGAATGATTGTGTGGCAAACTATTACAAAATACCGACTGACACGATTCTGAAGCAATTTTCGGTCGACAAGGATCACGGCTTAACTGACAGCCAAGTGACTACTAACCGTGAAAAGTATGGTCCTAACCAAATCGAAGAGAAAAAAGCTGAACCATATTGGAAAATCTTTTTGAAAAGTTTCAAGGAACCAATCGTGATCGTACTTTTAGGAGCAGTTTTATTATCATTTCTCAGTTCTTGGTATGCCTTTCAAGTCCAAGGCGATGGCCAACATGGAAGAGAATCACTCTATGAAGCGATTGCCATTTTAATTTTGATTTTGATCAACGCCTTTTTGAGTTTTTGGCAAGAAATCAATGCCCAAAAGAGCCTCGATGCCTTAAAGGAAATGAACAGCCGTTTTGCGACTGTCCTAAGAAATAATGAATGGCAAAAAATACCGACAGCTGAACTAGTCGTCGGTGATATTTTGAAAGTTGCTTTAGGAGACTTCGTTGAAGCCGATGTTCGTTGGATCGATACGAATGAATTACAAGTCATCGAATCACATTTAACTGGTGAACCCGATGCAATTGCAAAAAATAGCGATGTTATTTCCGAAACCGTTGAACTGGGCGACCGGTTCAATATGGGCTTCTCTGGTTCTACCGTATCGAACGGACAAGGAGTCGGTGTTATCACCGCCACTGGCGAAGAGACCGAGTTAGGAAATATTGCCCGCTTAATGCAAGAAACCGACGTTAAAATCTCTCCGCTACAAAATACTATCAATCTATTGACCAATATTTTAATGAAATTCTCTGCTGCTATCGTTGTCTTTACCTTCGTCGTGGGGATAATTCGAGCAGGGGAATTTAGTGTTAATTCTCTGACGTCCGTTCTCTCAACTTCAATTGCCTTAGCGGTGGCCTCGATTCCTGACGCTTTGCCTGCAGTTCTATCGATCGTCTTGACTATCGGTACCGCTAAAATGGCTCAAAACAAAGGTTTGATCAAATCACTCAATAGTGTGGAAACTCTTGGTAGTACTTCTTACATTTGTTCTGATAAAACTGGGACTCTAACCAAAAATGAAATGACCGCGACTAAATTTTACGACAATGGTAAATTCTTTGACGTTTCTGGCTTAGGCTACGCTCCCCAAGGCCAAATCAGTGGTTCTGTCGACAAATCATCGCAATTCTTAACTGGTGCCGTGCTCTGCAATGAAGCCACAGTTAAAGAAGTCGATGGCCAGTATAAACCCTTTGGTAATCCGACCGAAGTTGCCTTAACTGTACTGGGACAAAAAGCTGGTTTCTTTAAAGACGAGCTCTTAAAAGATTACGAAATAATCCGTACTTTACCATTTACTAGCAGTCGCAAAATGATGAGCGTGGTCGTTAAAAAAAATGACGATTACTTTCTCTACACTAAAGGTGCGCCAGATGTCCTATTACGCAACAGTAGTAGTATCTTGAAAGACAATCAAATTGACCGCTCTCCAAAAGCACAAGCTGATTTCTTAGACGTCGTTGGTCAATATGCTGATCAAGCTTTAAGGACCCTAGCAGTCGGCTACAAAAAAATCAGTCAAAAAGCCGCTCAAACAGCTGAGGTACAAGACTTAGAGACTGATTTAATCATCACTGGTCTCGCTGGTATCATCGATCCTCCTCGTGAAGAAGTAAAATACTCCGTCAAGACCCTCAATGAAGCCAACGTGGCTGTAGTAATGATCACTGGCGATCATGAAAAAACCGCTCGGGCAATTGCTTACGATCTAGGAATCGTTAAGACACTTTCTGCTCCAGTGGTTAAAGGAATCGATATTGAAGAAATGTCTGATGAACAATTATTCAATACCGTTTTAAAGACTAATATCTACGCCCGTGTCACACCTGAACATAAACAACGGATCATTAAACAATTACAGCGCCAAGGACAAATCGTGGCGATGACTGGCGATGGTGTGAATGATGCTCCAGCTTTAAGAGCCGCCGACATCGGTATCGCTATGGGAATCAATGGGACTGAAGTAACCAAAGACTCAGCAGATTTGATTCTATTAGATGATAAATTCACCACAATCGAAAAATCCGTTAAAAGCGGCCGCACTATTTTTGCCAATATCAAGAATTTCATGCGCCATGAATTGACGACTAATGTTGCCGAAGTCTTGTCGTTATTGTTGGGACTACTCTTCTTTAGCCAAACCATTGGTAAAGTTCCTGTTGGGACGCCGACACTGACCGCTATCATGGTCCTCTGGGTCAATATGGTCAGTGATGCCTTGCCATCATTTGCTTTAGGATACGATGTTGCTGAATCTGACATCATGAAAGAAGCTCCCCGTGACCCCAACGAATCGATCTTAGCTAATCATACTTGGTCCAGAGTCTTGGTTCGAGGGACCATCATGGGTGCCATGGTTTATCTAGCCTTCTTATGGGCAGCTAATCAAGGGTTTGGTAGCAATGAAGCTCAAACAGTGGCCTTTTTGACTCTAGTATTTGGCCAATTATGGCATGTGTTTGATGCGAGAAGCTCCAAAACACTCTTTAGAAGAAATCCTTTCGGAAATCCACGCTTGATTTTGGCTGTGGCGTTTGCCGGAATATCATCGGTGTTAGTGACAATGATTCCCTTCTTTAATTTAGTTATGGGAACAGCTACCTTACCTGCCGCAATCTATCTCTATGTGATCTTCATTCCAGCACTGCCAACCTTAGTACTTTCAGGACTTAAAGAACTCTTCAAGATTAAAATCTGGTAAAAAATATTGCTAAATTATTAATTAAAAAAGCCCAGTGGAATTAACCAAAAATGGTTATCACTGGGCTTTGTCGTGGAAAAAATCACATCCACGTCTAATGTAATTTTGTTATTTAGAATAGGTTAGATAAGCCACACCATTGATCTTCTTAGCTGACTCTAAGTTCAATTCCTTAAAGTTAGTCTTTTCAGAGAACAAGGGGATGCCACTGCCCAAAACGATTGGAACAATACAAATTTCATAGACATCGATCAAGTCTTTATTAACTAATGGCGCAATGATACTGCTGCCGCCGATGATCCAGATATCCTTTTTGGAAGGCTGTTGTTTCAACATTTCAACTAAATCACTAACATCATCGTGAATAAAATGAATATTGTCGATGCCTTCAGTCGGATGAGTTGTCAAAATGTAATTCTCGAAATTGCCATATGGATAATCATTAGGCGATAACTCGTTAACTATCTGTGAATAAGTATGACGCCCCATAACTACTGTATCAATGTGCTTTACTAATTTTTCATATTCGTGGTCAGCTGTATCGCCAGAGCTAAAATCGCTATTAGTTAAAAAATCAATAGTGCCATCTTTTTCAGCAATATAACCATCGAGGGTTTCTGCGATGTATAAGATAACTTTTCGTGCCATTCCTTTTGGCCTCCGTTGATTTATTAGGGACAATTATATAATTAATCCTTTTAAATTGCATTAATTGAGTATGATTTTTTAATTGAATTTTCTTATTTTAAGGAAGTGATATCCAAATGACCTTTTAAAGTGTATAATGGATTAGATATCTCAAACAAGGGTGGCAATTCTCAGCCGCTTGATATCAAAAGAGAGCTAGGTGTGGTCACCTAACTCTCTTTTTGTATCTAATAATTATTCAATTGCTTGCCGGCATCAGCACCATAAACAATTTCTTGAACATTCTTAGCAATCTTAGCTATTCGTGGGAAACCACTGAAATCACTTTGGTTGTGTCCGTGAGTCATAATGACCAGAATATATCGCTGTCCATTAGGTAAAGTTACAATACCGGCATCATTGTTCACATCGTCTAAAAAGCCGACCTTGTCTTGTACCGTCGTACCCGCATCAGCTGCAGCTGCACCAGTAGGAATACCCGTACGATAGTTTTGCTCACCCATCCACTTTAGGATCTTTTTTTGATCAGACTTATTTTGAAAAGCGCCTGATCCTGAAGCTAGATCTTCAAGCAATAACTGCAGACTATAACTGGTCGTTTGAGTCGCCTGACCATCTTGAAAGACATTCGGATACCAACCTTGACTCTGAGTGAAATTACTCAACGCGCTCGCACCATAATTGACGATCTGTTGTTCAGAAAAGTCATTGTCGCTGTTAACGATCATTCGTTCAAAGCCATCCTCATTCTCATCTGTCCAACTGAAAGCCCCTTGTAGCTTTTGATTCATCAAGAAAGCTGCGATATAGAGTTTATATGTACTTGCCGAAATATTCACGGCCTTGGCATTTGACTCGACTTCTAAACTGCCCTTTTGGTAAAGTTTGGCTTCCTTGTCATCTGCCGAACTGCTGCCCTCAACAGCACCTAAATTGTAAAAACTCACACTTGCCGTACCATCTTTAGTTACACTATTTAAATAATTGGTCAAATTTGTCTTGATGATCTTTTGCTTCTTTTTGATGACCTGATTGGTCTTCTCATTATCATTGCCACTTGAAGCATAGGAATTGTTAAAATAATAGCTCAATCCAGCAACTACAATACATATCATCAAGAAAAATTTGAGATACTTTTTTATCTTTCGCCTTTTAACTCTTATGAGACTACCTCCACTTTAAAATCATCCTTCTAAATAGTTTCATTATACGAGCCCGAAAATAATTTGCTTAATACATTTCTGTTACATATTTCTGAAATAATGATATTTTGTCAACAAAATGTAATAAATTTATTTTGATTTATTGTATCAGGGATATTCTTTTTCAAGCAAACAAAACAACAGTATAATTAAAATAATATGTTTACCGGAGGAATCTTTATGCAAGCTTACTTATTCACTGATCCTAAACAATCTGGTCTAACAAACCTAAGACAAGAAACTGTTTCGACTCCAAAACCTGGTCCAGAGCAAGTTTTGATCAAAGTTAACAGTATTGGCCTTAATCCCGTCGATTACAAACT
This sequence comes from Companilactobacillus sp. FL22-1, assembly GCF_043951805.1. Taxonomy (NCBI): domain Bacteria; kingdom Bacillati; phylum Bacillota; class Bacilli; order Lactobacillales; family Lactobacillaceae; genus Companilactobacillus; species Companilactobacillus sp. FL22-1. Next base: position 48,242 of record NZ_JBINJY010000006.1, read on the forward strand.
TATCTCACAACCACTTCCCAACTTCAAATATCCACATATCTTTGGACTCGATGCCGCGGGAATAGTTGAAGCCGTCGGAGAAAATGTGACCCGATTTAAACCTGGTGATCGTGTATCTGGTCACAATAATTTACAAAATGACGGTGTCTTCGCTGAATATGCAATTTTCCCCGAATACTGCCTCACAAAACTGCCGGATAATGTCAGCTTTGAAACAGCTTCAGCACTTCTATGTGGGGCCATGACAGCATATCAGGCCATCTTTCGGAAGATGAATTTGACCGGCAAGAAAAATATTCTCATTCACGCAGGCGCTGGTGGCGTAGGTTCGATTGCCATTCAATTGGCCAAACTTCAAGGACTCAAAGTTATCACCACCGTTTCTACTGCCAAGACTGCCTTCGTTGAAAAATTTCAGCCTGATAAAATTATCGACTATAAGAATCAAAATGTAACCGCCGAAATAATGAAATATACTAATAACTCCGGTGTGGACTTGATTCTCAATACAGTCAGTGGCGCCGAAGCCAAATTAGACGTAACAGAACGGCTCAGCTACAATGGCGAATTAGTCTGTATCGTGGATGGCCCAACACTTGATGACAACGATATCTTGTTTGATAAAGGCCTCAGCGTTACCACTTTAAATCTTGGCGGTGCCCATCATGGCAATTCACTGACGCAAAAGAAAGATCTAGGTATCATGGCTGGTGAATTATTACAACTCGCTAGTCAAAAGCGGATTGATCCTAGCATTACTGAAGTTTTACCGTTTGATCAACTAGTCGATGGATTAGAAATGCTTTTGCACCGAGATTCTGTGGGCAAGATTATTGTAAGAATTTAAAATTTACTAGTTCTAATCTAAAAAGTCACCTAAGGAAAATTTCTTCCATTTAGGTGACTTTTTAACTAACTATATTTTTCTTTTAAAATCAAAGTGCCATATTTCTTTAAAACAATATTTTTACCTACAATCGAACCATCCAAAACATTCGTAGTTTCTCGATTGGTTTCAATAGCTTGCTTCTTTTCAGAAAAATTCATCAAAAAATGATAAACGTATCCATTTTTGTATCTGTTTTGACAAGAGACTTCATATACTGACTTGGATATAAAGTTATTTCTCAAATTCAACTCTTTTATAATTGGTTTATAAAAATCTTTCAAGAAATCACGACTCATTCTCGTGGCTAAGTAATATGCACTTCCTTTACCATAATCATTCTTCACTATTGCTGGAGTCCCTTGATAAAAATTATTTATATATTTACCAAGTGTTTTAGCCGTTGTTGTTTCGATAACTTGATTAAAGTCTTTACTCAAATACTCTTTCCCATTATATAAAATATGACCATGTTCATCAGGATATAGAGTATCAATTTCTTTTGTATTCAAGCCAAACAACTCACTCAATTTCTTAGGTAATCCATATAAATTAACACGATCATATTTATCAACCATCCCAGTAAAATAACTAGAAACTAATACTCCACCGGATCTCACATATTCAGTTAATTTATCAACCACTTTTTCCTTATTCATATATAAAATCGGAGCTATGATTAAATCATAATTTGAAAAATCATCATCTTCGCCAAGAATACTGCATGATATATCTTGACCCCAAAATATTGAATAATGTTTTTGCAATGTTTGAATGCCTAACCTAGTAGGGCGACCAAAGCCACCTCCACGATTAAAGGCCCAATTACTTTCCCAATCGTAATAAATACCGACTTTAGATACTCTTTTAGCATGCTTTATTTCTGAGATATCAGCTAGCATTTCACCATATTGGGAAACTTCTTGATAAACCCGATTGTTCTTTGATCCATCATGTTCAATTACCGCACCATGATATTTTTCTGAGTTACCTTGAGACTGTCTAATTTGGAAATATAAAGTGCTTTCTGATCCATGAGCAATTTGTTGAATACTACTTAAAATATTCATTCCCGGACGTTTGGATTTATTATATTGAAGCCAATTCACATAACTTGGTGTTGATTCCATAACAATAAACGGTTGATGTTTCAGTGAATAAAATTGATCGTGTACATATCCTGTCTTCATCGCTGTTTCAGCTAATGTTTCATAATTATTGTGCCATACTGGATAGCTGTCCCAGCTTATAACATCCAGATACTTTGCAAATTTACCGTAATTTAGACCTGTGATAGGATAAAAATCTCCATGATCCATACCTTCTGCCATAAAGTTTGTAGTTATTGGAATATTAGGCGTTATTTCTCTTAAAGGCTTTATTTCAGACTTATAAAAATCAATTGTCATGTCGGTTACAAATCTTTTCCAATCCAAATCCATTCCGTGAACTTTAGTCTCACCCAAAGGAGTTGGTGGCATAACCTGACTCCAATCACTATACAATCCACTCCAAACACGTAAATACCAAGCTTCATTAAGATTATCAAGTGTTTGATACTTCTTTTTTAGCCATTTGCGCCAGTTATCCTGACATATTTTACAGTAACATTCTCCCGAATATTCATTAGAAACATGCCACATTAATAAGGCTGGATGATTCCCATATCTTTTTGCTAACAAAGTATTGATTTTATTTGTTTCTTTTCGATAAATTGGAGATGAATAACAATGGTTATGACGAAAGCCCGCCATGTGACGATGCCCATATTCATCAACTCTATTGACCTCTGGATATTTCTGACTCATCCATTTAGGGCGTCCACCACTTGGAGTGGCTAATATTATATGTCCTCCTATTTTATAAATGTCGTCAAAGACCTTATCTAACCATTCAAAATGATATTCATTTTCCCTCGGTTCTAAAGATGCCCACGAAAAAGTACCCAAAGTTACAGTATTAATTTTGGCTTACTTCATTAACTTTAGATCTTGTTGAAGAATCTTTGGATGATCTAACCATTGTTCAGGATTATAGTCTCCACCATATAAAAAAGTATCTATTGATTTCATTGATAAACCTCTTAATTTTTCTTTGACCTCAAAAGATATGTCCAAGATTGATAATCACCTGATACTTGAGCCGTTTCACTATTTGCACCATCAAATTCATAAGGTTCCAATAAGCCTGAATATTTTAATACTGACCCACTTACTGACGTTTCATTATTAATAACATATCTTCTATTTTCATCAATAAAAGAGATTGGTAAGTACCGTTTAACAGCCGAATTAGGTTTTGTCATCTTCCGGAAAAATCCAATAAAAATACTTTCTGAATTTTTTACACCAAATGCAACTTCATTACTTTCGGGATTCAAATCCAAAACTTGGCGGAACTTACCATGCAATAATAATTGACGATTATCTTTGTAAAATTCAATTTGTTGTTTGATACATTCTTTGTCTTCATCAGTCAATTTATTCAAATCCAATTCAAATCCCAATGGTCCAAAGCTAGCTAAATCCTGTCTAAATTTTATTGATTCTGTTCTCTTAACTTGATCATTAGGGACAGCTGATAAATGGTTACTAAAAGTCGATAATGGATACGCTAAAGTCGTTCCTGTCATAATAGACAATTTTTCAACGGCATCACTGTCATCGCTGGGCCAAATTTGTGGACTATAATAAAGAATTCCTAAATCGTAACGACCGCCACCGCCAGAACAGCCTTCGATTAAAATATTAGGGAAACTTGATAAAATCATGCTGTACAAAGAATAAACACCTTTGATATACCGGTGGAAAAACTCCCCTTGAGGTCTTCCAATTTTTTTTAGATAAGTCGAATAAGCTTCTGTTATATTACGGTTCATATCCCACTTAATATAGTCCAACTTTGTTTCTGAAATTATTGATTTCATTTGTTGATAAATCGTTTTAACCACTTCAGGATTAGTAAAATCTAAAACGTATTGCCCTCGCCCTATCGATACTCGATTATAAGGATGGTGAACTACCCAATCAGGATGATTTTTATACAACTCTGTATCTGGAGATACCATTTCTGGTTCAAACCAAAGCCCAAACTTCATTCCCATTTGATGAATCTGTTTGGAAAAATGTCCTAAACCATATGGAAACTTGGCTTTATCAGTAACCCAATTTCCCAAAGAACTACGATCATCATCTCTATGTCCATACCAACCATCGTCAAGGACAAAGCATTCCATTCCTAGCTCTTTACTCTCACGTGCCAAAGATAATAATTTTTCTTCATTAAAGTCAAAGTAAGTGGCTTCCCAATTATTGAAGACAACAGGACGCAAATCATTCTTCCATTTGGTATCTATAATATGATCTTCAGTAAATCCATTAGTTTCGTTGATAAGTCCATTGAATCCACTGCCACTGTAATACAATATTGCTTCCGGAGTTTTAAAACTTTCGTTCTCACTTAATCTCCATTGGAAATATTTGGGATTAATTCCAATGGACAATCTAGTCTTGTTCCACTCATTAACTTCGACCTGATTCAAAAAGTTACCTGAATAAATTAGGTTAGATGCATAAATATCCCCACTATTTGTGGTGGCATTATCACTGACTAAAGCTGCAAACGGATTCTGCTGATGACTAGATGCACCTTTTAGTGACTCTATTGAAGTGATTCCTTGCTCAATATGGCGACGCTTAATCTGTCTTTCTTTCAACCAGGCTCCTGATAAACTTAAAAAATCATAATTTGCCGTTGGCAAACTTAGAACACCACTCATCATATTGTTGATATCAATATCTTTTTTTCCTAAATTAATTAATTTTTGGCTACGAACTATTACTCCATAATCTTTAAAAATAGTGAAAAACTCATGCAGTCTAAGCAAGTGTTCTTCGTCTTCAGATATCACATCTAATGTCTCAGAGTCAGTATCATTATTGGAATATGTCGCTGGGATGTCTAAATCACGAATCTTTGTTTTGTTAATAGAATAAGATTTATATTTAAAGTCAGCATACCATTGTTCATCGTTTTGAGAAATATCGATTGCACCTTCACGAAAATCTGAAGAACCATATACTGGATATTCTGGTTCTCGATCTGCCAGTGTAAAATTCTTTATACTTTCAGAATACTTTACTGTCCCTGCTGATTTACTTTCCTGCTGAATTAAATACTCTACGTCATCATCATTTAATTCACCCAAATTTTTCCCATAGTAAATATGTCCCAATTGATTATTCGGCATAATCCAAAATAAATAACTAATTTTACTATTATGTAAATGAAATATTTTATTTGAAATTATATCTATCATATGAAAATACTTTCCTTTCGATACTTCTTAGTTAATTCACGGCTAAATCGTCTAAATATTTCATTCTTTTTCTTACACCACGATTATAGAAAAATTTATAAAGTAAACTAATAAACATAAAATTAGTCTGATTACGTGTATTTTTGAAAGTATTTCTTTCGGAGTAAACTAAGAATTTCTTTCCTCTTTTATTCGTTTCAAATTGATAAGTTTGAACTATTTTCCCATCAGGTTGCTCTGTTTCCATTTGAAACAGTTCATTCTTCACCATATTTTTTATGCTCATTTTATTCGTCGTCGCAATTCGCTTCATTTTAGTTGTTAATTCCGCTTCAATAGTAGTGCCTGGGGTCAAATGTCTTATTTGTGGATTGGTACGTTGAAAATATTTTAATTGTTCATTTACCAATGTGTTATAAAGATCATTTTGACTGGCATTATACCCATATTTATACCTCAACGTATCAGTTCTCATAATTCCTTATCTCCTAATTAACTCTTTTGATTTTCCGCTTTTAATCCTGCTTCTTCAGTTTTTGAGACCTCTTGTTCTTCTCTCAAGAATTCATTATCCATTGACTTCAAGAAAGGTATCCAAATTAATGTCATAACGATGACATCAACGATTTGCAAGATAGCACCTGCAATGGATCCAGTACCTAACCATCCTGCTAAGAAGATCGGCGTAGTCCAAACAACTGTTGCACCAATTGGTCTTGGAACCATCCCTGATGCAATAGCAAAATATGAAATGGTAGTTGATACTAATGGAGCTAAAACCCAAGGAACTAACAGAACAGGATTTAAAACAATTGGCAGTCCATAGGTCATTGGTTCAGACACATTAAAAATGGCTGGTGCAAAAACAGTCTTCATAGTTGTTTTCATTCGTACTGATTTAGCTAAGAAAAATGCAAAAACAATGGCACAACCTAATTGCATACCTTGGTTAACAAAAACACCCATGAATGTAGTATTAATAATATTTGGTAAATGAGCTGCTCCAGCTTTATAAGCATTGTAGTTTTGAATTGCCAAAGCACCCATAATAGGATCAATAATTGAGTTAACAAGTAAAGTTCCATGAACACCAAACCACCAGAACAATTGAGTAAAGAAGACAGCTATAAGTACCGCTGGCAAAGTTCCACCCAATCCCATTAGAGGTTGTTGTAAAATTTCATAAACAAAATCAACTGCATTGCCCCAAGAAGTAAATGTAAAGGCATAGCGAATAATATTAAATAATAATAATGGAGCAGCTCCGGGAATTATGGCAACAAATGATTCAGCAATCATTGGAGGCACTGAAGCTGGCATTTTGATGGTTATATGTGCGGCACTAATAGCACAGTAAATTTTCGTAGCGATTATAGCAGTAATAATACCCACAAACATTCCTTGAGCACCTAAATCATTGATAGCAATAAATGAGCCCAATTTCTTGTCAGTACCTATGGGCAATAGCATCAAGAAACTAGATAGTGAAATGGCACCCGCAAAAATCTTTTGTTGGCCTTCATGACCAGCAAGTTGATATCCAATTCCAAAAACAATGAATAAAGCAGAAACAGACATTGTAGCATTACTAACTGGGCCAAAAAAGTTAACTAGAAAATCATTAAACCATTTTGGTAAAAATCCGCTGAAACCAAAGGTAGTTGGTAAATTTTGCAAAATAACCATGATCGATCCAAACATAGTGGCTGGAAAAGCTAACATGAATCCATCACGTAAACTTAGAAGATATTTATTAGCACCAATGAGTTCAGATATTGGCCCCATTTTCTTCTGAAATGCATTTAAAATATTTTTCATTTCATGTTTCCCTCTCTTCAATCAATCTGTAAACGTTTACAAAGATTACTATAATCGTTTAGTTAACGTTTACACAAGAGCTAATAAAAAATACTTACCATTTTTTCAAATAATAAGCATTTTCAAATTCAATTATTTTTCTTTTGAAATATTTTTCACTGAGTCTCTGACTTTCAGTTCACTGGAGCAAACGATTTGAATCGGCATTCTTCTGGGCTCAATCATCTGATTCTGCGCTACTCTTACGGCCATTCTTCCCATTTCCTCAGAATCCATTTTGACACTCGACAACGTGGGCGTTAAATATTTATTCATTTCTACGTCATCAAAGCTCACTATCGAAATATCATTGGGAATTTTAAGTCCCGCATTATTTATAGCTTTGTAAACACCCATCGCCATGGGATCACTAGCAACTACAATTGCACTAGGAATAACTGACTGTTTCAAAATTTCCTCCGTCATACTCAAAGCATCCTCTGCAGACCAATGTCCAACATTTGTACTAATATATTCATTTAATCCTTTTAACCGCATCCATTTCTCATAACTATCAGCCCTTACTTCATGGCGACTATTCATTCGAGTACCATCAACATCTACGATGCTACTTCTACCACCGACAAAGGCTATATTACGATGTCCCATGTCATACAATAAGTTTAATATTTTTTGTGTTTTTTCAATAAAATCTGTCTGAATACGATCAAATCTTTCATCACTAATATAATTGTCAACTAGGACTATATTTGAATTCTTCTCCAGAATCTTATTCATTGCTGACTCTGTCATCTCGCCAATCATTATAACTGCACCATAATTAGCCAATTTGTCCCAATCTTTTTCTTTATCACGCATTCTAAATGCATTAAAAACTTGTAATCTCCATTTAGCTGCTTCCTCTTCAATTCCACGTCTAATTGCCAAAAAATAGGGATCTTTTAATTCAGATTCCTCATCGTGTCTTAAAATCAATCCCACTGACATCCCATTATTTTTATAACGAGGCCCTTTAAGATTTTCTTCTTTAGAATAATGTAGTCGGTTAGCGATCTCAATCACTCGTTGCCGAGTATTATCATTGATACTAAAACTTTTATCATTATTTAGAATTCTTGAAACGCTTGCTGCTGAAACTCCAGCCATCTTTGCTATATCTCTAATACTTGCCATTATTTTCCTCGTTAATGTTTACTTGTGTTTACTATATATTAGTCTTCTTTATTTCGCAAAACAAATAGGACCTTCGAATTGAAATTTACAATTCGAAAGTCCTATTTAATTATCTTTAATACTTATACCATGCATACGAAGCCAAATGAACACCATCAATTTGTTTGACCCATTCATTCGTTGCAACACGATAATAAACAGTTCCATCATCAGCGTAAGCTACTTTATCAGAAAACCATGATGTCTCCTGTTCAAGAGCCCGATTTTGAACTAATTGTCCATATATCGTATAGAGACTGTAATAAGGTGCTGTTTCATCAACGTTGACGATTTGCTTGACATTCTTTGTAAAAATAACATCATGCGAATCAATCCACTCATTCGTTGCAACACGATATTGTTTTACTCCTTGACGATTAGTCCGATATTGATCGGTGATCCATGAAGTCTTTTCCATTAAAGCCCGATTCTTAATCGTATCATTTGCTCGGTTATTTAGTGAATAATATTCTTGATCTGGCTTTGTGACAACGATACCGGGATCTTTGTAGTAAGTCCAGCCATCTTCTTCATCAGTCGTTTGACCGTTAAAGACAACATCGTGAGAATCAATCCATTCGCCAGTAGCAACACGATATTGTTTTACACCCGCTTTGTTAGTCCGATATTGATCAGTAATCCATGAAGTATCTTGGGCTAGAGCACGGTTTTCAACAGTTTCGTTAGCTCGATTATTCAATGAATATGATGGTTGTGTTGTCTTGGTTGTGACAACCCCTGGATTATTGTAGTAAGTCCAATCATCATCGCCATTATTACCAGTTGAATTTTCACGGAAGTAAACATCATTCGAATCGATCCACTCGCCGGTAGCAACACGATATTGCTTTACACCTGCTTTGTTAGTCCGATACTGATCAGTAATCCATGAAGTATCTTGAGCTAGAGCACGGTTTTCAACAGTTTCATTAGCTCGATTATTCAATGAATACGATGGTCGTGTCATCTTGGTTGTGACAACTCCTGGATCTTTATAATAGGTCCATTCGTCTTCGTCGCCACTGCCATTGTTATCAGCATCGCTTCCTGAGTTATTGCCGGAATTACCACTTGAACCGCCTGAATTTGGTTTGACTGTGATAGTACGGATATAAGTTACAGACTTACCATCTTTAGCAACAACTCCATCACCAAAGTCGTAGGCATTACTATCATTATCAGACAATAGGAAAGTAACTCTTTGATAGTAAGGACCATCTTGCAAATTACCAGTTACATCACCCGTATCTGAAGTAGCATTCTTGGCAGCATCTTCAGTACTGAAAATGCCACTAAGTTCTGGAGTTCCAGAATTAATATTCTTATCAGCATCATCTTGCAAAGTTACACCAGTTGGAACTTTCAAACTTGATGAATTAGCTGACGTATTGTAACTAACGCTTGGAGTAGAAATATTTGCGTATGCTCGATTCTTTAAGGCAGAAATCTTTTTTACAAACACTACCGTATTTCCTACTACTTTTCCATAAATTGATGAAAAGTCATAATTTTTAATCGTCTCAGGAGTTACGTTGAAAATAACCTTACGGTAGTAATCATTTGGCTTTGTGATTGTATAAAGATTTGCAATGCTTGAATCAACTTTGGCACCTAAATCATCGACTGTAGGATTTGATTTAGTGGCATCTGCTAATTCATAATATTCTGCACTAAATCCGATTCCACCATTAGGAACACTTGTATCAATTAATGAGTTGTCCCCATCCTTCAAAGTGTAGCCATCAGTTAACTCCAAGTCTTTATTTATACCGACACTACTAATATCAACTTTTACAGTCTTGTTAGCAACATCAGGACCAATTTGAATACCTTTAGTACCTGACTTTGGCTTAACAGTGATTGGTTGAGCATAAGTAATTGTTGTCCCATCTGCACTTATTTTAACGTTCTCATCATCAAATGAATATTGCTTAGCATTCCCATCTTTTGGCTTGAAAGTAATCACACGATAATAAGCATTAGTATCATCAAATGTATTTACTTCATCTTTAGAATTCTTAGTTAAAGCGCCTGTCGATGAACGGTAAACCGCTTTACCAACTGTAACTTCTGCTTCAACATTACCACTATCAGTCGTTAATGTTGCATTAGCAGCGGTTGTAAGAGATGAGGCTTTATCCCCAACTGTTGCAGAAACTTCTGTTGAATTTACTTTGGCTGATGTTGTATCAACAGTGATTGCTTGAACATAGGTAATAACACCATTTTCATTTGAAATAACACTTGGATCATCAAATGTATATTCACTAGCATCAGTTGGTGTAAAGGTAATCACACGATAATAAGTCCCAGCACTTGGGAACTCATTGCCTTTAAGTTCATCACTAAGAACTTTATTACTAAAGGACTTGTAAATCTTATTGTCAGTACGTACCTTAGCTGAAACTTTATCTCCAGCTACATTCAAAGTATAGCCATCAACAGCAGGTAATGATGTTATTGACTCACCTGCAGTAGCTGAAATCGGATTATCAGCTTTAATAGTAGCCTTATTAGCGTTGATAGTAATCGTTTGAACGTAAGTAACGCTCTTACCATCAGCACTTGGTTTTGAAGTAGTAGGTTCAAAACTATTAGCCAAATTAGCCCCCTTTTTAAGAGGTACAGTCACTGTACGGTAGTAGGTTCCTGGTTTAATGTAACTATCACCATAAACGACACCATCAGTCTTATTGGCTGTCCCGGCTAAAACGGTCGCAACAGTATTATTAGTATCTGCCGTTGAATAGTAGTCCGTTCCAAATGAAATAGTTCCATTAACAATTGAGCCCTTAGTACCATCTGCATTGATTCCATCGATACCGTTCTTTTCTTTACCTTGTTCACCACTAACACTAGAACCTGAATCAACATTAATTGAGGTTGTTGTACCAGCAATATTTGGTTCCGCCGCACTTTTTTCTACTGTAATGGCTTGAGCGTAAGTAACGGTACCCTTATCCAAGTTCACCCTGGTATTAGGGTCAGTCGTCGTATATTCATCAATTGTACCGGCTGCTGGTGTAAAGGTTACAACACGGTAATAAGTAGCAGTACTATCTACGAAACTATCTAAAGTTACTTCATTTTTTCCAGCTAAAGCATCGGCAGCACTCTTATAATAATGCGTCGAATCAACCGAAACTGTAGCGTCAACTGTATTATCTCCATTGGTCAAAGTGTAACCAGTCGTACTTGTTAGTTTAGAATCATCAGTCTTAGTTCCAGCAGTGACTGAAATTGCATCCGCGTTGCCTTTAACTGAAAGCGAACCAATCGTAATAGTTTGAGCGTATGTAACTGACTTACCATCTTCACTTAGTTTCGAAGTTGTAGGATCAAAACTATTAGCCAAGTTAGACCCCTCTTTAAGAGGTACAGTCACTGTACGGTAGTAGGTTCCTGGTTTAATGTAACTATCACCAGAAATGACACCATCAGTCTTATTGGCTGTCCCGGCTAAAACGGTCGCAACAGTATTATTAGTATCTGCCGTTGAATAGTAGTCCGTTCCAAATGAAACAGTTCCATCATTGATTAAGCCTTCAGTACCATCTGAAGTTACTCCAGTAACAGTATTAGATTCACCTGTTTGTTCACCACTAACACTAGATCCAGCAGGAACACTAATTGGGGCTTTTGTACCAGCAATATTAGGTTTTGCGGAACTCTTTCCAACTGAAATTGCTTGAGCATAACTGACACTTACAGTACCATCAGTATTTGTCGTAGTAGTGTGAATATCGTCATCCAATGTATTCCCTTCTAGCGCATTAGCCTTCAACTTGAAGGTAATAACTCGATAGAAGTCTCTAGATGTAGTGAAAGTCTTTCCAACTGGACTAACACCATTCATAAAGTCAGTTGCATTCTGATAGTAGGAATCTCCATAACTGATAGAGTCTACGATTGAACCAGTAGTTCCTCCAACAGTGTATGTAATGTCACTAGTTCCATCAGTATCCACTTTGGCATCAGTTACTGATTGACCAGCAGTTGCTGAAGCACCAACAACATTGGCAACAGCTGTGTTAAGTATGACATCAACTGGTTGAAGGTAAGTAACACTATTGTCAGTCTTGCTGACTAAGACAACATCTTTTCCTTTAAACTCATCAGCTGCTGAAACACCAGAAATTAAATTAAATGTAATTCGACGATAATATATACCTGCTTTAGTAAATTTACCATTTATGACATATTTGCTTGTGTTATTTGGATCGTAACTCTCAGGATTATTACTATCGTAGTATTGAGAATTATCAGCTGTAACATCTTTACCATCATTTGTAACAACCGTATGTCCCTCTTGAGTATCAGGTTGAATATTTTTATCAAGCAAAGTATTCACAGTTGGATCTGGTTGTGGCACATCTGTGATATTAGAATCAGCTACAACTTTTTCATGAGTAATCGTTGCTGTGGCAACATTTTTATCAACATGAATATGTTGTACATACATAACCGTCGTCACACCATTTACTGTAGTAACGACTGGTTTCACATCATTAAATTCATCAGTAAAATCATATTTATCAACATCATCGGGATTTACTGTGAAAGTGACCGTTCTATAATAATCACCGGCATTATCAAAGTCGCCATTCGTATCTGCATTGGCAATTTCATTAGTACCAGCTACAGCATCTTGAGCTGTAGGATAATAATTAGTTCCAAAAGTTACGCCGCTAGAAAGATTTACAGTACCATCACTATTGGTCAAAGTATAATCAGATGTTGTATTCAACTCTGTAATGGGAACTCCAGTATAAGTATGTTTATCTGGGGCATTCCCTTTACCTTGTTGTGCAATCACGTCAACTTCTTGAAGATAAGTTACAGTAGCACCTTCTTCTTCTCCTCCTGCATTAACGTTGACATATTGATCACTAACCCCAGTTTTGGTACCTTTAGAAAAGTCATATGTTGTAGCATAATATTTCTGTTTCAACGGAATAATTACTTCTCGATAGAACGAGCCAGTTTTACTAAAGTTTCCATTTGCATCTAATACGTCAGTATCTACCGCTTTAGTGTCTTTATCATAATAAACCGTTCCAACTCCAATTTCTTTACTTTCGTCAATCACTGAAATGCCGAAAAAACTTTGTTGGATTTTGACAGTAATATCAGTGGGATCGACAGTTGATTGTGAGCCTACATTAACTTTTTGAGGAACTATATTTATTTCACTGACTGGACCAAGAGTAATACTAATTGGTTGCGCATAAGTGATTGTATCGGTAGCGCTGTCAATTTTAAAATTAGTACCCTCAACATCACCGTCTGCACCTTTAAAAGTATAGTTCGAACCTGCTCCACTATTTAAAGTAAATGTGATGGTTCTATACATAGTACCATTTGGACCAGTGACTCTTGGCACTCTATCGGTGATAATTCTACTTGACGTATCCGAACTATTATTAATTGCATCGGCTGGATCATCATAATAAGTTGTTCCAGCCACTCCAGTACCAATAGAATTACTACTACTATCTGTGATCGTAGTAGTATCCTGTTTAATTCCAGCTAGAGCACTTCCTGAAACCACACTTTCACTAGGTACATTTATGGTTGCAATTTCCTTATTGACACTGATTTTTTGAATATATTGCACTTTATCATTATCAGCATCAACAAAACTGGCACCAGGATAGCTATATAAGTAGCCATCTCCTGATTTTACTTTAATAGTAATAACACGATAATATGGAGATAGAAAATTTGTTAAATTAGCAACTGTTAAAGCATTAGTTCCAGCTTTAGCTTCAGCTTCTGTAGCATAATATTTTCCATCCAAAGAAGCATTGTCTTCAATAGAACCTGTATTTCCATCATCATCGGCTAATGTATAATCTGAAGTTTCCGTCAATGTACTTGAATTTGTGGCCGTATTATACGTAACATCTAAATCATGTTTACCAAAGGTTGCAGTTTTTGTTGATGGGTCAACAATTACATCTTGCATATAACTTATTGATTCATCTTTATCACTATGTGTAAATGAACCATTAAAATGAAATTGATTATAAGCTGCATCTGTTAAATAAAATGTAACTAAACGATGATACGTCGTAGCGGCATTTAATCTACCTTTTGCAGAAATATTTTTCGTTACATTATTTAATGTTGAATCATCGTAATAAGTATTTCCAAAGGAAATTCCGGATTTGTTATCACCCTCAGTTTTATTTAGAAGCGAATTATCTCTACCTGGCAACTCAACAGTACTTGGATCATGTAATTCGTTAGCTGTAACCGAAGTTCCGATCATAGTATGGACATCATTTATCGTTGGTATGACTTCATGAGGATTAATTGTTATTGTTTGAACATACATAACGGTACTATTTTTTTCAATTTCTTTAACGTCAGGATCAAGACCAGTGAAGGCATTGTTTGAAATTGCTCCTTGTATTAAATAAAAAGTGATTGTTCTCAAATATGTTCCCGCTTTAGTAAATTTACCATCCGTAACAACACCACTTGTTGGGGAACCGGCAGTACCATTTAAAACAGTACTTTTACTTACGTTATCCGAGTTAACGTCATAATAATCAGTCCCAAAACTGACACCTTTGTAATCACCCTCGTCTTGATTGAGTAGTGATCCATCTTTACCAGTTACATCATTACCGGTTGTAGCACTTTCTACTGACGTTAATTCACCAGCATTAGCCGTAGCATCAGCTACTGTTAATTTAGCAGAGTCTTTTATGTCCACTTCTTGAACATAAGTTAATTGCTTGCCCGTGGCATTAATTGCTCCACCATTATTAGTTATAGAGCTTACGTCACCATCACTTAGGGTGAATGTGATTTTACGCCAATACGTTCCAGCCTTAGTAAATTTGCCATCACTGCCGACTAACCCAGTGGCTATATTATTATTATTTACAGTTTTATCGGTGTAATAAGTATCATCAATGTTTACGTCGCTTGTTGGAACAGTTTGTCCGTTATCATCGATTAATTTGTCACCAGTTGTATCCTTTAAGGAACTAGCCAATTCACCAACAGAAGAATTTGGAGTTTCTAATTCTGGCTTGACAATATCCATAACATTAATTGGACGAAGTACTGTTATTGTTCCAGTATTTTTGTTATATGCATAATCCGTTCCATCTGTTGCTGCCGTACTACCACCATTAATAAAGACACTATAAGGAGAAACCTTTTGATTGGTTGAATCATCTTTTGTTCCAGCTAACATGGCCTCTATTGCCTTATCAGTATCGTTAGCTAATTTGTATGTAATTGTTTGATAATATTTTCCTGTTTTTAGAATTTTACCATCAGAATCTAGTGTACCTGAGCTTACATTTCCACTAGTAGTAGAAGTTGGATCAAATGTTGCCGTTTTGGCATATGCAAGTGCCGCTGTACGTCCAGCAGAATCACCTGTAAACAAGCTTTGACCATAAATAGGCGTTCTTGCTCCGTCTTTATTAGTGTCAGCATATCTATCTGTAACATTGAAAGTATTCTTGTTATCAGTCGATGATATATCAGATAATTTAGTCCCCACTGTTGCGTTTGGAGTCGTTGTATCTTCCGTAACATCAAATTTACTCATACTGACAACAACAGTTTTATGTATCATATCATCTGTTACACCAGGAGTATCCAATGATGGTGGGTTGTATGTTCCCACCCCATCATTTGTACTGGTAGACTTAACTCAATTAATATCTACAGTAATAGGAAAAGCAATTTTATTATTTTTAAACTCATCTACAACGGTACGATAATCATCAATACTGTGTAAAACGATAGGTTGACCATTACCATCAGTTAGTGTCAGTGACCCTAAAACATCACGATAATAATAATTATCCCCATTTTGAAGTGGATCACTATCTTGTTTATCCGGCAAACTACTCTTTAAATAATCAACAGCTGGATCACTTTGCAAATCTCTCATATGTGCAGGATTTTTGGGATCAAAATACGAGTACAATATACCCCACTCATTGTAATAATCAATTTTTTGGTTTAATGCCGCAACAAAAACGTCATCATTAGATACATACTGATCTTCAAATTGATTCATAAAATCAGAAAGAAATTTCGTTATTGGTAAATCGGCTGGTGGATTATAATCGATACCATCAGCACTTACTGTTATATTTGAATCTGGGATTACCATAGGAACCACTACTGGAGCACCCGCAGCTAGTAATGCAACTGCCACAGCGCTACCTATATATTTAACATTCTTTTTTTTCATCTTAAAGTCCCCCCGATTTACGATGAATTATGCATGAGTAATGTATAATTCAAATACTTGCACTTTAAAAATATCTGTTTATCAATTACTTAATAATGTTATATCCAAATAATTAATTACTTGTGTACACGCTTTATTATATTACTAATTTAAAAAAAGCTTGCCAAAAGTTAAAAGTTTTCTTCCTATAAAATAAAAATTTTATCTCAAAATTACTAAATCCTAAATTTAATCCTCAATAAAATAGTTGAAACAAAAAAATCCTTTCATGGCATCGGATGAAATTATCATATTTCATCTGACAACCACAAAAGGATTATCGTTACTCCTAAATCAGATTTCTCTTACCTAAGATGATATAAAAAAATACTTATTCTGAACGCAAGGCAGTGGCAGCATCTTTCTTAGCGGCCATTTTTGCGGGGATATGTCCACCGAGAACTGTTAGAACGGTACTGATTACGATCAAAATCAAGGCATGGACTGGATTCAATTGGGCCACATTCTTCAAGTCGGTCATATTTTGTAAAATAATATTGATTGGGAATGTAGCTAACCAAGCGATGATTACGCCAAGCAATCCTGAAGAAACACCCAAGATCGTTGTTTCCGCATCAAAGACTCGGGTTATATCTTTCTTTCTAGCTCCCAATGCCTTAAGAATACCGATTTCTTTAGTCCTTTCAAGAACTGAAGTGTAAGTGATGATGGCAATCATAATCATACTTGTCACTAGTGAGATTCCGGCAAAAGCAATCAAGACGTAAGTAATTGCATCCATCAAACCACCGGTTAAGTCTGAAACTTGTCCCGCTAAATCAGTATAAATGACTTTATCAGAAGCTTTTTTACCCTTGTTATATTTATCTAAATAACTGAGGACTTTATCTTTATTCTTAAAGGTACTTGGATAAATCATAATACTTGATGGAGTAGCTGAACCACCGAGATAACTGACCAATGATTCTTTGGTTGTACTGTCAACGCTAGAACCAGTCAAAACGTTGGTATCACTAGCTTTTTGAGCTTTAACAATCTCTGAATTTTTATTAGTCTCAATTATCTCTTGAGTTAACTTGTCACTATAAGCTATTCCTGAGGCTAAAATATTCTCAGAAGACTTAGATCTGACTTTCATAATCCCAGCAATCTTGACGGTCTTATTGTTACTATTATCATAAATTTGAGTTAGGTCAGGATTAGGGGTATATAAATTATCGGAAACTTCCGTATAGTAATCGTTATTAGCGACGATTTTGAATTCTTTCCCAACAATTTTATTGAAATCTAACTTTTGGCCACTTTTGACATTCAAGCCGATATTTTTCAAAGCATTGATATTAGTCGAATTATCACGGTCAACAATTAAAATGACATCATTTTCATTCTTGGGAGTAGTTCCGGCGATAACTTTGTAATGCTTCTTCAAGAAGTTCAGACCATTGTTATCAGATGAAGGATAAACGGAACCACCAATACCGGTTGTAGATGCCATGGCAGCAGTCATTCCGCTCATTGTGCTTGAAGAACCATTAGTGTTGGAAAATTGAACTGTCTTGACTTTGCCATCAGTTTTACTCAACAAGTTCATCCCTGTTGAATAGTTATAAGTGATATCCTTACTCAATTCAGGGCTCAAATTCTTAACATAATTTAGGTAACTCTTATTCAACTTATTAGTATGAGTCATCTTTTCTTGTTGGCTCAATTTAGCGGTAACTTTTTTCGAATTCGAATTCTTCACCGATTTACTTGGTGCAGTCTGTTTCGAAGCGGTCTGTGATATCGTGACTGGGAATTGAGCTAACGTATTGCTTTGTGTTTTATCAATTTGTTTCTGGAAGCCTGAAGACAAGGCTAACACGATTGCAATACTGATAATCCCAATACTGGAAGCAAAAGCTGTCAGTGCGGTTCGAGCTTTCTTAGTCTTCAAGTTGGTAAATGATAATTTCAAAGCTGTCCAGAAAGTCATTTTGGTCTTTTTCAACTCAAAATTATCTTTCGACACATCTTCTACATAAGGATTAGAGTCATCCTGAATCTTACCATCAGCAAAATTAATAATTCTGTCAGCGTATTGTTTTGCCAAAGTTGGATTGTGAGTGACCATAATTACCAACCGTTCGGCCGACAATTCTTTGATCAGTTGCATGATTTCCTGACTAGTTTCTGTATCCAGCGCTCCTGTTGGTTCATCACAAAGTAAAATCTCTGGGTCATTGGCAATCGCCCGCGCAATTGCCACTCGTTGTAATTGCCCACCTGACAATTGATTAGGACGCTTGTTGATATGCGGACCTAATCCCACTCGTTCCAAAGCTTCAGTAGCTTTACGACGTTTTTCTTCATTGCCGACCCCACTTAAGGTCATTCCCATTTCCACATTATCGAGAATACTCAAGTGACTGATAATATTGTAACTTTGGAAGATAAAGCCAACCGAATTGTTACGATAAGCATCCCAATCAGCCTCAGTAAAATCTTTAGTCGACTTGCCTTTGATGACTAGATCACCTGAATCATAAATATCCAAGCCACCGATCCCGTTAAGCATCGTCGTTTTACCTGAACCACTCGGTCCTAAAATTGCAACAAACTCTTGCTTACGAAAAGCTATCGAAACATCGTCTAAAGCCTTTGTTACTGAATCACCAACATGGTAATACTTCTTAATATGTTTTAACTCCAGCATAATTATTCTCTCCCGTATCTATTTTTGCTTAGTTATGATAATTTATTTGTTAAACAAGTATTAATACAACACTATGTCTTCATATAATAGAAAAATACTTTAAGATATTCAATCATCAATTCAAGACAAAGTGTTGCACTTATGAGGAGAAACTATGGTTGGAATAAAGAATAACAAGCGGGCCCAACACACTAAAAGCCTGATCAAAAAGACAGTTTTGTCACTTTTAGAAGAGAAAAAAATCGATGCCATCACGGTCACCGAAGTCTGTCAAAAAGCTGCCGTCAATCGAACAACCTTTTACCGTTATTACACCGACGTATACATGTGTGTAGATTCAATTGAAACAGAATTTTTAAAAAGTATCGATCTCCCGCAAGATATCACGCCCCTTGAAGCTATGAAACGAATATTAGAGGGATTTTATCAACATCCACAAATAAGTAACTTAGCCTTTGTCGAAGGTAATACTAAATTATTGGGAAAAATGCACTCCACCACTCATCAGCCATTCGATCGTCCCCCATTCAGTACCTATCAGGAGACTTACATCATGTTAGGAATACAAGGAATTTTGAAACGTTGGGTCAAAGAAGGCATGCAGGAAACTCCAGAAGAATTAAGCCAAATAATTACCCGAGTCGTTTTTGCGGACGATTTACAAGACGAAAAAGCTAATTTTCTTAAAGGTAGCATTACCCCATAATTTGAAAGTAAACAAATCTATCGTTTACCTTTTATATACAAGGAATATTTTCCTGAGATTTTTTACTTCACCAGATTTGGTTTCCGATGACCCTGGTGATTATGATGAATTGAATGACAAAAGAGCAACTCCTTTTTTACCCGGAGTTGCTCTTTTGTTATTTATTTTAATTGATTTGTGCGCCACACTTATTACAAAATACTGAGCCAGGTTTTAACTGTGCTCCACATTTTGAACAGAAGACAAAGTCTGCCGTATCGGTTGCTACATTTGTATCGGCATTATTATTGATAGCATTAACAACACTGTTAGTATTGTTAACTGCTTGCTGGCGAGTTAATTCTGATTGCTTACGCACATTTCGATCATCTTGGAATTGTGCCAATTTTTGAGTCAATTGATTTTCTAGGCCATCAACCCGGCTGGCTTCAAAGAAGGGAAACTCAATAACTTTTTGAATTCCTGAACGCTCATAAGTAAAGGAAGTTTTAATCCCTCCGCCTAATACAGCTGCTCCAATTAAGAGCATCAATAAAGCTCCAAAAGTTACGCTACCAAGCATGGCTAACCCAGCCATAATCAGAACAAGTCCTAAAATAATTGATCCTAGTTTGTATGACTTGGAAGTGTAGACATTGGTTATCCCTGAGAGTGGTGATGAATCCTTGGTTTTACCAGCGGGTAAGAGACCAAATAAAACTGTATTGGGCATATTTACACGTAGGAAAGAATCATCCATTGTGATACTCCCCTTGACCCAAAAGGCCACTAAACTAACTGAAAATAAATCACTATCGTTTTGCGAATCAACAGATTGAACCATAATATCCTCCTAAAAATATATATTTTCACGGATAGTATATGGAAACCTATTTTTTCTAGCAATAAGATTTGTTTATAATAATATTTCCTTCAAAATTTAAATAATATTGATATAAATAACGTTATTTAATTGCGTTGATTTTTATTTTATTGCCTTTTTTCATAAATAGTTATATAGCTACTTAAACAAATTAGTTAATAATTTATGTAGATAACTATTCTCGGTTATCTTGTATACAAAGAGGTGCTGGGGTGGTCACCTAGCACTTTTTTGTATCTAAAAAAGTTTCATTTTACAGGTATACCAATTTCATTTCAAAAGAGATTCGAACGAGTCTTGACATCTTGATACAATTGGAGTATGTGGATTATTTTATCATTTTTCTTTCAAAAACCAGTTTACTTTTGGCAGCGCTTGCACTAGTATAATAGTCGTAACTTTTTGAGGAGGGATTTTTATGTCAAGTGAGGATACAGGTTCTTTTAAGGATCGAATGATTAACCTTGCTGGTAAGTTTGCGGCTACTAGATTTGTTAGAGCCATCATGGACGCCGGTTATAGTGTTATTCCATTCACAATTATTGGATCAATTTTTCTTATTTTGAACGTTTTACCCCAGGCCTTTCCAATTCCTGGGTTCGCAGCAGTATATGCTAGCAGTTTGGGTCGTTTTTCTAATCTATTCCAAACTGGTTATAATGCCACAATGGGTATTTTGGCTTTGATCTTCGCAGGTCAATTCACTTTTTCTTATACTAAGATTTATGCAAAGGAAGAAAATCTGAATCTTGTTCCACTAAATGCTCTATTTATGTTTTTAATGGCATTCTTCATTACCGTTCCACAATTAATTTGGAAGAACGGTGTTATTCAATTTCAACAATCTCTAAAACCAGACAACATTATCGGTGGTGGTTACGCCGTATCTACTGGTGGTATTACCAGAATTGCTGCCGTAGGTATTTTTACCGGTTTAGTTGTTGGTTGGATTACAGTTCAAATTTATCGTTTTACTGTTAAACACAACTGGCAAATCAAGATGCCAGCATCAGTTCCAGCTGGTGTTTCTAACTCATTCAGTTCATTGATTCCTGGTGCCTGTGTTGCTTTTGTTGTTATGGTACTTAACTTGATCTTTGTTCTTTTAGGAACTGATATATTCAAGGTATTATACATTCCATTTTCATTTATCAGTAATATTACAAATACATGGTGGGGCTTCTTGATTATCATCTTCCTTATCCACTTCCTATGGTGGTTCGGTATTCACGGTGCTACAATCATGAGCTCATTCTATACACCAATTATTTTAGCTAATATGATTGCTAATACTAAAGGTGCCAGCAACTTCTTCGCCGGTGATCCATTGAACGCCTTCGTTATCATTGGTGGTTCCGGTGCTACTTTAGGTGTTGCCATTTGGTTAGCATTCTTCTCTAGATCAGCCCAATTAAAGGAAATTGGTAAGGTTGAACTTGTTCCAGCTATCTTCAATATCAACGAACCTTTATTATTCGGTTTACCTATCGTTTATAATGTCGACCTATTTATTCCATTCTTAGGTGCTCCAATTGCTTCAGGACTTGTTAGTTACTTTGCTATCACATCCAAATTGGTTCCTAAGATTATTACTCAACAACCATGGCCTACACCAGTTGGTTTGAGTGGATTTATTGGTACTGCTAGTTGGAAAGGTGCTGTCCTTTCTATCGTCTGTGCCTTGGTATCATTCGTCGTTTGGTTCCCATTTATCAAGCGTTACGACAACAAGTTGCTAAAACAAGAAAAAGCTGCAGAAGCTGCTGCTTAAGGTTCAGTTTTATGCAAGAAAGTCTTTCAATGAATTTACTTCATCTGAAAGGCTTTTTTATATTCTAATTATCAACTAAGTTCTCTGAGTACCTCTTAATATCAACCTATTTAAATTCACTATTCGCATTCAACTTATAAGAATGTAAAGAAAAAGAACCATACCAATTAAGGTATGATTCTTAGAAATAGGTCTCACCAACACGATTTGACTTAGACCCTTTTATTTAAGATAAAAAGAGCATCTCCGACAATAGTCAGAGATGCTCTATATTTTTCTACGGAATATTATTCCCACTCAATGGTTGTCTTAATTAATTTGAATTGAAATACTATTTTTACAGCATTCTCATTTCCTAACAATCGTTATATTTAATATGAATTTAAATGGATTGTTTGCAATTTGTTTGTACTAAAAATTATACTTTTAATCATTGAACATTACAACTTTCTATAAAGATAATGTAATATATCATCAATGACTAAAAAGGGAGAACACAAATGAAATATTTTATAGCAGATACACATTTCTTCCATGAACCAATAATTGCTTTCTGTAATCGACCATTTCATAATGTTGAAGAAATGAATCAAAAGTTAATAGAAAAATGGAATAAGACTGTAAAATCTCCAAACGATGAAGTATATATTTTAGGAGATTTTGTTTATATGGGTACTGGGGAACAGGCAAATACAATTTTAAAACAACTACGAGGCAAAAAATATCTAATTAAAGGAAATCATGAACAATACTTAAATGATCAAAATTTTGACCATTCTTTATTTGAATGGGTTAAAGATTATTATTCTTTTGAATATAATAATAGAAAATTTGTTCTTTTTCACTATCCTATATTGGAATGGGACGGTTACTACAACCACGCAATTCATTTATATGGTCATGTTCACAATATAAATGCTGCTTATTTTACTAGAACGCTGGGTGAAAATGCAGTGAATGTTGGTGTCGATATAACGAATTATAGGCCAATTAGTATAGAAGAAATAGTGAACATTGTGAATTTACGAGAAATGTCCCTGTAATTCACAGTAGAAATAAACAGAACTTCTTTCATTAAAACATCAACCAGACTGGTTTAAAACCATGATTGGTAAAATTAGATCCATATTTAAAATTCTCTGGTTCATTCATGAAATCATATCGTTTTTGCATTTCTTCTACGGCAAGACGTGTAACTTTAGTAATATGCGGTAATGTTACGGCAACATTTTGCTCATTCAAAACCTTTTTTAAAGCTGATAAATCTGAATGTTTGGGATCGACAATATAGAGTTCTGTTTGTCGTTTCAATAACTCAAGAACAAACCAACTAATAAATACAGATTTTCCTGAACCTGTACCACCTGAAATAAGAATATGAGGTGTTTTAATCATGTTATAGGTCTGTCCATATCCCAAATTAATTTCCAAGCTTTCAACCTGCTGATTTTCATCTGAACCATACTTTATACGTTCAAAAGACTCTTTCTGAAAATAGTAATCAACTGTCGTCTCACTGATTACTTTATTCTTTAAAGGATAACCAAATAGACTGCATAATCCCTTTTCCAAATTTTCAATCTTCGCGATTTTAGGAGAAATTCCTTTTAAAGCCCTAACATGTAATACTCTACCGTCTTCTTCATACAGATATGAGAACACCGTATCTTCTAAATCATTCTTCAATGTAAAACGAAGAAGCAAATATTCAATCTCAAACTCATATCTAAAAAAGTGCCTCCATTTTGAAAAAAACGAATTTCATAGAAAAAGAATAAAGCTGTTGTTATTATATCCACTATTCTGAATAACAAATCATCTGTAAACCAACAAAGAATGAACCAGAATACAATTATCGCTACTAAAATTATTTGACAAATGAGTAAATCGTGTTTGTAATTAAGGAATTCGTTTGGATTATTTAAACAGATTCTTATTGGTACCTTTTTTACTTTCTGCCTTGCTTCTTTCATCAACTGAATCAAATCCCGTCTCCTCCATGAACGTTTGGTCCATCGACATAATATTCTGATAAATCATCAAGACACAGAGCCGCCAAGCGTCCACCATAAACACAGCCGGAGTCAATAGCAATATGATGATGTGTTCGAAAAATCAAATCGTCACTACCATCATTATTTGACTGGCCTACTAATTTTCTAATAATTCGAGTAGGGGTATGACCTGTAACAAGAAATCGATCTGGAAAATATTCAACTTGATAATTTGGATGCTCAAAGATTAGATCGTAAAATTCATAGTCAATCATCGGCTTATTCCGCTGGAAATTTTCAATACCAGCGTGGACAAGGACAAACTTTCGCTCATTTACAGTCAATTCTTTGTAAAAATAAAACTCTGACAGAAACTCAATAATTTGTTGACGCTGATTGCCATTTAGCATTCTAAATTCATTGACGGTGCTCTCCCCACCTTCTTTAACCCATTCAAAAAAGATCTCCACTGAATCTCTATCTATTTTTTTAGTAGAATCAGCCGAAAAGGTTGAAGTGAGCCACCTCAAATTTTTATACGCGAAGTAATCGTGATTCCCAAGAATCGGATAAATATTGGGGCTTGGCATAACGAAACGAAGCAACTTACAACTATGAGGCCCACGATCCACGAGATCACCCAACAATATGAGACGATCTTTATCAGAAAATTTTATTTTTTCTAGAAGCTGAATGAACTGATCGTAACAACCATGAACATCGGATATAACATATGTCCTTCCTAATCCACTCGGCTTTTCCATAGAATATTCACCAGATTTTTCTAACTTGTTTCCTTGTATTTGAATCAATTTCTCTCCCTCACTTTTAACCAAATGTTTTACAGTTCTATCTCTGTTAATAATTGTGCATGGTCCGGATAGCCAACTCTGTGTTTATACAATGGGTCTTGCTCAAAATCCCACTTATAAATAGAATTTTTGACGGATAGATCTCTAAAAAAGATATGATCTAAGTTAAAACCATTTCCCCAAGAATAACCATTTTTGGGTGTACCAACCTTAAAATCGGCACACTTCATTAATGAAGTCAACATTCCATAATTAAAATACTCACGTGGCTTTCCTGTATATTTTTCCTTAACTTCATTCATTTTCTTATCAAACCAACCGTTGTTAAAATCCCCGACAATTGCCGTGCGACCTGAAATATTGTGGATATCAAGTTGATTTAATAGCCCTGTTACTTGTCGTGCTCTGTCTTTAAAATCATCAGTCAAATTACTTCCGCCAATTCTAATTCTTGTTCCTACTACGTTTAAATGTTTACCATTACTTATCAAACGTACGCCCAAAAAATTTGGATTAATATCATTAACATTCTCTTTTAAATTGAAAACTTCTTTGACTTTGATATTGCTCTGTTTATTTATTGCAATAAGAATTCCATTCTTTGTTTTTAAATCTTCATCTGTGTAGACAGCATATCCGTTTTTTTCTAATTTATTATTCAAAATATCAGATTGTACATACTCGGTTAAAACAACCAAGTCTGGACTACCACTCCCTTGTATATTTCTTACTACAAAACTAGCCGCATCCTCTGATATTGTGTTAGATCTCAAATTGATATTCCAGCAAACTGCTCGCATATTTACTTCCTCCTGTATTTAAATAATATTTAGATATTTTTTTCATATTCTTAACTAATATATTAGAAAGATTCGATATTCTCTTATTATCATCCACCTATCCTCCTTTTGTCCTCCACAAGTAAGTTAACACGTCAAAATGAAACCGTCAACTCTTCGGAGAATTTTTTTCTCCTTTTTTTCTCAATAAATTAAAACAAAAAAAATAGGCCTTATAGGCCTATCTAAATGTGAAAGTGATTATGATTTAAATTGAATTCTACTTCAGTTAAAGCTTCATTCAAAATACTTTTTTCTGCAGTTGAAGTAGCAACCGCAAGGTATTTTTCTTTAATCTGACTAATCATCTCAGAATATGTAAAAACTTTATCATCATTTTTTTGAAAATTGAATAAAGCTAATTTTACCGCATACTTAATTGCTACACCGATGGTAACTGATCGAGTTCCTAAGTAATTTGGTAAATATGCCTTTAGTTTTTTTAAGTAATTATCTACATCTGGTGAAATATCAAATTTAGGTCTTGTAGCACTTGGTGTGATAGATCTTTTAGATAATTCAATTTCAATATTTTCCCACTTAGTGTCTTCCCACGAAGATTTATTATCATTAACGGCTTTCATTAATACATCACTTTTTGTGAACCGAATTTGTTGATCTGCTTCATATCTTGCTTTTAGCTCTTCAATAATTTCGGCCGTCTCAACTGATATTCTTACTTGAAGTTCTATTTGTCTCATCCTCCATTATAATATTTTTTACTTTAAGCTTTTTAATACAATAGTTTTTACGATTCTAGAAATGCCACGACTTTCTTATAACATTTAATCAAACTACTGTTAGAATCATTAACTGACGTATTCAATTGATTCAAATTAAGATTGTCTGCCAAATCAGCTAACTTTACCTCTTTAGCTATAGGATTTGGTTTTAATTTTTCTAAATACTCATGATAGGTTTCATCGGACGTTCTGGTCAATAATTTAACGGTATTTACTATCTTTTCCGGAATACCATCTTCCAGCAAATCCTCAACTGTTGTGTCTGTATCTTCTAATATATCATGCAAATACCCTGTTGCTTACGTTTCAGGACTAGTACATTTTTCTGCAACTTCTACCAGATGAAAAATATATGGATTTCCTCCGTGGTCAACCTGTTTAAGATGAGCATAATATGCAATATATCTCGCATTAAATACAATGTTTTCACTAAATTTGGCCATTATTGTCACTCCTAATAAGCATTGTTTGCTCTTTTGTTTGCCTTTTATACAAAAATAGCTCAGAAAGACTAGTCTAACCAAGCTATTTGTACTATTCAATTATTCCCACTCAATAGTTGCAGGCGGCTTAGAAGTAATATCATAAACTACACGGTTAACGTGATCAACTTCGTTTACGATTCTAACTGAGATCTTTTGCAATACATCCCAAGGGATTTGAGCAAAGTCAGCTGTCATACCATCAATTGAGGTAACGGCACGAATACCAACTGTGTAATCGTAAGTACGGCCATCACCCATGACACCAACTGAACGAATTCCTGGCAAGACGGTAAAGTATTGCCAAATTTTTTCGTCCAATCCGTTCTTAGCAATTTCATCACGAAGAATCCAGTCGCTATCACGAACGATTTCTAGTTTATCTTCGGTAACTTCACCGATAACACGAATTCCAAGGCCTGGACCTGGGAATGGTTGACGCCATACTAATTCGTGTGGCATACCTAATTTTTCACCAAGTTCACGAACTTCATCTTTGAACAAGGTTCTCAATGGTTCGATCAACTTAAATTGCATGTCTTCTGGAAGTCCACCAACGTTGTGGTGAGATTTGATTGTTTGAGCAGTACTTGTACCACTTTCGATAACGTCTGTATAAAGTGTTCCTTGAGCTAGGAAGTCGATACCATCTAACTTAGTAGCTTCGTCGTTGAACACTTGGATAAATTCGTTACCAATGATCTTACGTTTCTTTTCAGGATCAGTTACGCCAGCAAGTTTGTCTAGGAAACGTTTTTGCGCATCTACTTTGATGATGTTCAAACCAAACTTACCTTTCAAACTATCCATAACTTGATCTGCTTCGTTCTTACGCAACAAACCATGATCAACAAAGATACTTGTCAATTGTGTACCGATGGCTTTGTGTAGCAAAACGCCAACAACTGAAGAATCGACACCACCAGATAGTCCAAGAAGAACTTTCTTGTCACCAACTGTGTCACGAATCTTTTTAATTTGTTGATCAATGAAATCATCCATTGACCAGTTAGCTTGAGCTTCACAAACGTCAAAGGCAAAGTGCTTTAGGATATCCAAGCCATATTCAGTATTTCTAACTTCGGCATGGAATTGGACACCATACATTTTCTTTTCGTCGTTAGCAATCGAAGAAATAGGTGCATTCTTACTTGTAGCGACAACTTTAAAACCTTCTGGAGCTTCTCTAACGAGGTCTCCATGACTCATCCAGACATATTGCTTTTCTGGTAAGCCTTTAAATAGGACAGAATCTGAATCTTTAACTGTAATATCAGCACGTCCATATTCACGGTTATCAGCTGGTTCAACTTTTCCGCCTAAATTATAAGACATCAATTGCATACCGTAACAAATACCCAAGATAGGAATTCCTAACTTGTAAATGTCTTGGTCGATTGAAAAGGCATCCTTGTCGTAGACACTCATTGGTCCACCAGAAAGAATGATTCCTTTAGGATTGATTTCTTTAACTTCTGCAGCAGTAAT
The DNA here is from genome assembly GCF_043951805.1 of Companilactobacillus sp. FL22-1. Lineage (NCBI taxonomy): Bacteria > Bacillati > Bacillota > Bacilli > Lactobacillales > Lactobacillaceae > Companilactobacillus > Companilactobacillus sp. FL22-1. The sequence continues at coordinate 77,098 of NZ_JBINJY010000006.1, forward strand.
AGTATTTGGTAGTAATTCAGAGTAGATACCGAAATCTCTGATTCGGCGTGTAATCAACTGATTGTATTGACTACCGTAGTCTAGAACGATGATGCTATCAGCATCAGGCCATTGCTTGCTCAAATCAATTTCCCCCATTTTTTTATTTATTCTATTGTATACGAAATTCGGTCTCATGTCATACATTGTTAACGCTTAATATTTACGAAGATAAATTTTATCGATCTGATGATCTTCTGACTTGTGTAAAATCAGGTTGGCTCGGTTCATCGTCGGTTTAATATAATCACGTAAGTTAGGATAATTGATTGTTTCCCAAACCCGTTTTGCCATGCTCATAGCGTCTTTTTCCGGAATCTGGGTGAATTGGTAGTAATAACTATTAGGATCGTTTCTAGCTAAATCTAATAGCTTCTCGAAGCGATTCAAGAACCATTCCTCAATATCTTTGACTTCTGCGTCGATATAAATGGAAAAATCAAAAAAGTCGCTGACATAGATCTGTTCGTTATGAGGCAATTGTAATACATTTATCCCTTCAACGATCAAAATATCTGGATTGTCAGTCTCTTCGTACCTATCGGGAATGATATCGTAAATATTGTGTGAATAAAGTGGATACTTGATTTTACCGCCTTTAGTCTTGACATCGCCCAAAAATTTTAACAGTTTCTCCATATCGTACGTCTCAGGGAAACCTTTTTTCTCCATTAAATGACGTTCTTTCAATATTTTACTAGGATACAAAAAGCCATCCGTCGTCATCTGTGAGACTTTATACTGTGGATAGGCGCGCTCCAGCATTATCTTCAATAACCGGGCGGTAGTGCTTTTTCCAACGGCAACTGAACCAGAGACTCCAATAATAAAAGGAATCTTTCTAGTCGAACGATTGATCAGTTCGTTTTTTAATTTCGTCAATTTACGATAATTCTTTAAGTAGATATGCAATAAGTGACGAATCGGAGCATAGATCGATCTGACATCATCGATGGATATTTCATCATCTAAGGATTTGATTTTTCTCAGCTCGCCGTCAGTAATTGCTTGTTTGGTGTATTCACCGTGGAAATTCTCCCATTGCTTGCGAGTAAATTCATCGTAGTTAGCTAAACTTTGCATATTGTTAAACCCTGCTTAATATAATAATTAACTTTTGTTTGTTTTCTGGTATTCTAGTATAGTATAGAACTTTTTTAAAAAGGAAACATATATGAAAAGAATAGTATTATTTGGGGACTTCACTTTATTAGGGGTTCGCGATGGCAAAACTAGCGATACACTCGCAAAACGCCTGCGCAAAAACTTCCCTGGTTATGAAGTCATTAATCTGTCGCTTGCGGATTACAAGACCAGTAATGCTATGACACGTGTTGATCGTGTGGCCCGCCTTCGTCCTGAAGCAATCGTTTTAGGATTCGGGGCTAACGATATCTGCACTACCGATGAAATCAAGCCTGGTAAATTTGCGGCTAATCTGTCGAATATGATTGCAAGTTTGGATCGACAAAAAATTATTTTATTGTCGCCGCCTTACATCGACTGGCAGAAGAATCCAACTCGTCCTTGGACCCGTCAGCTCCAATTCGAGTTAGTAACTGAACATCTCAGCCACCGACTAGACGTATCGTATGTTGATTTGCTGCACGATATGGCTTACGGTGCTAATCTTTCAAAAATGTTACAATCAGACGGTTTGCACTTTACCAAGCAAGGTTATAATCTCTTAGAAGACGAGTTAATACCAGAAATTAAAGCCAAATTAACTAACCATTCCAAGTTAGTGGCAAATTAAGGAGCACTTTATGGATTTAAATATTCCTCAAAAATATTTTATTTTATCGTGTAACGAAAAAGGTAGTATTCGTATTTTTAAGAATACCAGACGTCGTGCTTATTTAGCCGAAAGTTCATTTTTCGACCTAGCACTGAATGATATTATCGACCTGACAGACAACAGTGTCATCATTAATAAGGTTTTGCCCGACGACAAACAATATCTTAACGAATTTTTCCAAATCATCAATAAGAATCAGGGCAAGAGCGTCAATCACGTTTTAAGAGCAATGGCAACCAACGAAAAGATCACTCGGATCATTTACAATGAAATCGGTGATTCATTAGTCGACAAAGTTGACGTGACTAAGGCGGTAACGGGATTAGTTTTCAAGACTAACAATTATTTACCTAACCGCAACGTTAAACGCAGTCTGGTCAGTGATCTACGTAAGGAAATATTGAACTCTGACAAGATTTCACCAGACGCCTTTGCTCTATTAGCGACCTTATATGGCAATCATGATTTGAAATTTTACTTCTCACCATTTGAACAGAAACAATTGAAGGATAAGATGGATCTTTATCAAAATGATCCCACCTATGAAAAGCTGTTCGAACTTTCCAAGAAACTAAATCGTGTTACTTTAACACTTTTGAGTTAATTATTACCGCAAATACCCTCTGACTCTAGTTGAGAATCAGAGGGTATTTTTCGTTCAGCAATTATTAGAATCCTAAGTCAACCGGATCATCGGGCAAATGCAACAACTTGGGCTTGCCATAGTAATAGCCCTGACGTAATGGAATATCAAAGGACTTGCTCAATTTAGCATCATTTGCATCCTCAATCCCTTCTAAAATTAGGCGCAAACCGTACTCATTACTGATGGCATGCCAGAAATGTAACTTTTCTTGAATGTTTGGGTCTTTAGACTCGCTACGAAAATTCTGTAGAGCAAACTTCAATTCCGAAGCTAAAGGCAAGAACTCTTGAATACTCTTAAAATCATTGACACCAGTTCCAACATCATCCAATGACAATTGCATCCCCTGCTCGATAAATTTACGCAATTGTGGAATCAAACTAGTATCAGGATAACTCTTGCAACCTTTTTCCTCAGTTAATTCCACGACTAACTTAGCTGGATAGAGTTGTTTTTGACTCTGAATGATAGCTTTAGCAATGGTCGTATCCATCAGTTGTTCACGATTAATGTTGACTGAACAGTATTGTACTTTTAGGCCTAAAATCTTCGTTGTCTGAATCAACAAGTCCGAAATGATTTGTGAGTCGATATCTTTAAATGAAGCCGGAATCCGCCAGCCTTGATCAGTCAATTCCTTCATTAACAACTCATATCCAAAAATCGTATTCTTCTTTCCATCCAATTGTGGTTGCACAAAATAACGATAAATCGTTTTCATACTTTCATTCCCCTATAAACGAGTGTATATTTACCATAGTTATTATCTACCCGTAGTATACGACAAAGAGAAAGGATAGCAATATCACGAACAAAAAAGTTATTATTGTTGGCTGTACTCACGCTGGAATCGCAGCCATTAATCAAATCATCAAATATTATCCAAATACTGATATAACGGTTTACGAACGCCACCAAGAGATTTCTTATCTGGCCTGTGGAACGTATTTACATCTCGGGGGAACGGTTAAAAACTTAGACGATGTTTTCTATGCCGATCCAAAAGATTTTATCAAAAAAGGCGTCGATATGAAGATGCAACATGACGTCATCAGTATCAACGCTAAAGAGCACACTGTCTTAGCTCAAGATTTAAAAACTAAAGCGATGGTTCACGACCACTATGATAAATTACTCATCGCTACCGGGTCACTGACCGCCATTCCAGCTATCAGTGGTATCGAAAGTCCCCGGGTAATGCTTGGTAAGACTTGTGACGAGGCAAATCAGCTTTACGCTGTAGCTAAAAATAGTCATCGAATCGCCATTGTTGGCGGTGGTTATGCTGGAGTAGAGTTTGCAGAAGGTTATCGAAAATCCAATCATGAAGTTCATTTGATTGAAAAGGATCATTATCTCTTGCACGAATATCTCAGTCCTACTATGTCTGAAAAAGTCAAACAACTTTTGATTGAAAATGGCGTTCATGTTATGACTGATACCTTGGTCACCCAATTCAACGACTTACCTAACGATAAAATCAATCTCAAATCAACTAATTGTGATTGTGATGTCGATTTGGTTACAGTTGCACCTGGTACCGTACCACAATCGGATCTAGTTAAAGGTCAAGTCAATATCGCTGAAAATGGAGCTATCATCACTGATCCATATATGGGAACTTCTGACCCAGATATTTTTGCGGCTGGAGATGCCACCGAAGTTCACTTCAATCCAACTTTCACAACAGCTTATATTCCTTTAGCTTCTCACGCAATCCGTCAAGGTATGCTAGCCGGAATCAACATTTTCAACAAAAGAGTTCGAACGATGGGCACGCAAGCTACTACCGGCATGCTACTTTTCGATAAGACCATTGCCGCTACTGGTTTGACTCTCGAAAATGCTCAAAAAGCTCATTTCAATGCCGCATCCGTAATCTACGAAGGCAATTATCGGCCTGATTTCATGCCCACCACCGCAAAAGTCACTGTCGAATTGGTTTATGACAAAGACAGCCGTAAAGTTCTAGGTGCTCAAATGATGTCTGATCATGAAATCTCCCAATCGGCCAACACGATGTCGGTAGTGATCCAAAACGGCAACACGATTGATGAATTAGCTTTATTAGATATGCTCTTCTCGCCTAACTTCGATCAACCCTTTAATTACTTGAATTTAGTTGCTCAAAAGGCCGTCGACCAAGAACACGGTTTTTGGAGAAAATAATTTCTCAATAAGATTTTTACACGTAAAAAAACCTCTGATTCGAAATATAAAATCAGAGGTTTTTTGCATACAATATTTTAGGCCCGATGCCAAGCTGCATATCCAATAGTTGGGAAAAGACCCACTAAACGGCCAACTTGTTGACGGTCAAATTGGAATTCTATCGCTGGCAATAATGCATTTACGGCATCTTGCGCTTGGTCACTTATTTCGGTAACTCCTACTAAGTGGCCTTTTTGATCGTGAATTTGTTTACTTTGAGCCAATGGTTCTTTGTCTACCTTGTAATACCAATAATCAGCTAAGTCGTTGGATGCAATATCGTAACCCTTTTCTTGACCTTCTTCAACTGACACTCCAGCTTTAGCGATTCGTGGTGAAGTGAAGACTACTGATGGGATAACGGGAAGCTTGATTGGTTCAGTTGTTTGACCAGAGAACAGTTGCATTAAGTAGAGCGATTCAAAGTAAGCGGCTGGGGTAACTTTTGGTAAGTCATTGGCGACCACATCCCCTGCAGCATAGATGTTCTCAACGTTTGTTTGTAAATAATCATTGACGAACACACCACTGTGGTCATATTTAACACCGACATTTTCCAAAGCTAAATTCTCTAGATTAGGAATTCGGCCGGTTGCGTCTAAGATCCAATCAGTAACTAAGGATTGGCCATTGCCGTAGTTAACTTTAAAGGCCGTAGCTGTTTTCTCAAAGGATTGCACGTTAGCTTTTTCGATAAACTTTACGCCACGGTGCTTGAGATCATCAACTACCATCTTGACGTACGGTTGATAGAACTTGCGTAAAACTTTATCTGAATGCAACATCACAGTGACATTGGCTCCGGAAGCGTTGGCAATTGTCGCAAATTCCATCCCAATGTAGCCCGAACCAATGATGGTGATGTCTTTGGGCAAAGTGGTCAAATTCATAAAGTCTTCGCTATCATGAGCCAACTCTGTGCCCACGATATCTAAACGATGAGGTTTCAAACCAGTGGCTATCACGATCTTTTCAGCTGTCACTGAAGTTTTATTATCGATCAAAACGGTGTGGTTATCTTTAAAAGTCGCATGGCCTTTCATAATCGTAGCCCCAGCGTTTTCTAGACGATTAGTTAAATCTTGAGGCAGATTATCGATGATCTCCTGTTTATGAGCTACATTCTTAGTCCAGTCAATCGTTAAATCACCCTTTAAAACACCGGCCATTCTTTCAGCTTCACGGGTCATTTTAACTGGCTCATCCAAAGTTATTTTGGCGTTGCAGCCACGATTAGGACAAGTTCCACCAACTAGTCCACTTTCAATAACCCCAACTTTGACCCCAATCTTAGCTAAGGGTGTCGCTCCATCGAATGTTGCGTGTCCAGATCCAATGTAAAGTACGTCATAATCAAATTTTTCACTCATCAAGCTGACCTCCGAAAGTTTAAGTATATATTCAACTTAAAACATTTCGATTGCCATGACAATAAATCCGCTTTCATTATTCGATCTTAATTGCTTAAGCATGGTATTTTCCGTGGATAACAACTTTCATTCCTGTTGGCACATTATCATAGACCCACTTGCAATCAGGTGTGGAAAGATGAATACAGCCATGTGACGATGGTTCGTTCCCCAAGGTTTTGGCGATCTTGTCATCATACTTCCCGTTAACATCTGTCGGTGTAGTATGGAATAAATACTCACCATGATGTAAAAATGATACCCAGTAATAGGCTCCCATCTTTAACGGCTTGGTGTAGAAAAAATCTCCCCGTTCATTTTGAATGTAATAAGTTCCCCGTGGGGTCGTATCATGTTTACCAGTTGAAGAATACATTTCGTATAACGTCGTTTTACCATCTTTGATATACGTCCGTTGCGTCGCTATATCGACATCGATCCAAGCATTAGGATGTTGGTTCAAATCTGGATAAGACTTCTTCTCCGAAGACTGATCGTACTTGAAATTCTTTAAGCTGACCATTCCTTTGTCCTCTCGAACTTGAGGGGCCTTTTTAATATCTTTTCTCGCGTCTTTTTTAGTTTCAACTTTGACATCCTTTTGGACCTCATTGTGTTGCGAAAAGTGTCCGACAACTAAGAGAATTATCGCTAACGACGCAATAATTATGCCACTGATCTTATATACCCATTTAATTTTCACTTAATTTCCCCCAAAAAATATCTAGCTTTAAGTATATTATTCGGGAAGAGCTTTAACAATCCTTGATTAAAAATATTATCCAAAAAAGAAAATACCTACCAATTCCATATTTAGAATCGGCAGGTATTTGCGTTCTTTAAAACGATTAAATTTTAGGTTGAGCTACTTGATAATACTTTTCGGGCACACGTTCCAATAATTGTGATGGTGCTCCAATTACAGTAATGGTCAACTTGTGCATTGCTCTAGAAGCAATCGTATAGACTAATTGTTGTTCGTCTTCGTCAAATTTGTCCTTAGATGCATCCCACATAATGACCGCATCGAATTCCAGTCCCTTAGCCAAGAATGATGGCAAGACGATCGTGCCTGTAGCCAAGCGTTGGTTTTCAGAACGGATCAAAGTTGATTGCACACCTTGAGCTTTTAACAGCTTATGCAATTCTTCCGCATCAGCCAAAGTTTTAGCAATGATGGCGGTCGTATATTTATGTTGATTATTTTCTTGTAGCTGCGTCATCACTTGTTGAATCGATTGATCGATATCCTTAGCCAATAGCATATTTGGCAAATCACCGTTACGATTGAACGGCTCAATCTTTTGGCCATTTGTCAAAATAGCTTTCGTAAAGTCCGTAATTTGTTTTGTCGAACGATATGAGTGAACTAATTGAACTACTCTCGTTTCATCGGCATTGAACAAACTTTGAGCTTCCGTCAGCAAGGTCTGACTATTTTTCTTAGTAAAGATCGATTGATTCAAGTCACCTAACATCGTGTAACGAGCCCGTGGGAATTTATATTTCATGTAGGCCAATTGGAATGGCGTATAATCTTGAATCTCGTCGATGAAGACAAATTTCATGTCCAATTCACCGTGTTTACCAGTCACCAAATCATACAAGTAAAGGTAAGGACTAAGATTATTCATCGAAATTTGTTTATTTTGGAAAGCTGTGACAAAATTCTCTACATATTGATCCCATTGTTCGTCAGTAATTTCGTAATCTTTTAAGTTGACGATCTTAGGGACAGCTTTGAGAAAGTTCATATAGTTGCTGGCAACGTTCAAGAAACGCAGACGCTTGATATTCTTATAAACGCCTTGCATCATTGCCGTGACGATCTTACGAGCTAAGAACTTCTTCTCTTCATCGCCATTCTTAAATTCCTGATCAGCGGTGTTATATAAAGCTTGCAACTGTTCCTGACTCAAATTCTCGATTCTTTCCGCAACCCACTTCGAGCGCATTTCCGCACCAATTTTACGATGCAACATTTTGACCAAACGATCGACCGTCGCATCCAAACGATTGCCCAAATTATATTGGGAACCATAACTATAGTAGATTTCTTGAATTTTTTCCTTCGCAATAAAGACTTTGCCTTGGAACTTGATGTCCTTAAAAGCCATTCCGCTTTGACCGAGTAGCTTACTATAATTAGTCAGTATCTTGAAAAACTCAATATCCGAGACGAACTTGCTGACGGATTTACTATTAGTATCGACAACTGTTTCAAATTGATCAGATAAGCTTTCGACTGTTAAGTTAGGTAAACGGCGTGCTAAAAATTGCTTGTAAGTCATTTGCACCATGTTTTGTTCACCCATTTCTGGCAAAACATCTTTGATATAGTCATTGAACAACGAGTTAGGTGAGAACATTACTACCTGACTGGATGTTAACGTCCCACGATAGCGATATAGCAAGAAAGCGATCCGTTGAAGGATAGCTGAAGTTTTACCAGAACCAGCAGCTCCTTGAACAAACAATAATTTCGACTTAGTATCACGAATGATCTTGTTTTGTTCACTCTGAATCGTCTTAACGATCCCTTTCATATGTGTCGAAGATTTACCATCTAAGACTTCCAAGAGCATTTGGTCACCGATCGTTTCTTGCGTGTCAAAGTAAGCTCTGATCTTGCCATCTTCCACCAAAAACTGACGTTTCAAGTATAATTCAACTTGCTGTTCCCCATCGGGAGTTTGGTAAGTTACATCGCCCAATTTACCATCATAATAAATAGAAGAAATTGGTGCTCGCCAATCGTAAACTAAAAAGTGATCATTGCGGTCAGTAAAAGAACTTAAACCAATATAAACGGTCTCCTTTTTGGGTTCACCTTTTTCCTGGAAGTCTAATCGTGCAAAGAAAGGTGTCTTTTCCAGCTTTTTGAGAATGCCTAAACGTTGTTTCGACTGTTGCCAACTGTTGTTTCTTTCGTCAAGCATCTGTTGCTGTTGATGAATGGATAGGGCTGCATCCATTGAGATCGAATCGCCATCCATTCCAATGTGAATATCATCGAAAGCATTATTAATAACTTTTAAGTCATCTTCAGCGACTTCAATATGTTCCTGAAGACAGCTTTCGGACTTTTTAATTTGTGCAACCACATCATTCAAATGTGCTTGTTCACGTTGCTTTTCGTCCTGTTCGTTAACCTTAGGTTTGTCTGTCATCATAATAACCTCTTAAATTAAAGTTATATTATGTTACCACTATTATGCTGAGATTTCAAAAATCCATCAAAGCGTTATCATAACTTTGGAAAATAAAAAAGGACAGCATCTTCCTGCCATCCCTCAATAACTTGCCATCTATTTTATCTCAATATTCGATAATTAACCAACATTTAGATTTATTATTTTTTATAACTCAGATGATAAAATCCGGCAACAAAAACAATTCCCCCAACGATATTACCTAGATAAACTGGGACGAAGTTTTGGAAAAAGAGCCACCAGTTACTCCCACCTTCAAAAATAGCGGCCGGAATAATAAAACAATTGGCAATACTATGCTGAAAACCAATTGCCACGAAAATCATGATTGGAAACCAGATCCCCCAAATCTTGCCAGCTGCATCTTTTGCACCCATAGCTAACCACACCGCTAACCCAACTAACCAGTTACAGCCGATTCCGGAAACAAAAGCTGAAAAAAAGCTAGCACTAGTCTTACTGTTGGCAATGTTGATCACCGCTTGAGCAAAAGGCTGTGCATGAGTTAAACCTGTCACATGACCAAAGAAATAAGCTACAAAGACTGCCCCTAAGAAATTAAATAAGGTAATCACTGCTAAGTTCATCAAGTAGTCACTTAATTTAATCTTTTTCGAATAGAGCGCCGTTCCCACGGCCATCATGTTTCCAGTAGCCAGTTCTCCCCCAGCTAAGAGGATAGCAATCAACCCAATAGGAAAAACGGTTGCACCGACTAGCGCTTTGACACTCCCCAAAGCACTGGGAATTGATGCTGTCACCCGTACATAAGCTAAGAAGCCAATTGATATTAACGCTCCACCGATAAAGCCCAGCAACATTTTGGCCAACAACGTCTTTTTCAATTTACTAACTCCGGTCGTGATACTCTTTTGCAGAATTTCTTCTGGAGTAGACATATTCGATCCCCCATATTCAACATTTGGTCTTTTTAAAATATCATCTATTACCGAACATTTCAACGAAACCAGCGATAATAATTCGGATAACACGTATCCATAAAAATAACGCAGCTTTTTTATAAGCTACGTTATTTTATAATTTGGTCCATGCAAATAATTCGGTCAATTTTTGCCATGACTTACCCCAGCTGAGAGCTGACAAGATAAGAAACGCTGGCAGGAATTGAATTAGATAGCGGCTTCTTCCACCTTCAAAGATCAGCAAGAACATAAAGCCTCCAATAATGGTCAATCGCAATAACTGCACGATTTTACGGTCATCTTTCCAATTAAAAAGAATCGTTGCTAACAAAAATACCCACCACACTTGAGCTATATATCGAAAATCGCCCAAGTTTTTACCATATAGATAAACGAAATTACGGATTTTACCAGCCAATCCTTTTGAGGACGGTTTAGGATTATCGCTGATAAAATGTCCTTCTTTGATCCAGGCAAAAGTTCCATCAGCCGTATTATTAGCGTGCTTTTGGAGAAGAAATTTCAGATAGCCCCAGAAACCTTTCTTTTGAAGCCGTTTTTCTAGCACTTTTTTGGAATAGGCCGTTTGGGCTTGTTTACTAGGCATCTTAGCCATCATTAAAGCATCGTGAGCGTTGTAGCCGCCATCACCAGAAACTCCCATACTGATAAAATGCAATGGCACAATGGCACGTTCAGCATTGACCTTAATGTATTTTTGGTGATCGATGGCATAATTTGTAATCGAATAAGTTGGTACGGCGCCAATTAAGATTATCAACCCCAAGATAAACTCAATAATCATTCTTTCCTTTGAAAATTTACCTTTGAATAAATATAGCAATTCGATTAAGCCGATGGCGATTATCCCAATGATGGCTGACGGTTTGATAAAGTAGGTCCCAGCAACCGTAATTCCTAATAAAAGTGCCACAATACTTTTCCAAATCAAATTTAATTTCCCGTATCGCAACAAACAATACAGAAAAATATACATCGAAACGAATGGTAATACCCAAGCGTCAGTATAAGGCACGATTATCATTGGAAAGACCGATAGCCACAATGCATGCATATAAATGGCCAGCGGAACTTTTTTAGGATCGATAACTAACACGCTACAAATATTCAACACTGCCGAAAGGTCAACGAAAAACAGAGTTATCAGGTCAAACAGCAACCATGAATGATTTTTAAAAAATAATGCCAACTGGTGTTGCCATAACATCGTGGCAATATTATTCATGTTAAGTGAAAAGTAAGCTCTGGTTTCAATATCAGTTGTCTGAATCAACGCCCGATGAATCGCTCCCGGATCAAAACCAATTGCTGGATGAACATTCAATACGAAGACTATCTGAATTATCACTACCACACTTAATGAAGTAATTGATGTTACCCACTGACGATCAATAAAAATATATTTTAATAAGTCCGCCCAAGATTCAAACGTCAAAAAAGTTCCGATCACAATTAAAGCGGTAATTATAAATAGAGCCGTCACTATAGTCGTCCCTGAACCAGTTACATTATTATCACCCAAAATCAGATTGGGCGAGGTAATCGCAAAATAACAAGTTAATAGAAATAAAAAATAAAACAAATATTTAATTAATTTACTGCCAAAAATAAAGACTTTATTCTTCATACGCACCCCTGTTATTTCAAGGTTATGCAATAAAATCTAGTTGGAGATTCGCCAATCTCTAAACGAGTTAAAACTGCATCTCTTTTACGTAAAATATCGTTAATGACGCTGAAGAAATAAGTGGTCAAATTTTCTAAAGTAGGGTTTATACGATCAAAGGGTGGTACTTCATTTAAAAACTTCCCCGAAACCCGTTGTGACACTTCCTTCAATTCATTTTCAATCACGTTAAAAGGCACCATTTGTTCATGATTGACATGTATCTCACAAATAATCGCCCAAGTATGCATGTGTTCTTTTCCAATGCCATTTTCCCAACGGACAGCATGACTAGCATTGATATAAGATGTTAACTTATAAGTACTGTATGTTTCATAACCTTCTATATTCAACTTTTATCCCTCTCCAGACTCCGAATATCTTTCCCAAAAACTTTTAAAATTCGCTGTATTTCTTCTTTAAAACTCAAAGCATTCCACTCGTGGCTATTGCTAGCTACATTCAATGTTCCCACTAATCTAAAACAAGAACAGATGAAATTATAAAATGGCAAAGTCCAAGCTACCCATGTGAGTTTGATATAAAATCGCCGTTCATTCTCGAATTCCCTCAACAACATTCGCACACATAAATTATTCAGAATTGAAACCATCGCGTACAAAAAATAAATAATAAGATACGAAATTCCCAAAACCACTGGTGAATAGCGGTAGAACAAGAGAACAAAACTAGCAAACATCCAAATCATCTTTGGAAATAAAAAGGTGTGATCAATTACCAAACGTCGCACCAAAAAATTCTTGAAGAAAAACTTTACGTCCGCATTATTGTTCATATACGACTTAATTACTTCTAATTCACCACGATGCCACCGTTGCCGTTGTCGATAGAGGGCATCTAACCCATCGATTGGTTCAATATAAAAAATAGCATTAGTACAAATTAAGATCTTTTTCTTCAGCCGATCACGAATTTGAAAGGTCATCTCAGTATCTTCACCTAATGTATTCGTATCATACATGAAGGTTTTCATAATCACGGATTTTCGAAAAGCCGAGAAAGCGCCAGACATGGTAAATAATTGATTCTCATAAGATTCGATCACCCGACCGGAAAGAAAAGCTTGAGCATACTCAAAGTACTCATTCTGTCGCAACAATCTTAAGAAAGGCTTTTTAGTTCGCTTGATCAAATCTTTTCTAGGTAAAATAGTTCCCGTCATGGCTGAAATATCAATATTATTCTCAAATTTTAAAACCATATTCATCAAAGCATGCTTTTCCAAGGTTCCATCACTGTCAATATTGATTACATACACGCCAATTGCCTCATAAATCGAAGCATTCAAGGCATTAGCTTTCCCCTTAATTGTGTTAAGCAATTGCATGTTCAAATTAAATTTGTTTTGTGCTCTGGCAAATTCACCAAAACTATTATCCGTACTTTGATTATCAGCTACTATAATTTGAATTAACTTGTCAGGATATGTTGAATCCTTAATTGATTTAATACAATTGTAAAGCGTCGCTTCCGAATTATAGACCGGTATTATTATCGTAATAAACGGCAATTTAAGCGGCATTTCTTCTTTAACAGTCTGAGCATTTCTGGCAGCCAGCCTGATAGCAGAAATAACGGCAGGAATTATTTCGATCACAATGGGAATCAAGATCCAGGTCAGCCAAAATCCCATTTGTCTAATTGTTAAATACCAAAAATATTTCATACACTTCTTACTTTCTTTTTAAACAGCTTGTAGAATTCTTGCGCCCAATGTGAATAAGTGAAGACGTTGTAATACAAGACAATGATCAACAGGTAAAAGACTAATCTTCCCAAAATTGAATGTGCCAAATAAAAGACGTCTGCCCCACCCAAATAGACCATTGCCACAACGATAATCAATCTAACAACATTGGCTAAATAGATCCAAACCAAGCCGAGTATTGAATAAAAAAATTTTTCTTTACGTGAATATGTCGGATAAAAAAGCAATAAACTCATATAAGCCATTGTTTCAATTATCCCTGAACATTCATAGTCAATTTGCAAAGTAACCGGAGTGGCTTGATTCGTAATGTAGATCCATCCGTACTTCGGATAAACAGAGCCCATTTTTATAAGTTTTTCAACTATTGCAACACCGTCGATCACTCCGTGAGTAAAAAACCAAACCCAATAAGGCGTGCTTAAGGTCATCAAGACAAAAAAACAGCCAACACTGCCGACAAGAAAAGAAAAAGCCGTCAGTCGAGCTCTTCTTACAACTGACAGCAAATATATCCAAATAATGATACCCAGTAACAAAAAACTATTCATTAGACGTCTCCCTAAGTCTTTTGATTCTAGGCATTTTAAAAATCGCAAATAAAGCTATGGCTAAGCCACTGATTGCTAACAAGACTGGACCAGTACTTCCACCTACAACGTGCAAAGTTTTACTTCCTAAGTCCTCATTTGAGAGCGTAATATCTTGTGAAGCTGTATTAGTTATACCCAACTCTGACAAAGGCAATTTAAATTCCATATCTAATTTAAAACCTTTACCGTTTCCTTGATTAACCTTACTTTTTATATAAACTTGTGAAGACTCAGCAACTTTATTAATTTTGCCATCGCCATCAATTTCTTGAACGTTCATCGTCGTCAGCCGATTGCCACTCGCATAATCATCTGGATCGACTGTTAGCAGAAACGTTTTGTCACCAACAGTTAACTTATAACCTGAACGTGCGATCTCTTGATAACCAACACCATGTCTTGGTGACATGCTCGCATAAAAATACACGTTATCTTTGTCAGCTACTAAAGACTCCTTCTTTATCAGACCTCTATTCGATTTAGTAATTGGTTTATCTTTCCAATCATTAAAATTACCATCGATTTTTATATCGGTATTATTGCTATTTGTTGCGGCTTCAACATTGGTTGTCCCCGTTAACACTAAAGCCCCAAAAATCAAAAGTGCCAAGAATATTTTCCTCATAGTCATTCTCCCCTAAGCCTGAACTCATCGACTCATTATATAACGAATCCTCTACACTATGAATATATTTTTTAATAAAAAATATAAATATAGTCATGTTTTTTTAGAGTTTTTATATTCCCTAAATATAACTTCAACTTTTTAATCACTTGACAAAACGTCTATTAGGCCAACTAACTAGAGCCAGCTTGAACTATCTTTAGTATGTGGATAGCTTAACAAGCTAAGTCTTTGTAAGCGGTTTCTCCGTCTTGTATAGTACGGATGTACGGACAATATCAATTGCAAAGGAGTCTACAAATGAGTTCAACCACACTGACAAACTTTTTGACCACCGGTATCGACGAATTGAAGAAAAACGGTCTTTTCAACACTATCGATACTTTGCAAGGTAGTAATGGTCCCATAATTGAAATTGCTGGCAAAAGATTGATCAATTTAGCTTCCAATAATTATCTCGGTTTTGCGACCAATCAAGAGGTGATTCAAGCTTCAATCGATGCCACTAAGAAATTTGGTGCTGGAGCCGGAGCCGTTCGCACCATTAACGGTACTCTAGATATTCACCAACAATTAGAAGAAAAAATTGCTGAATTTAAGGGGACAGAAGCCGCAATTGCTTTCCAATCTGGATTCAACGCTAACTTGGGTACTATCCCTGCCATCATGAAAAAAGGTGACGCGATACTTTCCGATGAACTGAATCATGCCTCAATCATCGATGGAGCTCGACTTTCTGGAGCCAAGATTATCCGTGTCAAACATCAGGATATGGCAGACTTAAAGATGAAAGCTCAACAATTAAGATCAGATAATATCTATCGAAAAATCATGTATATCACCGATGGCGTTTTTTCAATGGACGGCGACATTGCCAATATCCCAGAAATCGTCAAAATTTGTGAAGAAAATGACATCATTACTTACGTGGACGATGCTCACGGAACTGGAGTTATGGGACATGGTGCTGGAACGGTGAAAGAATTTCACTTGCAAGATCATGTCGACTTACAAATGGGTACCCTTTCCAAAGGAATTGGCGTCGTTGGCGGTTATATAGCTGGTACAAAACAATTGATTACTTGGTTAAAATCACAAGCCCGGCCTTTCTTATTCTCAACCTCACTAACCCCCGGTGCGGCTGCTGGATGTATCAAAGCTATCGAGTTGATTCAAAACAATCCGCAATATGTTGAAAAGCTGTGGGACAATGCGAATTATTTCAAAGACTCGCTGCAAGACATTGGCTATAATATCGGTAAATCGCAAACACCGATCACTCCCGTCATTGTTGGCGATGAAAAATTAGCTCAGAAATTTTCCCAAAAGTTAATTGAAAATGGCGTCTATGCTAAACCAATCGTCTATCCAACTGTTCCTTTAGGGACTGGTCGTATTAGAAATATGCCCAACGCATCTCATACTAAAGACATGCTAGACCAAGCAATCGCAGTTTATGAACAAGTTGGTACCGAATTAAATATTCTTAACAAAGCAGTTCAATATTGAAAGGAGTAACTCCTCATGAAAAAAGTATTGATCACTGGTGCTTTAGGACAAATTGGTTCCGAACTGACTGAAAGATTACGTAATGACTTAGGCCCAGAGAATGTTATCTCAACTGATATCAGACGAATTGACGGTAATCCCGTTGTCGAAAATGGTCATTTTGAAGTTTTAGATGTGAAAGATTTTGACGCTTTCTTAAGAATTGCGACGGCGAATAAAGTCGATACTATTATTCATTTGGCAGCACTTTTATCAGCTAAGGCCGAAAAGAATCCGGCTTTTGCATGGGAATTAAATATGACGGGATTGATAAACGCTTTAGAAGTAGCACGTGAATTGGGTGCTGGAACCAAATTCTTTGCTCCATCCTCGATTGCAGCCTATGGACCAGACGCTGATCCTGACGACACACCCCAAGACACAGTAATGCATCCCTCAACTATTTATGGTGTGACCAAGGTCTCTGGAGAACTATTAGCAAACTACTACTATGAAAGATACGACATCGACACACGTTCAGTCCGTTTCCCCGGACTAATTTCTTATAAAGTAGCCCCAGGTGGTGGCACGACTGATTACGCCGTCGATATATATTACGAAGCTTTGAAGCACAAAAAATACCGTTCACCGATTGCCGATAAAACTTTAATGGATATGATGTACATGGATGATGCAATCGACGCTGTAGTGAAGTTAATGAATGCTGACCCAGACAAGTTGATCCATCGAAACGCCTTTAATATCACCTCGATTAGCTTTGATCCTGAAAGTATTGCTACTTCGATCAGACGACATATTCCCGATTTTGAATTAAGCTATCAAGTAGACCCTAAACTTCAAAAAATCGCCGATTCTTGGCCCAACTACATCAATGCTGACGATGCTATCAGTGAATGGGGCTTTTGTCCTAAGTTTGATCTGGATAAGATGACTGACGAAATGTTGACTCAATTGTCAAAGAAATTTCAAACGGAAGATATTGAAACTATGGTGCAAGTTGAACCTAGTGTTAAAGTTGGTAATTAATCAGCCACTTCAGAAAGATTAGTTGTTAAATATATAATAAATAAAGCAGTCTTAGATTCCTAATAAGATAGGAGTTTAAGACTGCTATTTGTTTTATTAAAAGCAGAGTAATATAACATAAATTGTTATAAAATAACAATATAAATAATAGTACAATTTGTCATATAGTATTTTATTATCCCAATTTTATGCTAAATTAAGCATCGATCAAAGCTATCAAAAAAAATAATTTAGATTACGATAGAAAATCCTTTGATTAAGGAGGGATGAATTTGAAAAGAATAACAATATTGGTATCGGCCATTATTGCTAGTTTTTTGCTTGTTCTAGTTTCAACGTCTAATCAAGTTTTTGCACGTGATATTACTGAGGTCGTAGGACTCGATAGTAATAGCGCAGTAATTTCAGACTCAGACGGACAAACATATGAGCATAATGCTGAATTACCAGAAAGCAGTAAATACACCTTGAATTATCAGTGGAGTATTCCCAACGGAGTTAAGGTTTCTGAAGGCGATACTTTAACTTTTGGTATACCTGACAATGTTCAAATCACTTCTGATAGATCATTTCCAATGCTAAACTCTTTGGGAGTCACTATCGGTACGATTACAGTCAAAAAGGGTGCCCCAACTGGAACAGTTGTTTTAAATGGCGTTTTGCCACTGACACCATTGAACCGTAAAGGGTTTATTCGTGTTGGTGTTAACGGAACTACCCCTGAAACTACCGAAACACTATCACAGATTATTTTAAATAAATCTGCGGCCTGGGTTGATCCGGACAAACCCACTACAATTAACTGGGAAGTCAATGTGTTTATTCAAGGTAGCGGTATAACTGATCCAACGTTTGTTGATACACTGGGTCCCAACCACACTTACGTTGATAATAGTGCCAAACTACTGGACAACCGAGGCTTTCCTATCCCCATAACTGTTACTAAAAATGGAAACACAATTACAGTTGTAGCCACAGGTAGCTTTGTCGGAGATATGAGATTGGTATATCAATCCACCACCAACGAACCAACTGGTGAGGATACCTTTACTAATCAAGTTACGATGACTGACCAAGAAGGACATTCCGAAACGGCTGATTCATCAGTGGATCGCCCAGCACCTCCAGTGATCGAAACTCCTGGTACTGAGCAACCTGGCACCGAAAACCCTGGCACCGAACAACCCGGTACCGAGCAGCCTGGTACTGAAAATCCTGGTACTGAAAACCCTGGTACCGAACAACCCGTTACTGAGCAACCCGGCACTGAAAACCCTGGTACTGAGCAACCTGGTACCGAACAGCCCGGTACTGAAAATCCTGGTACCGAACAGCCTGGTACCGAACAACCCGGCACTGAACAACCAAGTACCGAGAAACCTGGCACTGAATTGCCAAGTACCGAAAAACCTGGTACTGAACAACCAAGTACCGAGAAACCTGGTACCGAACAACCAAGTACCGAGAAACCTGGTACTGAACAACCAAGTACCGAGAAACCTGGTACTGAACAACCAAGTACCGAGAAACCTGGTACTGAACAACCAAGTACCGAGAAACCTGGTACTGAACAACCTGTTGTTGAGTTACCAAATGCGGAAAGTCCTTATGAACCTGGACCATTAAGTCCTAACAAACCAAGTGCAGTCTTACCTTCTAGTCCAGCACTAGAATCTAATAATGCAACTTCAAATAATGACTATAGCTCTCAAAAGTTCCCACAAACTGGTGATAAAAATCAATCAGCTTTAACACTTCTAGGACTTGTCTTATTAGTTGGAACAATGAATGTAGTTGTACTACATCGCCGTAGGATGAGATAGATTCATTTAGAAATTTCGTATTGATATTTCGGCATAAAAGCACAAAAGATCCTGAGTAAAATACAATATTTTACTCAGGATCTTTTTTTATTTAATCGATCATCATTAATCGATCAGCGTCTAAGATTTTAAATTTATTATTAGTTATTTTCTCAATCAAACCTTGGTCACTTAAGGCTGTTAGTTTCCGACTAATTGTCTCGGGGGTCGTACCCAGATAAGTTGCGATATCTTTTTTCTTGAGGGGCAAAGTAAAGACATCATTATCAAGTCCAGCACTTGTTTCCAAAAGGTAGTTGGCCAAACGGCTTTCAACGCTAGCAGTCGTAACTTCAGTTGTCTGTTGCTCCAACTGGCCTACTCGACGTCCTAGGGCGTTGACCATATTAACTGTCAATTCTGGCGTCTGTTGCATCAACTTTTGAAAATCACTACGGGTAATCTGGCAAACGGCGGTGTCCATCAAAGCTTGAGCATAACTGGCATGCTCCGAATCAGCGAACAAGGCTGCCTCACCATCGAAGTCTCCAGTTTGAAGGATGCGCAACATCTGCTCTTTCCCATTGGCTGACATTTGAAAAACTTTCGCCTGTCCATGAGCCACAATGATCAAGGAATCAGCTTTATCCCCGGCTGAAAAAAGATATTCGCCACTCTTATAGTGATGGTGAGTCACCAAGGTTGCAATCGTCTTTTTATCAGCGGTTGATAAATTTTTGAAAATAGAAACTAACTCTACACAATCTTCTGCAGTGTGGTCATGTGCCAACTTTGCCATCAATTATCGCTCCTTAGTCGAAATCTTCGTCGTCTTCCTCTTCAAAACCTTCACGTGCGCTTTTACCAAGTAAAGCTTGATAGATTCTAATTTGATGATTATTGAAACCTAACAATTGAACTAATACTTGAGCCATAAAAGGACGATCTTCGTTTTCAGCCAATTTGATTGCTCTAGTAACGAACATATTATCCGTATTGAAATCATTAACGACTGTTTGAATCATCTCATCAGCGCTCAAATATTTATTCTTGCCATCTTCTTCAATCATAGCGTAGTCTGAGTACTCTTTCATAGTGGATGGAGGTAATTGGCCTTCATCAAGTAATTCATCAGCTATCTTATCATACCAAGCATTATTTTCGTCAATTGTCTGTTTTAAAACTGATTTATAACTTTCAGCATTGCTTCCCTTGATAAACCAAGCAATCTGATGCAACTTGATATTCAAAAGAAAATGATTGGAAACGATGTGTCCTGTCATTGCTCCAGCTGTAGGTTTGTGGTGATCTGCGTCAGCCTGCTTTTGTTCAGCAGCGAATTTTTCATCAATTGTTAATTCTGTCATTATGCTAGCTCCTTAACTTTAACTTTTAGAACTTCATATCCAAGATCAGTAATAACTTGAGCCAACTTGTCAGCTGAAGTCTTGCTTTCATCAAAGTCTGCTCTTACTTTACCAGCGTTGAAGAGGACCTTTACGTTTGAAACACCGTCTTGATTTTCAACGGCCTTTTGAATTTTTGTCATACATGATGGGCATGTTAATTCACCTAATTGTAAAATTGCTTTTGCCATAATCGATTCCTCCATATTTCTTAATTCATCGCTAGTGAAGTTTCAAATACCCACGAGCTGTAAATGTTTCAAGCTTGAAGCACTTACAGCTCGCAAGTAATTCGAAAATCACTTGCTCAACTAACTTACAAACACTATTCTAATTAGTTTGCTGTCTTGAGAACTTGATTTGAATCAAGTTTTGAAGATTTATTTCTAATTAATCTCATCGCATTGAAGATAACGACTAAGATACTTACTTCGTGGACAAACATTCCGCTACCCATATGGATAACGCCAACAATCAAGCCGAGCAACAATAGTGCTACGGTACCAACAGCGATAACGATATTTTCTTTAGTATTAGCAACTGTCTTTTTAGCCAAAATATAAGCATGTGCTAAAGCATCGAAACTAGATTTAACCAAGATAATATCAGCTGTTTCAATAGCAACGTCAGTTCCGGTTCCCATACCAATCCCGATATCAGCTGTAGCAAGGGATGGACTATCATTGATACCATCACCAACGAAGGCTACTGTGCTACCTTGAGCTTGGAATTTTTTAACAAAAGTTACTTTATCTTCGGGCAATAATTCTGCATGAACTTCATCAATTGGTAATCTGTCAGCGACTCTTTGAGCAGCTACTTTGTTATCACCAGTTAACATGACGATTCGTTTCAAACCAGCGTCTTTCAAAGCTTGGAGACCTTCACGGGCATCACTTCTCAATTGATCATTGACACCAACGACTAATCTCAACTCTTGATCGATAGCCATTAAGACAACTGAATCACCATCATTCATTCGCTTATCGATAGCTTGTCTTTGTTCAGCGGAAATTTTGACATCGTTAGCTTTCATCAAACGTTCATTACCGACTAGAATCTTGAAATCATCATTTTGGCCAACTAAACCTTGGCCCTTTACAGTATCTAGTTCTGGTAGTGCAGGTGTTGCAGTAATTTTTTGATCAGTCGCATATTTAACGATTGCTTGTCCTAGTGGATGATCTGAAGTCTTTTCAACTGCAGCTAACAAGGCTAAGTTTTCTGCTTTGTCACCAAAGTTATCCACGTCAGTTACACTCATTTGGCCAGTTGTTAAAGTACCAGTTTTATCCAAAACTAAAGTATCAACATGTGAAAAACTATTTACGGCATTGCCGCCTTTCATCAGAATTCCGTTTTTCGCACCATTACCAATTCCGGCAACGTTGGAAACTGGTGCACCAATAACCAAAGCACCTGGGCATCCTAAAACAAGAACTATGATAGCTAGTGGGAAGTCACGTGTGATCGCCCAAACTAAAATACCAATAATTAAAACAGCGGGTGTGTAATATGTAGCAAATTTATCAATAAAACGAGCAGCTGGTGATTGACTATCTTGAGCTTCTTCAACTAGTTCGATGATTTTACCAAAAGTAGTATCTTCACCAACGGAAGTCGTTTCAACTGTAATAGTTCCATTATCGGTCAAAGATCCAGCGAAAACTTTATCGCCGATACCCTTTTTCACTGGTGTTGATTCACCAGTAATTGAAGCTTCATTCATATAACCTGTACCATCGATGATTTTGCCATCAACAGGAATTTGACCACCCGGTTTAACCAAGACATGGTCGCCTTCGTCCAAGTCATCGACGTCAACTGTTTCAGTTTGACCATCTTCATTGACTAATTCGGCGGTTGTAGAAGCCATTTGTGTCAAACTCTTAACGGAAGAACGAGTCTTTTCCAAAGTCTTCTGTTCCAAATAGTTACCAAAGAGAAAAAGAAAAGTTACGACGGCTGACTCTTCATATTCTCCAATAATAAAGGCACCAATAACCGCGATCGTTACCAATAATTCAATACTGATAACCTTATTTTGCAAAGCGGTAAAAGCATGTAGAGCTACTGGAATTGCTCCGAGGATACTGGCTACGATCATGAAGACTGTCGCAGCAGTTCCAAATTTTAAAACGTATTCTGAAAGTAAACTCAATACGATCAAAATTGCAATTGCAGCAGTAATTTTATTTTGATGTTTCGTAATCCATACGTTTAACTTTGTCATTTTGCTTACCTCTTTCTTAACTTACAAGACATATTCTAAGGGGTAAGGTGGTTTTAAAAATTGATGTGAATCAAGTTTTAGGATTTTTGATAAAAAAGTTGCATTTAAAACCATGTTTGGGGAAACTTTCAACTACCTGCCCAACAATCTTACAATTAGAGTTCAATACATTAGAAAAAAGAACTCATAACCTGAGCCCCATAGAATAAAGTGATTTCAAAAATCATCTAAAGGAGTTCTTAAGTTATGAGTTCGTATAATAGTTTCACATTAAAGATTCGAGAAATCACACTAGAATCAAGCATCTACTAAAATCATGGACACAGTGGCATCAATTTGATCGATTCCACCGATATTTATGGTAGTAATGATTTCAAAAAAGATTATTGATCACGTTCTCAATTGAGTATTAAGCGAGACAAACTATTTATTCAATAAAAACTGCCTCGATTCTGCTATCTTTCCCTTTGCACAGCCCTGATACACTAATGGATCTCACCAAAGTTACTAAAATTTTTAGTTAATCTTTCACCCTAATTAGGATTTTTTTATTTGCCGTATGCCATGTTCATTGCTTGATAAATATCTTCAACAATACTTTTAGGATCCTCAAGACCAACATACATTCTAACGTGTGAGATTGGTAGGCCTCGTTCTTCCAAATTAGATTCATTGTTACCCTTGAAAGATGGTAACGCTAAACTTTCAAAGCCTCCCCAACTGACTCCGATTGAAATAATTTTCAATGAATTAACGAAAATCTTTAATTTGTCGAAATCTTTATCTTTGAAATCAATTCCAAACAGCGAACCATACCCAGTCAAATATTTATCCGCAATTTCTTTTTGTTCGCCTGTTGCTAAATATGGATGATATATCTTTTCAATTCTATTATCATTCTTTAAAGCGTCTAATACGTATCTAATACTCTGATCGAATTGTGTCATTCTAACAGGTAATGTTCTAAGTCCGCGAATCGTTAACCATGCATTAAACGGACTTATTACTGCTCCCAAGGATTGATGTCCATTTTCAAAAATATTATCAATAATTTCAGCTTTACCTATTATAGCTCCACCAACACTATCTGAATGTCCCCCTATATATTTGGATAATGAATGAATAACAACATCAATACCATAATCCAATGGACTTTGGAAAATAGGTGATGCCCAAGTAGCATCAATTACTGTATAGATATTCCTGTCTCTAGCAAGCTTTGAAACTTTTTCTAAATCTATCATTTCAAATTTTTGCGATGATGGACTTTCAAAATAAATCATTTTTGTTTCTGGTTTAATATAATTTAAAATATCATCACTATTTTTAATATCTACCCTGTCACATTCCACACTATATTTTTTTAAGTATCTTC
Source organism: Companilactobacillus sp. FL22-1 (assembly GCF_043951805.1). Classification (NCBI taxonomy): domain Bacteria; kingdom Bacillati; phylum Bacillota; class Bacilli; order Lactobacillales; family Lactobacillaceae; genus Companilactobacillus; species Companilactobacillus sp. FL22-1. The sequence goes on from NZ_JBINJY010000006.1 coordinate 101,321, forward strand.
CAAACGAAACTGCTTCACCATAAATCGTGTTTAACATTAAAACATGATCACCGGCTTGTAAGAGTGTGAATATCGTTGCCGAAATGGCTCCCATTCCAGAACTGAACACCTTACATTTTTCACCATGTTCCAATTTGGCCAATTTTTCTTCAAGTGATTTAATGGTTGGATTTGAACCTCTAGTATAAACAAAATGATTTTTTTCATCTGAACTATAATCAATAAATTCCTCATAATTTGAGAAATGAAATGAAGTAGTCTGTACAATGTCTGGAGCCATGGGTACATAAGGTTCTATTGATTTCAAGTCCACTTCACTACAAACGTTATAAACATTTTCTTTTTCCAAAATAACTACCTCTTTTAGTATTCGACGGAAGTATCTCCTTCTTCTTCCTTACGATATTGATTATCTAGTGCTTTGACGAATGGGTAATAAATTAGTACAACTAAAACAACACAAACTAATTGAGTTACCAATCCTTGCCACCCTCCGACAAGAAATCCAGAGAAACCAAATGGAGTCGCCCAAGGAGCTTGAATATTAGTAAACATCGGCATAAAGCCAACTGACATGGATAAGAAAGCCACTGATACTGAAACAATTGGAGCCAAAGTCACAGGAATCAACATTAATGGGTTAAAAATAACTGGCAATCCAAAAATCAAAGGTTCATTAATATTAAAGAATGATGGAATAAAAGCAATTTTAGACATTGCTTTCATTCTGGATGACCTTGCGATAATAAACATTGTAATGGCAAGACCAATAGTACATCCAGCCCCACCAATGGTTGCAAATTGATCAAGCATTTGGACTGTTCCATAATTTCCATGTCCTGCCGTCAATTTCCCTAATTCCGCCAACTGTTGATTTTTATCGGCATTAGCATAAAGAATTGGATAAAGCATTGAATTGATAACAGTTGGATGAATTCCAAACCACCATAGCAACCCATTTAATCCAGCAACTAAAATAATGGCAAATGGAGCCCCAATAATTCCCTGTATAGGAGCCTGAATAACTGAGTAGATCATGTTTGGAAAAGAGCCAGATAATACAGTTCCAATTCCATTAATGATTAAAGAAACTAGGACAATGAAGAAACCTGGAACTAAGGCACTAAATGCTTTACTAACCATTGCAGGAACGCTATCTGGCATCTTAATACCAATATTCTTCTTCACACAAAAATGTAATATTTCAATAGTAATTATTGATGTAATAATTGCGGTAATAACACCCTGTGTACCTAACCAATCAAAAGACAATACTTTTTCTACTGTTACACCTTTATCCGTTGTAACAGTCTTAGGTAACACAACGACATAGGAAACGATTCCTAGAACCATTCCCATTAACTTGTCCAAATTGTAGCTTTCAGCAAGTTTATAGGACATAGTTCCAGCAAACATCAGACCCATCATATTGAAAGTTGCACGATAGGCAGGTGAAATAAAGTCTGCCCAATGAGAGCCAAAAATATTAGCCATAAATTCTGGATATCCACTAACTGGAAAATCCGTAATTAACATAAAAATTGAACCAATAATGGTTAATGGCATAATAGCAAAAAATCCGTTACGAAGAGCTTGGAAGTATCTTAAGTCAGTTACTTTAGATACCTTAGGAACAATATTCTTTTCTACAAAGTTCGTCATTCCATCCATAATAGATAATCTCCTTTTCTAAATTCTATAATTATAATATGTTGTATAACTATCAGAGGGAACACTATTAAGTCATAATGAAACTATGTTTCACTAAAACGTAAACAAAATCTTATAAACATCGAAACAAACATTTACGAGGAGAACTAGAATGACCCAAATCATAAATGAACTACGTGAAAAGAATAATTTTACAAGCAGTTACTTAGTCTTATCACAATATATTTTGAACAATACTGAAATTGTTTTGTCTATGTCAATTTATGAACTCTCTAAAAATACTCATATTTCTACTGCGGGAATTGTGAGGTTTTGTAAAAAATGTAAAACCACTGGTTTCAAGGATTTTAAAATTAATTTAGCTCGCGATTATGAGCAAAAACTACTAACCATCGAAAATGTTGATGCTAATACCCCATTTTCAAAAAATGACGATCCACTAACAGTTTCCAGTAAAATATCTAGATTATCTATTGAAACTATCACAGCAACTCAGCATCTTCTAACTACAAAAAAATTAAATAATGCTATCACTCTTATAAAAAATTCTCATAATATATACGGTATCGGCGTTAGTAGCAACTTCATAAGACTATCTGATTTTCAATTAAAACTATTACAAATTAATTATCATATTCTTTTAATGCCCTTACAGGCTGAGCAGTTTTATCTTTCAATAAATTCGGATGACAAAGATGTTGCAATCATCATATCTAGAAGTGGAACAACTGCTGAAATAGTAAATGATGCTAAACATTTTCGACAAAATGGTACTCCTATCATTGCTATAACCGACGATGAACAAAGCCCTCTTGCACTTTATGCCACCGTCGTTTTGCTAATACCTCAAAAAGAGACCCTACCTTACGGTGTATCAAATTTTTCATCTCAGATATCTATAGAATATATTCTTAACACTCTCTACTCCTGTCTTTTCAACAAAAATTATGATACTAATTACAACAATTTACGAAAAACCCCAAAATCCCATTTTTAGCTTTTATATTAGATAATCTTTTTGAGAAATCTAACTTGATTTGACAATCCATCCTACTAAAAAAGCCCTTTGATTCTGCAATGAGAGTCAAAAGGCGTTGTTTATTTCATTCTATTTATTTTCTCGTTTGTTCAAATATCTTTTTAAAGGAGGATAAAGTTTATTGGCTATCACTTCTGCGATAATGAAACCAATTGCTAAGGACATCCCTACAGTCAATGCCTCAATAAAGCCATAAGCAGCTAAACTATCATTGCCTAAAGTAAAATTACGCATACTATTGTATAAAATAGCTCCGGGAACCAATGAAACTAAACAGGGAACATAGAAGATATTAACTGGTGCTTTTACTAAAATTGCCCCCAGATTGCCGAAGATACCAATCACAATCGCTCCCATTAAATTAGGCATGATCAAACCATGGTTATACCAACTGACAATAATGTAGACCACCCAGGCACTGGCACCGATAATACCTGCTGGAACTAGTGTCCGTCTAGGATTGTTGGTAATAATACCGAAGCCAACGCTGGATAAGAAGCCAAAAATAAATCCATAAATTATTTCTGACATAACTAACCTCCCATGATCGCTTTAATTACAATTTGCCCAATAATCACACCACTACCGATTGAAATACCTGACATAACAGCATCAGTTGCTCTGACTAAACCGGAAATAGTGTTTCGCTCAATAATTTCCCGCAACGAATTGGTCATTGGCACCCCTGGAACTAACGGCATCAAAGCACTGATAATAATATAGTTAGCATCATGTGCCACCCCACTTACACCTAAGATATGTGCAATCATGCTGATCAATAGACTCCCAATAGCGACTGGAATATAAGGTATTTTAGTATTGTGACCAACGAATTGTGCAGCTAAGTAGCCTATAATCCCAACGAAGAAAGCCAATCCTAGGTCACCCCAAGTGGCTTTAAATAATAACATCGGTGGCATGGAAACTAATCCAGCACCGATACACTTAGTAATCCATGAAAAATCCAAGGTCTCATCTTTAACTCGCATGACCTCTCGGCGTAACTGTTCAAAAGTTATCTTTTGACTTGTAAATTCTCTGGATAAAGTATTGATCTCATCTACTTTTTGTAAATTAAAATCCCCGACCCGAACTTTGAAGATCCGAGTTTTGGCGCTCTTTTCAGAACTAACAAAAATACCAGTCATTGTCGCATGACAAACAACTGGTATACTTGCAGCTCTTCCGATATATTCGACTGTGTTTTCAACACGAGCTGTTTCAGCACCATTTTCTAGTAGAATCGTCCCCACTTGACCACAAAGAGTGACAATCTCTTCCTCACTGATAGCACTCATGATGGCTTCCTCCAAATGGTAGATTTTTTATTATCAGAATATTATTAACACATTCCCCTATCAAAGCAAAGCAAAAAGACAATTCTTTTTCTGAAAATTATCGGCTACTTAGGCCCTTTCCAATAAGTTCCCTTCAACAAGGCAAATATGGAAATTGCGATAATAATTCCAATAACTATCAAAATATAATTAGTTAAATTATTCATCTGTGGCAAGGAATTTCCCTGATCCTTATCCTGATTGCTTGAAGTTGTAGTCTTAACTTTTACTCCATCAATATCTGACAGCAGATTAGGTAACTTGGTCGTTGTAGTTTGTGTTTTGTTTGGTGTGGAAATAATTTTATCTTCCGTTGAGCTTACATTTAAGTTGGAAGATGTTGAAGATTTTTTATCAGCTTTTGTCACTTGCTTTAAACCGGACATGGCAGGATTTTTAGCACCTTCAGGACGTAACGAATCAAAATCAAAAGTGATTGTGACCGTAGTTTGATCAATTTTAGAATCGAAAACTTTGGTTTGAACAACCGCTGTCAAACTCTTCTTCAAGTCTGATAGCTTGTCGATTTCAAAACTAACTGACTTCAAATTATTGCCCTTTACTTGGGTGGCAGGTTTATGACCGTCGATTGATAAAATATTGAGATCACTAAAATCAGTATCTTTAGTTAACAGAGAAACTTGGTAACTACCATTATCATTGGCCTTGACCGCAGCCCTTCTGGTAAAAAAGTTATCGACTGGTGAAATTGAATTGGAACCAGACTTATAAACCTTGAAGTTAACTTCTTGATTTGACTCGACTGTATCAGCTTGAACAATGAGATTCATCATGCAAAAAAAGCCTAAAAGTACTCCCACAAGCACTAAACTTCGCAATATTTTCCTCATCATCTCGTCCTCTCTAACACATTCAATTTTACCATAATTAGAAAGTTTCAAATAATATTATAGAATGTTTGAAAAGGACTAAGAAATAGATATATACTTATACTTATCATAAGCAGGAAGGTGAAATTTATGAAACAAGGAACAACAATCCTTACTTTAGACAACGGGTATCACTTATGGACCCACACAACTGGCCACGGTGATATCAAATTGCTGTGCCTCCACGGTGGACCTGGTGGAAATCACGAATACTGGGAGAACTTCGGCGATAAATTAGCTGATCTTGGCGTTCAAGTTACATTTTATGATCAATTAGGATCATGGTACTCCGACCAACCCGACTACAGCGATCCCGAAATTGCTAAAAAGTATCTGACTTACGACTACTTCTTGGAAGAAGTTGAAGAAGTTAGACAAAAACTAGGACTAGATAATTTTTATCTAATCGGCCAATCATGGGGTGGCGCATTAGTTCAAATGTACGCTGCTAAATATGGTCAACATCTAAAAGGTGCCATCATCTCAAGTATGGTTGACGAAATTGACGAATACGTTAAAAACGTCAACAAATGCCGTCTAGATACACTTGGTCCTGAAAAAGTTAAGTACATGGAAAAGATCGAAGCAGAAAACAAGTTATCCGATCCTACATATCAAAGCTATGTTGACATCTTAAATGCAGAATACGTTGACCGTAAACAACCAATTTCCATCAGACACTTGGTTGACACAACCGCTGTTCCTGTCTATAACACATTCCAAGGTGACAACGAATTTGTTATCACGGGTAAACTAAAAGATTGGCACTTCAGAAAACATCTCAAAGAAATCACCGTTCCTACATTATTAACATTCGGTGAACATGAAACAATGCCACTTTCATCTGCTAGAATTATGCAAAAAGAAATTCCACATGCCCGCTTAGTAACTACACCAAACGGTGGACACCATCACATGATCGACAATGCACCAGTTTACTTCGATCATTTGGAAACATTCATCAAAGACGTAGAAAGCGGAAACTTCAACGACTAGAGAGTGAAACAAGCCTGGGAATTTCCGAGGATTTACCTAGGTTTATGAATTGCACGCGTTTTTTGCGTGTGATTTATAAAACGTAGTAAACCGGAAGAAATTGGGTTCTAAAACAGCTATATATCAGTAGAAATACTGCTATATAGCTGTTTTTTTATATATGAAAAAACACAAACAAAAAAAGCCCTTCATGGTACCAAATGAAATCAAATTATTTCATCCAGTAGCCACAAAAGGACCATCGTCATTCTCTAACAAAGAACAGACGAGTTCTTATTTTGTATGTATATATTTACGATACTTCAATTGTCGTAACCAAGTTTGTTGTGCGGAAAAGCCATTATGAACCTTTTTCTTAACATAATCGCCGTCTTCATTCATATAATATGAATTTTCCGTATCTCGCCAATACATCTTCACGATTTTCAACAACTGACGCTTAGGCTTTTCTTCCAAAACAGGTACTGCTATTTCAACACGTCGTTCCAAATTTCTAGTCATCATATCCGCCGATGAAATCCAAACATCAGTATGATCCTTACCATATTGAAACTTATAAATTCGACTGTGCTCTAGCAGTTCACCGACGATACTCTTCACCCGAATATCTTCCTTGGGACCGCAAACACCTAATTTGAGTGAACATGGACCACGGACGATCAAGTGGAATGGCAAGCCTTCTTTAGCTGCAGCGTAGATTGCATTGATGATATCGACATCTGTCAATCCATTAACTTTCATAAAGACTTCGCCTTGACCATCACGTTTATACGCCTCAGTCGCCTTTTTAATATTGGTCACGATCATGTCGTTGATCCCATTAGGTGAAGTTGCCAAAAGTTTATATGGCGTTTTTTGACCAGTGATCAAGTAGTTGAAAAACTTCGTGGCATCATCCACATACTCTTGATTGCTTGTGAAATAACTTATATCAGAAAAAACATGTGACGTTATGGCGTTATAATTACCAGTTCCAATTTGAACATAACCAGTATTATCAGCATGCAAAACTAAACAGATTTTCGAGTGAACTTTATTGACCTTATCCCCGAACAGCACCCTAACGCCGGATTCTTGAAGCAATTTAGCCACTTCAATATTATGAACTTCGTCAAATCTAGCTCGCAATTCCACCACTGCTGTAACGTCGATTCCTTTGTTGGCAGCTTCTTGAAGCAGTCTCAATAAGTCAGAATTCTCTTCCGTTCGATAAATCGTTATACAGATTTTAGTCGTTTTAGGATCGTTGACAGCTGCTTCTAAATAATCAACGAAAACTTGGAACGAATCGTACGGATACTGAACTAAAATGGGTGACTTATTCAAATATTGCAAAATATCGTTAGAGCTGTTCCATTGTAGTCCTTCAAATGGTGCAGAAACTAAAGCAGGATGATCCTTGTACATCTTAAAAATCGTGTTCAAAAATTTAAGATCGACTGGTCCTTGAATCTTGTAGACGCTCTTTTTACTAATGTTGAACAACTTAGCAAAATACTCGCGTCCCTTTTTATCGCCGTTACATGCAAATTCAACTCGAGTGATCTTTCTTAAATCTCTAGTATCAACATACTTGATCATTTCACTCAAATACTCTTGATCAGTTGAATTTTCATTCAAAAAATCATAAGGCTTATTTTGGTCGTAAGTGACACGGAAAACATAGAATTTAGAAATCTGATATTTTCGAATCATGTCAGAAGCACAGTGACGAATCACATCTTCAATCAAGATAAAGTGGTTGTCGACACCAGTTTCCATCAAACGTCCTAGATCCTCAGGAATTGGGCACGTATAAACATAATTGGGAGTTTCCATCAGTAAATTCAAATTACGTCTAAACTTGAATTCCTTCATGAATCGTTGCATGTCTAAGCGCGGTAAAATTTTCTTATTATAAAGTTTTTTAATATGTTTCTTCTCTGAATCATTCAAGTCACCGAACTTCATCAACTTAAAAAGCTTCTTTTCTTTAGCTTCCTTCATTAATGAATGGTAGGCCATATACTCTTTTTCAATATTTCGTGTATTAAATTCGTAAGCCAAGCTTAACAATTCTTCACCCGAAAAACCGGTCCGTTTTTCAGACTCGTTATGTTTCATCAAAGTTAAAATGTTATGCATTCTGACTCGGAAAAATTCATCTAAGTTATTTGAAGCAATCGACAAGAATTTTAACTTTTCCAAATATGGAACCTTCTCGTCATAAGCTTGATCGATTACTCGATTATCAAATAATATCCAACTTAAATCCCTATTATAATATTCATCCTTCATATAGCTAGTTAACCTTCATTTCTAAATTTATCCTTCATCCCTCTGTTCTTTTTTAAACGAATCATAATCGTATTCGACTTGTTTGACATAACTATTAGTAAAGTTCATTAACGAATTAGCAATATCAGCGTATTCCTCACCAAATCCAATGATCAATGGATAGTTAGGCGAATGTGAATGAGCTCTGGCTAATAAAATTACGCAAACTTTCGTATAGTCCTCAAATGATTCAAAGTCTAGTTTGTCTAAATTAATTGAAGATTTCATATCTTTAAATTGCCGCATGTAAAAACTGTATTTCTTGGTATCAAAGGCCCCTAAAAATGGATCGGATGCACTCTGCAAAATCAATTGACTGTTAACAATATTCTGTCCCTGACTGACATCCACATCAGAATAAAGTTTATCATCATTATAAATTGGCAAAGCTTGTTTAGCTTGAAGTACCAAGTAATTACTGTCTAAATCTTGCAACAAGATCAAGTAGCAGAGAGTTCCCACACTCCCTACACCGACACTGTGCCGCACAATGTCAATAATATCAAAGTCTTCCAAAAATAACCTAACATCGCTACGTTGATTCTTCTTGTACTTCTTGTAACCCTCGACCACATCTTTGTAATCCTTTTCGCTGATATGTTGAGTTACTGGTTTGTTTTCGACGAATCGACGTTCTCCACTGGCACTAACCTCAGTATATTTTTCAATGACCAATTTTGAATTGCTCTTTTGAGCTTTTTTGATGCTCTTGGCAATCATCTTATTGAAAGATTCCTGGAAATATTCCTCGTTATCCTTCAATTTACCAAAAATCTCAGTAATGTTTTGCAAAGTATTTGGCAAAATAAATCGCTTCATTTCAGAGATTTTTGTCATATGTTTGAGAGTGTCAAAGTAAGTATCGACCACAGTCAATAAAAACTCTTGCACATCAGCTTCCTCAAAGCCATGTGCTCTGGCAACAATCAAGGCACTGACCAATAATCGCTTCAAATCATATTCCCAATGACCTAAGTGAGCTTCGTCAAAATCATTCATATCGAACAATAATTGCCCTTCAGAAGAGCCATAGAAACCAAAGTTTCCTAAATGGGCATCCCCACCCACTAGAACTTTGATACCACTATTCTCATTGCGTGACATATCATAATGCATTACATCAACTGTTCCCCGAAAAAAAGCAAAGAGTGACTTAGACATTCGTTCCCGTTTTACCGCTAAGAGTTCTGGAACTAGTAGCTTATTCTTAATATTCAGGATCTTATGAATATTCCTTTTCTTCGGTTCAAATTGATTGAATTTATCAGATACCGTCGTGGCAAAGAAGCGGCCTCTAATAATTAATTGTTCTGTACTTTTAAAAGCATCAGTATCTTGGAAAGTATATGGTGTTCTGCTCATACCGGTCATCTCCTTAATTTTATTATACAATAGGTAGCTTGAATAACTGTGAGCTTTCACTTATTTTTACATTATGATTAAGTATGACTAAATATTTTTATTAGACGTGCTTAAAATTTAATTATTTTATAATTGACTACAAAAAAATCCCAAAGAATTAACTTTGGGATTTTCTTATATTCTTTTCTAATTATTTAGCAGCTTTAGCAGCAGCTTCGTCAGCATAAATCTTGTTTCTCTTCTTCATTTGCTTTGCGTACCAGATGAAGATCAATAGGTATGCAGCAAGTGCTAATGCAGCATAAAGGATAAACTTGATTTGACCAGTTGAAGCGTTACCTACTAAGTAAGCTAGGAATTTTTCAATAGGACCTTCCATTGTTGAGTGGGAAATCATTGTACCTGATGCAAGTCCCTTAGGGAATGCGCCAAGTTTCTTAGCTGTAGCTGTAACCATTGGTGCTGACAATGTACCTGCCCATAGGAATAGAGGCAATTCAATAGCACCAATAACGATCATACGGATAATCTTACCACGTGTAACAACTAGCAAAGCTGGTGTAACACCCATGGCGATAATACCACCTAAAGGCAAGATCTTGTTACCAGGTAATACAAGTGCTTCAAGAAGCATGATAGGAGCCAAAACGTTAGCAGCAGCCCAGATTTCAGCACGACCAGCGATAAATGGCCAGTCAAGTCCAACGTTCATTGTACGACCTTTAAGTTTCTTGTTAGCAAAGTCTGTAATACCTTGTGATAATGGTTCAACAGCGGCAATAAACCATGAACCGATCAATGAGAATAGTTCCAAACAGAATGCGGCTGTGAATGATAGTGTAAAGATTTCCTTAATACCTTGGTGTGAAAGTAAACCAATAAAGATACCTAAATAAATACCGATAGCGAATTTACTTCCCCAGAAACCGATCTTCTTGTTCAATGCAGCAGCATCGAAGTCGAATTTATCTAACCATGGGAAAATAACATCGAAAATCTTATCAAATACCATGATGATTGGGTTCATCATGTAGTTCATATGTGTTGTTGTCATTGGGTTTGAAGCTGGTGCGTGTAAAAGATCATTAAAAGTAGGTTTCATCAAATCTGAATTGATAATCTTCAAAACACCAATAAAGATAACAAGCAATGTTGTGATTAATAAGTTTGCGCCGAAGAACATAGCTAACAAACCAACGAAAGCTAGATGCCAGATATCAAAAATATCAACATCAAGTGTATTAGTCTTGTCCAAAACGATCATAACGATATTTACGATAACCATTACAAGCAAGAAGAACAATGTATATGGTGAACCCCAAGTAATAGTAGCAAGTGGAGCCCAGCCTAAGTCGGTTACTGATAGTTGAATACCAGTTGACTTAACGAACGCATTCAAGGCGTCTTGGAAAGCTGTTGTCAACAAACCAATAACGGCACTGATAGCAGTAAGAGCGATGGCTAATTTAATACCACCCTCCAAAGCTTTAGAGAATTTAACTCTAAAGATCAAAGCGATGATAGTCAAGACGATTAACATCATTGGTGCAGCGCCAAGGTCAATCAAAGGCTTGAATATCAAGTTAGCAAAATGAATAATTCCTGACATTTCTGTTTCCCCCTAGATGAACAGTTTTTTAAGCTTTGCCACTATCTTTAATAGCTTGTTCTACTTGATCGTAAACAGGCTTTGCCATAGCAGGCATTCTGTAAAGGATAGGACCAGCATCAACAACTGGGCAACTAGGTGTGAATCCAAGGTCAGTATCAGCGATTGGTGTGAATAGATCGTAATCTTTCAACATATCTTCAGTAATATCTTTGACCATAACAGCGTCACATTGTACGTCATAACCACGGTTGCTCATTTCTTCTTCCAAAGCATCTTTGATTTGGTGACTTGAGTTAACTCCGGCACCACAAGCAGCTAAAATTTTAAACATAATTTACACTCTCCTTATTCGTTGTTCTTAGCGTATTGAGTAAACTTTCTATTCAAGAAAGAATAGATTTCTTTAGGATTTTCACTCTTAAAGAATGGTACAAGCTCGTTTTCAGAAGTACGAGCCATGAAGTCCATGATTTGTGCCAATATATTCGATTGGCCTTCTGGATCATTGTTTAAAATCATGAACAAGAACTTCACTGGAAATTCTTTCGAAGGATCTATCATATTATGGAAAGAAATTTCTTTGTCCAACTTAATTGGAACGATCATTCTTGATTTTACGAATTCACTCTCGGTATGTGGGATTGCAATGTTAGGAATCTTTGCAGATACGACTGACATGTCAATTCCAGTAGGATAGTTCTTTTCGCGTTCCAACAAGTTGTTAATGAAATCTTTAGTTACTAAATCTTTAGTTACTAAATCTTTTTTTAGTAAAGAATCAGCTATTTCACGAAACACTTCCTCTTGTGTTGAAGCCTTTGAAATATAGACTTCACTTTCGCTAAACAGTTGATCAGTAGCCAATTCACCCATTAACACCATCACCTACCTGTTCACTTGTTTGTTTTTGTTTACAACAACAATAGTAAACGCTTGCAGAAAATATGTCAATACAAAATAAAAAAATATAATAGTCTTAATGTGTTTTCCTATATTAAGTATAGGAACGGGAATTTTTAAACTATATCAGTGCAGTAAATGCTTACACAAAAATAAACATTTACATGTCAAAAACGATTGACAAGTAAACATTCAGGTGCTAAATTATGTTTGTAACGAACAATAGTAAACAAAGAGAGGTGATCTTTTGTTAAAGAAAGAGCGCTTTCTAAAGATACTATCGGAATTAGATAAAAACGATATTGTTACTGTTAATGATTTAACTACATTGTTGGATTGCTCTGATATGACTATCCGACGTGATCTCGAAGAATTATCAGAATCTGGTAAGTTGATCCGAATTCACGGTGGAGCTCAAAAAATCAGCGTTTCTCCATTAGAGGAAGCATCTCATGTGGAAAAGCGTCAAGTTCATATTAAAGAGAAACAAGAATTAGCCAAATTAGCAGCTAATCAAATCGATAATTTCGATACAGTCTTTATTGGTCCAGGAACAACGTTGGAACTGATTGCTCAAAACATTACGAAAGATATTAATTCTTTGAGAGTCGTCACCATCAGTATTCCTGTCTTTGAAAGCTTTAAAAATTCAGAATTAAATTGTGAATTGATTTTAGCTGGTGGAATTTATCGAAGCCGTTCAGGAACATTGATCGGGGCTTTGGCAAGCAATGCTGTCAGTGGACTAAAATTCGACAAAGCATTTGTTGGCGTCAATGGGATTCAGAATTCTCAGATTATGACTGCCAATACTGAGGAAGGTCGAATTCAAAGCGTCGCTTTAAATAACTCACAGACAAAATACATCGTAGCTGATAAATATAAGTTAAATCGCAATGATTTCTATACTTTCTACAGCCTTGATGATGTTGATTATCTTGTGACTAACAAAGGCACTTCCAAAGAAACTATCGATTATTATCAACAGTATGTAAGACTTATTACCAAATAATTGGAGGGATTATTTTTATGAAAATCGCATTAGCTTCAGATAAAGCAGGATTTGAATTAAAAAACTACATCAAGAACTATCTTGAAAATGAAGGAAAAGGTTACGAAATCGTTGACCTTTCAGAAGAACCAGCTGCTGACTTCGTAGATTCATCAGTTGCAGTCTCACACGCCGTACTTGATGGCAAAACAGACCGTGGAATTATGTTTGATGAATATGGTACAGGATCAGCTATGGCAAGTAACAAGATCCATGGCATGGTAACAGCTAACGTTACTGAAGAAAATACAGCTCATATGACTACAGAACACAACGGTGCTAAGGCAATCGCTATTGGTGCTGGTATCGTTGGTAAGAAACGTGCCGAATCAATCGTTGATGAATACTTAGGTGTCAACTACGCTGGTGGACGTCACCAAATCCGTTTGGACATGCTAGAGAAATTATATTAGTAGGAGGGAATTAATTTATGATTATTGCATTAGGAAACGACCATATTGTTACAGATACTAAAATCAAGATTTCAGAAATGTTAAAGGCTATGGGCCACAAGGTTATTGATGTTGGTACATACGACCACACAAGAACACACTACCCTATCTACGGACTACGTGTTGCTAACCTTGTTCGTGATGGCAAAGCAGATTACGGTGTTGTCCTTTGTGGTACAGGTGTTGGTATTTCAACAGCCGCTGACAAGAACCAAGGAGTTCGTGCAGCTTTAGTTGCTGATACAACAGCCGCTAAATATGCTAAGGAACACCTAAATGCAAACGTCATCAGTTTCGGTGGTGCCGTTGTTGGTGAACACCTTGCAGAAGAAATCGTTAAGACCTTCCTAGCAGCTAAGTATCTTGGCGAAGACGACGACCTAGTTAAGAAAATCGATGCCGTTGAAAGCAAAGACAACCCAGAACAACATGACAATCCACACTTCTATGACCATGAAATGAAGTTGTGGGACGAAGGATTCTATCACGACTAGAGAGTGGAACAAGCCCGGGAATTTCCGAGGATTTGCCCAACTCAACAAAAGTAAATTATCTTTACCGCAAAATCGCTAAATCCAAACAAAAATTCAATCAAAAAAATATACACACAAATCAAGTGAGCTACCATTGTGTAACTCATCAAGGGCTATATGAAATAAAAAGTTAGCCCGGCCTCAAGCACTGAACGTATCTGTACAGTGCTTGAGGCTGGACTAACTCGATAAATTGTTTCATAGAACCCATTTTTAATGGCCGAAATTGACTATTTTAAATTTAATAAAGGGGTCCACACAATGAGTAATTCAGTTTTAACAATCACCATGAATCCTTCTGTTGATATCTCTTACCCACTAGAACATCTAAAAATCGATACAGTCAATCGTGTTAAGGATGTTTCCAAGACAGCTGGTGGCAAGGGATTAAACGTTACAAGGGTTCTCAAACAATTAGGCGTCGAAGTCACAGCGTCAGGAATTATTGGTGGCACGATTGGTCAATATATTACTAACCAACTTGACGAAAACGATGTCGACCATGCTTTTATGAAAATAAGTCAAGAGTCTCGCAATTGTATCGCTATTTTACACGATAATGGCGACCAAACTGAGATTCTTGAAGCAGGTCCTATCCTTTCAAAAGATGACGAGAACAGTTTTCTTAAACATTTCGAGGACCAAGTAAGTAGCTTCAAATTAGTAACAATCTCTGGTAGTTTGCCTCAAGGTTTATCAAAGGCACTCTACTCCAAGATGGTTCAAGTCGCCGCTAAACATAACGTACCAGTTATCCTCGATAGCTCTAACGAGGCCTTACGTTTAGCACTAGAAAGCGATGTTAAACCATTTATGATTAAGCCCAACCAAGATGAAATTGCTCAATTGATTGGCAAAGAAATTGGCGATTTAAATGATCTCAAGGACAAACTAGCAACTGAGGATATCTTCCAAGATATTCCTTGGGTCGTTGTTTCACTAGGTTCACACGGCGCATTCGTTAAATACCATCAAGACTTCTTCAAAGTTAACATTCCAAAAATTAACGCCGTAAACCCAGTTGGATCAGGCGATTCAACCGTTGCTGGTTTAGCCGCAGGTATCGTCAAAAACGAACAACCAGAAGATATTATGAAACGAGCTATGACAGTTGGAATCCTGAATACCTTACAGGAAAAAACTGGATATATTGACATTAGTCAGTATAAAGATTATTTTGAAAAGGTAGACATAGTTAAGTACTAATGTTTAATTTATTATTCGGAGGAATGAATGTATATGACAACAGCAAAGAAGTACGCAGCACTAGAAAAAATGTCTGACAAGAACGGAGTTATTGCAGCTCTTGCTATCGATCAACGTGGATCACTAAAGAAGATGTTAGCCGCAGCCGCAAATAAGCCAGCTAACGAAGAAGATATCGTTGAATTCAAGAAAGCAATTTCTTCAGAATTGACACCTTATGCTTCAGCTATCCTTTTGGACCCAGAATATGGTCTTCCAGCAGCTAAAGTTAGAGCTGAAGGTTCAGGACTATTGGTTTCATACGAAAAGACAGGTTATGACGCAACTGAACCTGGTAGATTACCAGACTTGATCTCAATCTGGTCAGTACGTCGTCTTAAGGAAGCCGGAGCCGACTCAATCAAGTTCTTGCTTTACATCGATCCAGACGAAGATAAATCAATTATTGACCAAAAAGAAGCCTTTGTAGAAAGAGTTGGTGACGAATGTGTTGCCGAAGATATTCCTTTCTTCGTTGAACTTGTTACATATGACGACTCAATCGGTGATGTTAAGAGTGCTGAATACGCTAAGGTAAAGCCTCACAAGGTTATCGAAGCTATGAAAGAATTCTCAAAGCCACAATATCACATTGATGTTTTGAAGGTTGAAGTTCCTATTAACCTTGACTACGTTGAAGGATTTAACGGCGACAACCCTGTTGTTTACACAAAGGATGAAGCTATCAAGTACTTCAAGGAACAAAGTGATGCTACAGACTTGCCATACATCTTCTTGAGTGCCGGCGTTTCTGCTAAGGCCTTCAGAGATGAATTACACCTAGCTAAAGATGCTGATGCTAAGTTCAATGGTGTTCTATGTGGACGTGCTACATGGAAAGGTGCCATCGAACCATTCGCTAAAGACGGCGAAGAAGCTGGTAAGAAGTGGATGAACGATCAAGGTAAGAAGAACATCGAAGAATTGAACGAAGTTCTTGCTGAAACTGCTACTTCATGGAAAGACAAAGTTTCAAAAGACTAATTTAAAACTTTAAATTAAGAGATTTTGAATAAACTGGGTTTTCTTGAACACTCTTCTGTTCAGGAGAAGCCAGTTTTTCATTATTAGAGAGAAAGCTTTTCGGGGGTAAATTTATGGTTCCTGCAAATTTTGAACTAGCCAAAAATGCCATTACATCAATGGTTGCAGTTCTTTTGATCGTTATCTACATTATTTATTTAATTTCTAAGTATTCACATCGTGATAAAGAAAAGGTTTGGACTGCCGATACGATCTTATTAAGTTTTGTAGCCCTCTATTGCGTTTACATCACCTTAATGAACTTCGTTAAATTGACAGCCAACTTAGAATACCTGAACACGATCATTACCTTTGTCTTTATGGTAGTCGTGGTCGCCTTTATTATTAGTTCAATGATTAAACGTTCTGGTAAAAAATCTAAAGAGAAATAATGTATTAGACATAACTGATGATTCGGTTATGTCTTTTTTTGTACATTTCGTAACGAAAATAAACTAATCCTCCCCACTACAGCAATGATTCGTATAATTCAATGCCCCTTCAACGATTCAAAAAATTAATCTCCCCAATTAAAGATGCTATGCTGACTCCAAAACAATAATCATTTTGTAAGGAGCATTTGACATGAAAAAAGTGATTGTTATAACTGGTGCTTCCAGCGGTATCGGTGAGGCTGCAGCTAGGATTTTGGCCAGACAAGGCAATAAGGTCGTTTTAGCTGCCCGCCGTGAGGATAAGCTAAAAAATATCGTACAAGATATCACTAAAACCGATGGTATTGCGGCTTACAAGGTCACCGATGTCACCGATCTAAACCAAGTTGAAGACTTAGCTCAATTTACTCTGGACACTTTTAGAAAAATCGATGTCTGGATTAACAACGCTGGTCTAATGCCTCGTTCAGAATTAATTAAGGGGCGTATCTACGAATGGAATCAAATGATCGATGTAAATTTGAAAGGCACCTTAAATGGAATTGATGCTGTCTTACCTATCTTGCGAAAAGAAAATAGTGGACAAATCATCAATATCTCTTCAGTTGCTGGTCATACCGCGAGCATTGGTTCTGGAGTTTATTCGGCCACTAAATTTGGCGTTCGAGCTATCAGTGAATCTTTGAGAAAAGAAGAGGCAGCTGCTAAAAGTAATATTCGGGTATCCGTCATCTCTCCTGGAGCGATTGATACTGAATTACCAGACCATGTTAAAGACCCTGAGAATAAAGAAATCACTGACAAATTTTATGCTGACTATGCAATTAGTGCTGACCGAATAGCCGAAGCGATCGCTTTTGCTATCAACGCACCCGAAGATACCACAATCAATGAGATCGTCATTCGACCAACTACTCAAATGTAAATTCATTCAAGGATTTGATAACACATGAAAATTTCTGAAATCAGTAAGCAAGTTGGTCTTTCGGTCTCCAGCATCCGTTACTATAGCGACTTAGGTTTAATTCCTTCCATGACTAGAGATTCAGAGGGTGAACGAATCTTTGATAATGAAGCCATTACTTGGCTACAAGGAATCAAATTTCTACGAGAATTAGGCTTAACTATCAGCGAAATAAGGTCTTATCAAGAGCTTTGTCAAAAATCCGGTCCAGCAGCTGTAAAAAAACGCCACGCCATGTTGTTGAAGCAATATCAAAAAGCACAGGCTGAATTAACCGACTCGACTGAACGATTAACCCTCTTAAAGGCTAAAATTCAAACCGAGGAAGCAATAATTGCTGGTAAAAAGAATGATAGTTTAAGTCCTGCTCGACGGTTTAGTCAGTAACCAAAGTGAAAAAATATCATTTGATTTACAGATAACAAAAAATTCCAATGAAATTAACCAATTGAGATGGTTGATTCACTGGAATTTTTTTATGAAAGACATTAGATAATTGCTTTAGTTTATAGAAACTTTTAACCAACCTGACTAGTTCCGTCAGCATAATTTAACGTCACGCCTGATTGAACGTTGAAAATATAAACATTGAAATGAACTGAGTTATCACCGATAGATTGTGCTTCCATTTGTACCCCTCGTGGCAATAATTCATCACCACGAAAGATTGGTGTAACACGATATCGAATATAATGGGCGTTGCTTTGTTTTAAGTAATATGCGATATCCATTTCATGTGCTAACATCTCAGGACTATTCAAAGAACGAGTTCCGGTCATCAAGTTCTTAGGATTATCATTTTGACCCGTTAGTTGATAGCCGATCAAATGGCTACGATTATACAACCAACCACCACTGATCCGTTTATTATGCCAACCAGTTGGATTCCAGTGCAATGGTTCCCGTTTAGCTTTTGGCATTAAAGAAACATTTAGCATTGCATTGGCGGCAGTGACTCGATTGAGATTATCCAAATCGCCATAAGTTTGCCAGGCACCTTTGGCAGTACTCAAATCATTGTCATTAAATTTGGGATTATTGTTATTAACGATAATTTCTTGCGAGCCATTATAATCTAGGTTCGCTAAGTCTGTATTATCAGCGTTTTTATTTTGCTGGTTATTATGTTCATCGATATATTTTTGATTGTCTGCAATCTCTTGTTGCAGCTTCGTAATCGATTTTTTTAACTTTTTATTTTTTGAAACAAGCTTCTTAGCTTTTTTCTGGTAAGTATAATTATATTCAGTTTGGACATGCTTATTAGCTGCTTGGCTTTCTTGCGTAAAAGTTGCCGTGGCAGGAACTAATGATAATAAAATTAAAAGTTTAACTAGTTTTTTCATTAACGTTTAGACCTCCGATAACCAGCATTGATGGCCTCTTGTTCGCTACTAAAGTGGACCGCATTCGCTGAATTCATGTTATATCCAGCCTGTCCGGGGACGTGATATACATGGGTATTCGAGTTACCAATAATATCTCCAGAATCTGCTGTATTCATATCACCACGTGGTTGTGAATTAGTCGTTTGGGATTGTTGTTGAGAAGCTGCAGCTTGTTGCTTCTCAGCTGCCTTAGCTTGTTCTTCTTGTTGCTTTTGAGCCGCCGCTTGAGCCTCAGCCTCTTTTTGTTTTTGCGCTTGATCAGCACTTTCAATCTGATCCTTTTGATCTTGAAGCTTATCATTTTGCTTCTCAAGATCTTTTTTCTTTGCGATCAAAGCCACATTCTCTTTTTTGGCTATTTGATACTTGTCTTTGCCAATGTACTTTTGTTTCTTTACGACTTTGGCAGCTGTATCGGCAGAAGTCGTTCTACTTTTATCTGCCGAATCACTCCCAACTGAGATAGCACTCATAATCGTGAAAAAAATCATTAATACAAAGCTAATTGCTAAATATTTTAGATATTTTGTTCTTTTGGGCCTATTTTTTACATTTAAAATTACTTTCACGATATAAAAAACCACAGCCAAAGTAACAATCACTAACCCTATACTACTTATTGCAGTCATAATTCCCCCCTATGTAAGATTAAGAATGATTGAAAAAATATGTAAATGCGAATTGCTATTGAGAAGATAATAGCTTTAGTTTAGTATATAGTTAAATTTTAATCAAGCTTAGTAAAGCGTTTAAGGAGAATGGAATGGATAAAAGAGAAGAACCATATTATATCGGTTTAGACATTGGTACAAGTTCTGTAGGATGGTCTGTTACCAACAAAAACTACGAATTACTTAATATCAAGAAAAAGAATCTCTGGGGTGTGCGCTTATTTAGTGAAGCTGAAACCGCTGCTAAACGACGGACTAGTCGCTCGACTAGAAGAAGATATAGACGCCGACGCAATAGAATCAATTGGCTCAACGAAATCTTTAGCCAGGAGCTTGCCAAAATTGACCCTTCTTTTCTAATGCGACTTAACTCCTCTTGGGTTTCCAAAAAAGATCCTTCACGGTCACGTGATAAATACAACTTATTCATTGACAAAGACTATACTGACAGCGATTACTATCACGATTATCGGACGATTTATCACCTAAGACGTGACTTAATGCTCAATGATAAAAAGTTTGACGTTAGGTTAATTTATCTAGCTTTACATAATATCATCAAATATCGTGGTAATTTCACGTACGAATATCGAAAATTCAACATCTCTGAAATGAATAATGACTTTACAAAGATGTTAATCGAGTTCAATCAAGAGTTACCTTTGGAAACCGGCTTCCCAGCTAAAACTGATTTCGAAAAAATTGCAGAAAGTTTATTAGCTAAAGATACTAGTCCTACTTTCAAAAAAGACACAGTGATTAATTCATTAACTTTAGATAAAGACTCAAAAAAATATTTGCAAGAAATTTTGAAACTTATTTTAGGCAATTCAGCTAACTTGAATAATATATTCAATACCGATTTAGAGAAAAGTGATTCTAAATTATCGTTTTCAGATAAAGATATTGAAACCAAGCTACTAAATTTAGACAGTCTGTTATCTGACAAGCAAATTCATCTGATTACTTCTGCCAATAAAATATATAGCACCATAACCTTAAATAATATTTTACATGGTCAAACCTATTTGAGTTTAGCTAAAATCGAACAATATAACGGACACCGAAATGATTTATCCAATTTAAGGAAAATGTGGTCTAATTCTACAGATTCTGAGTTAACCAAACAGGCACAACAAGCATATAAAAAGTACATTAACAGTGACCTTACAGCTGATCAGCTTTATAAAGATATAACTCCATTTTTGGAAAAAGCAACTCCTAAAAATCTGGCTCAAGAAGCGTTAAAAAAGATCAACGCACACACCTACTTATTAAAACAACGTACTAGTGAAAACGGGGTAATTCCTTTTCAGTTGAATCTTATTGAGATGGAAAAAATAATTGATAATCAATCGAAGTACTACCCCTTCCTAAAAGAGAACCGAGATAAACTTATTTCTATTCTCAGCTTCCGGATTCCCTATTATGTCGGACCTCTTCAAAATGATAAAAAGAATCCCTTTGCCTGGATGGAGAAAAAGGTTCAAAAGAAAGCTAGACCTTGGAACTTTGACGAAGTTGTCGATCGTGAAAAGTCTTCGAATAATTTCATAAAAAAAATGACCTCTACTGATACTTACTTAGTCGGTGAACCGGTTTTACCGAAAAATAGTCTAATATATCAACGATATGAAGTTCTAAATGAATTAAATAATATTAGAGTAACCAAAGATTTAAAGACCGATCCCAAAGGATCAAAACTGCCTTTACCTGCCAAGCAACAAATTTTTAATGACCTTTTCAAACGGTATAAAAAAGTTACCAGTGAACAATTGGCCAAATGGCTCATCGCTAATAGTTACTACACCGCTCCTACTATTATGGGGTTAGCGAAAGGATCTGAATTCATCTCCTGTTTATCAACCTTCATTGACCTAAAAAGTATCTTTGATCAAGCCTTCGTTGAAGATCCAGCTAATCAACCACAATTGGAAGAATTAATCGAGTGGTTCACTGTTTTCGAGGATAAAAAAATACTGTCTGAAAAATTAAACACTTCCAAATATTCATACACTCCTAAACAAATTAAACAGCTCTCCAACATTCGCTATCGTGGCTGGGGAAGATTATCCAAAAAACTACTTTGTGGTCTCAAAACTGAAACTACTACAGCTCAATCACATCAATCAGAAAATTACTCAATTTTGAATTTAATGTGGGCTACTAAAAAGAATTTCAATAGTATCTTGAATGATGATAACTACAAATTTAAGACCAAAATCGACGACTATAATTCTGATAAAAAAGATGACGTTGACATTAAAGAGCTTGTTGATGACATTCATACTTCGCCAGCCTTAAAACGTAGTATTATCCAATCGATAAATATTGTTCAAGAAATTGTAAAAATTATGGGACATGCGCCAGAGCACATCTTTTTAGAATTCACTCGAGAAGATCAATCTTCCTCTGTAACCGATTCACGCAAAAAGCAATTAAAAAAACTTTACGCTTCACTATCCAAAGATACTAAAAAAATAAAAACTGATTTACGTAAATATCTGATTCCTAATAAGAATATCCGTGATGAACTAAAAAACCACAATAAAGATCTCTCCAATGAAAGACTGATGTTGTACTTCCTTCAAAATGGAAAGTCCCTCTATTCAGGCGAACAATTGGAACTTGATAAACTATCAGAGTATCAAGTTGACCATATTTTGCCACGAACATATATTCCAGATAATTCGCTTGAGAATAAGGCCCTAGTCTTGGCCACTGAAAACCAGAGAAAGGCTGACAATCTATTACTTGATCCTGCTATTATCGACAAAAATATTGAACGTTGGACATACATGAAAGATAAAGGCATGATGGGTCCAAAGAAATTCAAAAATTTGACTAGACGTGTCATTTCGGACGACGATTTGAATAATTTTATTAATCGTCAATTGGTTCAAACTTCCCAAATCATTAAAAACGTAGCCGATATTCTCGATAATATGTATAAAGATCAAGGCACCACCTGCATTCAATCAAGAGCAAACTTAACAAGTAGTTTCCGAGCTGCCTTCAGTCAACAAAATGACAATTACCATTTCCAACATCCCGAGTTCATTAAAAATCGTGATGTCAATGACTTCCATCATGCCCAAGACGCCTACTTAGCATGTCTTCTAGGATTATATCGCCTCAAAAAATTCCCAAGTGATGAGATGCTTTTGGTTAAGAAAGAATATCGTAAGTTTTTTGCGATCGCACAAAATAATTTTCAAAAAAATGGTAAGATGCCTGACAACCAAAAAAACGGTTTTATTTTAACCCCCATGGTCGCTGGAGATACAGTCGTTGACGCTAATAAAGAAGAAATCTGGAATATGGAATTCAAAAACCAAGTTATTAAGATATTCCGTTACAAACCATATAACGTCACAAGAAGAACGGAAATCAAATCTGGTGAATTCTACAATCAAACACTTTATTCCCCACACGATCCTAAAATCAAAAAAATAATTGCTAAAAAGAAAGACTTGGATCCGACTATTTATGGCGGTTACAGTAGCGCGAATTCAGCATATCTAACCATTGTTAAAGTTGATAATAAAAAGACGAGTTTGATATCCGTCCCCATAAGACTAGCCGCTCTAATTGATGAAGGTAAACTTTCGTTACAAAAATGGCTGGAAGATAATGTTAAACATAATAATAAAATAGAAATACTCAAAACTAAGATTCCGATTAGCCAACTAATACATAGTACTCAAAGTGGTTATTTAACATTACAATCAGAAAAAGAAATCGCTAATGCACAACAATTGATCTTACCAGCAGAATATGTGGCTCTTTTGACTTTATTACATGGTCCAAAGACGGAATATGAGCAAATTTTGTCATTTTATGACGAAGACTATTTGCTTAAAATCTTTGATACCATCATTGATAAAATGAGCGTCTTCTATCCTTTCTATAGCAATGAGAAGAAATATTTAGTTTCAATCAGAGATGAATTCATGGGAGCTACACAAATAGAACAAGTAAATACTTTGCAACAATTATTAATAATGCTTCATGCAAACTCAAGCAATGCCAAAATTGAATTTGGTGAAATAAAAAAGAGTCGTTTTGGACGAAAAAGTAATGGTGTCCAAATTAAAGACATTGATTTAATTTATCAATCTGTCACCGGCTTATACCAGAGTATTTTCCATGTAGAGTAAAAAGTGCAAAAAAAAAGCCCCCACGCGGGAGCAGCCGTTAGGCTATTTAACATTTATGTTTATTTTAATTAATTCAGTAAGTCATCTCATTTACTTATGAACCAAATTCATTTTATCGTACTTCTATTTTAAATTCAATATATGCACCCAAAAGGCTTAGTACAATCATTGATTGTGACTGAGAAGCAGTTTGCAGCAATGAGCTTTCTTACAGGAAAAAAAGACAACTCTGAAGAGAATACTTTTGAGAGGTTAACTGTAATATGACAAATACTCTTACGATTTTTCCTTATCAGCCATTTGAATTAAACTACGGTCTAACATTGCTAAACTTTCAAAATAAGAACGAATACTCACAGTTGATCTTTCGTTTACACAATCTCAAAACACACACTACTTTGGTTGACGACCAAGATAGAATTTTACATTTTTATACAGATCCTGATGATCCTATCGAGGAACACCTCGCAGATATTGCATTAATTGGCGATCTCAATAATTTTGATATAAATTCTGCTGCACAATTAAAAGTTGTCTTGAAAAAATTGATCAGTGATTCTACTGTTTTAAAAGATAAAATTGAAGGTATCAATTCTGAACTCAATGATCTAGTTTTTGCATCTATCACACCGTATTCTGTCCCCTTAAATCTAGATTTTTATGCCGACTTTGAAAAAATCTTAAAGGCAAAAGGAATCTTCATGGATACTAGTAAATGGCAGAATTACTGTGATAAACTTATGGACGTAGTAAGCTTTTATTCAGAATTTTTTAACAAAAAAATATTAGTCTTTTATAGTTTAGAGCGTTTACTTAACTCTGAACAACTAAATGAGATAAACAAATACTTAAAATCTGTTAACTTATCAATCGTTAGCTTCGAATCCTATCCTATGATGTTGAAGGATGAGACCTTAGATGCAAGGGTTTATTCAATCGATAATGACCATGTTAGATTCGATTATTAGTGATTGATTAAAAAATAACGGTTTTAGTAGTAAGTCATCTCATTTACTTAAGAACCTATCTAATAGCATAGAAAGGTTAGTAATGTGTTTTAGTAGTAAGTCATCTCATTTACTTAAGAACCATCAACTTTCCAATCAACGTCTGTAAATGTGTTTTAGTAGTAAGTCATCTCATTTACTTAAGAACCTGGTAAGAGCTTAGCTCAAAACACTCAAGGGTTTTAGTAGTAAGTCATCTCATTTACTTAAGAACCCCGGAAAGAAAGTACAAAAAGCTGGTCACTGTTTTAGTAGTAAGTCATCTCATTTACTTAAGAACCACCTGAAAAGGAATGAGTGTTAGAGTTCAAGTTTTAGTAGTAAGTCATCTCATTTACTTAAGAACCCGATCGTATGGATGTATTCCATGCACTGTTGTTTTAGTAGTAAGTCATCTCATTTACTTAAGAACCTTGTTCAAACTCATCAGCTACGAACTTGTAGTTTTAGTAGTAAGTCATCTCATTTACTTAAGAACCTTTTGAAACGTCAATTTTAATCGTGTACGTGTTTTAGTAGTAAGTCATCTCATTTACTTAAGAACCTACGAACTTCCCACCCTCGACTGGACGATCGTTTTAGTAGTAAGTCATCTCACTTGCTTTAGAACCAAATTTCAAACTATGTTACTATATTAAATAATCTTTAAATCCAGCCCATTATTTCTAATGAGTATACGTTTGAGGAGAAATTTTAGTAGTAAGTCATCTCATTTACTTTAGAACTCAAAAAAAGAAGTTTCCATCGACCAATCCAACCTAATTGGATATCGATAGAAACTTCTTTTATTTAATACTATTAAAAACTCGATCTCCTAAATCACGAATCCGCTTGAAGTCATCTTCATCAGGGTCTTGATCAATTTTCACTGAATCGGCTACTTGCTCACCATTACTGGAGTTTAGTTGCATGGTGAAGTAATCAACGGCTCGGCCAAAGTGAATATGTTGCTTTGAGCTGGAACCTAAAACAGCAAACTTAGCTCTTTCCAAGTCGATGTCTTTGATATCATCATAGAAATCCTGTGCTTCATCAGGGATCTCCCCATCGTTATACGTATATGTCTCAACGATAAAAGCGTCATATTTCACCAATTCGTAGGCGTCAGCGTCAACAATTTGTTGTAAGTCGACTTGTGCACCTTTTTCACGTAGATAATCGGCTAAATAATTGGCAATTTTTTCATTGCGACCGGTCATACTTGTATATGCTAAAAGTATTTTCATTATTCAATTACCACCTTACACTGATTCTCTCTTTTTGGTTCTGACCAGATAAAATTTCGTCCACCATAGCAATCGCATAGTCAGAATAGCTGATTTTACTTTCGCCATTAGAGTCAAAGGTCAATTCCTCACCAGCTAATACATATTTACCAGTCTTAGCTCCTTCGTAATCGAAATCAGCTGCAGGACTGATAAAGGTCCAATTGATCTTACTATTACGCAAGACATCTAAGGACTTACCCATTTCTTCACTTAATTCTTTAATTGGGGCCGGAAAATCATCTTGTTGATATAGTTGTTGGGTGTGATCTTTATCAACATACAGTGAACCTGCACCACCTACAACCATCAATCTCGTATTTGAATCACCGATAATTTCAATCAAATGTTCAACTGCGGGAACATATTCTTTAACTGTTGGTCCAAAAAAGCCTAAGGCATCGACTAAAACATCGAAATCTTCAATATCTGCGGATGCCAAACTGTAGACATCCCTGACCAAATATTTATCAGTCAGCGATTTTTTTGCATCCCGAACGATCGATGTCACATCTAACCCACGACTCAAAGCTTCTTTGACGATCAAAGAACCTTCTTTTCCATTAGCACCAATAACCGCTATTTTCATAAAATTGTTCCTCCAAACTCTCTCAATAACTTTACTTTACACAATCATAAGCAAAATAACTAAAGATAAGACTCTAATATAGTAAACTTATTCTGCTAGGAGGCGTAAATTAATGGCTTATCAAATTTATTTAGTAAGACACGGCAGAACTTGGTATAACGAGTATCAAAAAATGCAAGGTTGGTCTGACACTCCTTTAACCGACGATGGGGTTGAGGTTGCACAAAAAGCAGCTGAGACATTGAAGAGTACTGACTTCAAGGCTGCTTTCACTTCTGATATGAAACGGGCTCTTGATACGACCAGAATCATCACCCGTCGGAATAAAAATAAACTAGTGCCTCAAGAACTATCGGAATTTCGTGAACAATTCTATGGCTATTTTGAAGGACGCAGTATTGATGAATCATGGTTTGCAATCGGTAAACCGCATAACGCTACTTCTTTCACTGAAATAGTTAAAAATTATGGCTTCGATGATGCTTTGAATTTTGTGAAAGAAGCTGATCCTTTACATGATGCTGAAAATGCGGAGGAATACTGGGGGCGAATCGATCGTGGTTTCAAGAAAATTGATCGAATAGCTCAAGACGGCGATAAAATACTGTTAGTGACTCACAGTATCACCATCCTAGGATTTGCTTTACGTTACCCAACTTCTGGCTTAGAGATCAACGACATCCCTGCTAATGCCAGTTTAACCTTAATGGAACGTGACCATGGTCAAAATCTAATAACCAAGTACAATCAATCCCTCATCTGAATGTAGTACAATAAAACTACAATATTGAGGAGGACGCTTATATGGCAAAATACCAGATTTATTTGGTTCGCCACGGACGGACGTGGTTTAACAAATATAACAAAATGCAAGGTTGGTCTGATACCCCCCTTGCCCCTGAGGGAGTAAAAGTAGCTAAAAAAGCTGCCCATGCCTTAAAAGATGTCGACTTTGCGGCCGCTTATTCATCTGATGCTCGTCGGGCTATCGACACTTGCAAATTGATCGTTGATGAAAATATCAATCATGACAAAATTACTCCAGTTAAATTAACGGAATTTCGTGAAGAATTCTATGGTTACTTTGAGGGTATGAATTCTCCTGAAGCCTGGTTTATGGTAGGAGAACCTCATGGTGCTCACAGCTTCAGTGAAATTATCGCTAAATATGGTATGGATGCTACGAAAGACTTCATGAAAGAAGCCGATCCATTCCATGACGCCGAAAACGCTGAAGAATACTGGACTCGGGTCAATAAGGGTTTTGAAAAAATCGACGAAATCGCCCACGATGGCGATAAAATCCTATTAGTTTCACATGGAACGACGATTCGCTCCATCACTGACCGTTATAACGATGGTGATTTTGATGTAACGGTTAGTCCTCGAAACTCTAGTTTGACAATGTTAACTAGAGATAACGGTAAAAATAAAGTCACTAGCTACAATCAATTATTAAAATAATAATTATTTGACAAACAAACTTAATTAAACTATTCTCAATTCATCACTTACTAGGAGGCTATGACAATGATTTTAATCAATACTCAAACATCTTCATGTTGTTGCGGTTCGCATTCTATGCGTGCCGTCAGTTTGAGTATCTAAAATCGAACTAGACTACTGGTAAATCACGCGTAGGGTGCAAATCAATTTGATTTGTGCCCTTTTTTTACGCTCAAAAACAAAGGAGAATCTTTAATTATGAAATTTAATACTAAATTGATCCACGGCGGTATCAGCGAAGACGAAACAACTGGAGCTGTTTCAATCCCTGTCTATCGCTCATCGACTTTTCACCAACACCAACTGGGAGCCCAACCTAAGTGGGAATATGCCCGAACTGGCAACCCAACTCGACACGCTCTCGAAGAACTAATCGCCACTATCGAAAATGGCACTGATGGCTTTGCCTTTGCTTCAGGTTCAGCCGCCATTCATGCCGTATTTTCCCTCTTTTCAGCGGGCGATCATATCATTATTGGCAATGATGTCTATGGCGGGACTTTTCGGCTAGTGAACAAAGTCCTCAAACGCTTTGGCTTAGAATTCACCGTAGTAGATACCCGTGATCTTGAAGCAATTGAGGCAGCGATTCAGGCAAACACTAAAGCCATTTACTTTGAAACACCGACTAACCCTCTATTAAAAATCACTGATATAAAGGCTGTTTCAGACATTGCCCAAAAACATAATTTAAAAACGATCGTCGACAATACTTTTGCCACACCTTATAACCAAAACCCTCTAACTTTAGGCGTTGATATCGTCGTTCACAGTGCTACCAAATATCTTGGTGGTCATAGTGACGTTGTAGCCGGTCTAGCGGTTACTAATGATTCACAGATTGCCAAAGAACTAGCCTTTCTTCAGAACTCAATTGGTAGTGTGCTCGGACCTGATGACAGTTGGCTTTTGATGCGTGGTATTAAGACCTTGGGCGTAAGAATGCGAGTTCATCACGAAAATGCCCAATTGATCTACAACTATTTGCGAGATAACGATAAGGTTGCCAAAGTTTATTATCCAGGCAATCCTGATTCCACAGGTTATGCCATCGCTAAAAAACAAATGCGTGGCTTTGGAGCAATGATTTCCTTTGAACTGAAAGCTGGACTTGATGCTAAGAAATTCGTCGAAAGTTTAAAATTGATCGACCTAGCAGAAAGTTTAGGTGGAATCGAAAGTTTGATCGAAGTCCCTGCCGTAATGACACATGCCGCTATTCCACGGGACATTCGTCTTCAAAATGGTATTACTGATGAATTGATCCGCTTGTCAGTTGGAATTGAAGATGAAGTCGACTTGTTGGCAGATTTGAAACAAGCTTTTGCCAAGATTTAGTATTACGTCTTTGCGGGTGCAAAGAATCATCAATTTGAAATTTTAGATATTAAAAAGACATGTGAGTTTTTATGAAGTGACCCATAAAAGTTAGACAAAAATCTAACACTTTAAGGCACTTCATTGATCACATGTCTTTATTAATTTTTAATAAAGTGATTGAAGATGAAGATAATTAGTCAATAATTACTTCTTTTCATCATCTTTTTTATTCAAATTATCCAATACAAAGTCTAATGCTTTCTTAGAATCACGAGTTAATGCAATGTATTGTTGTCCCTTTGTAGCAACTAGTTGAATACCTAAACGATCAGTATCAGCTTTTAAATCGTCATAGTAAGTTCTAACTTGTGGAGCTAAAACAACTAAGTCGTAATTTGGCAAGATATCGTGATGTGATCCATAAGCACCAGCACTGGCAACGATTGGAACATCATATTTTTCAGCACCGTCAGTTAAGGCATTAGCTAATTGTTCACTCGTACCACCACCGGCACAAAGAACTAGAACCTTAACTTCATGACTTAATTTCTTGGCAAATGAATCTTCGGCGTTTGTTTCTTCAGTCGTTGCAGTTGCTGAAGTTGCTACAGAAGCAGTAGCTGTAGCAGGTGTTGTATCAGTTGAATCGTTTGTATCTGTTGTTTCAATAGCGGCATCAGTTTCACTGTCAGCAGCGTCAACTTCTGCTTCTTGTTTAACCAATGAAGCATCGTATGCTTTACAGAATGGTAGATAGATCAATGTATCTAGTACTAATAGAACGAGTACTAAAACAAGTGAAATTGGTTGGAAATTAGTATCTAGAAAGGCACCAATAGGCCCAGGTAAAGCCCATGACAAGATATACATGAATCCTCTCATCTTAAACAAATCAATAAACATTTTACCAATCAAAACATTAACAACTGGTGACAAGACAAATGGAATGAAGAAGTAAGGATTCAAGATAATTGGAGCACCGAACAAAAGTGGTTCGTTAACGGCAAACATTACAGGAATAAATGAGGCCTTACCGATTGCCTTTAATTGTTTTGATTTCATCAAAAACATAAAGATGAATGGAACAACGAACGTAGCACCAGTACCACCAAGTTCACCAATATAATTACCAAAGTTTTCTGTTAGTGAGTGGAATGGGAAGTTGCCGGCTTTAAACAAAGCCAAGTTAGCAGTTGTATTACCATAAAGTGCAGCTGTAATAGCAGGTTTTACAACTGATGGTCCGTGAATACCCATAAACCAGAATAATGGGATCAAGAACCAGATAATTGCCATACCCCAATAACTTTCAGCTCCTTTAAATAATGGAGCAATCAATGTAGCTAGCATTTCACTAAATGGAACGTGTAACCAAGCACGGATAGCAACATCAATGATACCCATTGCAAGGATTGAAAATGAAAATGGGAAAACGTCACGGAAGTTCTGAGCAATAGCACCAGGAACTTCTTTTGGCATTTTGATAGTAATATCTCGTTCAACACAGAACTTGTACATGTGTACAGTTAAAAATGCTGAAACGAATGATGAAAGGATACCTTTTGTACCAAAGTAATCACCAAGATAAGCACCACTCTTAGTTGTTCCAATAGCTAAAAGCATGAAACCACACATTGCAGCCATCATGGTTGAAGTACTGTTAATAAATCTTCCACCTTTGATACGTTGGTTAATTGAACCAGTAAAAGCTTTTGCGGTTGTACCAGCTACATATAAACCAACAAATCCCATCGTATAGTTATAAATTTTATTAAACCAATCATTCAATCCACTTGAGAGATTGATCCCTAGTAGTGGAGGTACAGATGTTAAAAGAATGAAAATACTTGAGAACAAGATAATTGGCATTGCGGCCAAAAATCCATCTTTGATAGCCATCAAGTAAATATTTTTAGAGATTTTATCAAAGAATTTCTGATGTTTCTCTAGTCGATCGATAATAAATTGCATAATGACACCCCTTTTTTATTATGCTGAATAAATTGCACAAAAAATGACCGCAGCAGAATATAGTTTTCCCCACTATATCCCAACTGCGGTCATGCCTAATTTAATAGTAACAATCCACAACTAGAAGCTATTATTTCATTGTATCAGCGAGTGCCTTATACCAAAGTGCACTCTTCTTGATGTATCGTTTTTGTGTTGCAAAGTCTATAAAGAATAAACCATAACGCTTATTGTAACCATTAGCCCAAGAGAACTGGTCTTGTAGCGACCAAATAAAGTAACCGTTTACATTAACTCCTTCACTACGTGCTTTCAAAATTGCTTCCATATGCTGATCAACAAAATCAATTCGTTTGTCGTCATTAATGATCGTATCTTGAGTAGCACCAGCTGGCAATTCTTCTTTTAGACCCAAACCATTTTCTGTAATAAAAATTTCCTTACTTTCTGGATATTGTGAACTGACTCTCTTCAAAATATCGTACAAACCTTCTGGATAAATATTCCAATCCCAATCTGTTGTTGGAATATCAGGATTCTTAACTGCTTGACCAACTCCTTTGAATTTGAATGATGATGTTCCCTTTTCACCAGTTCCGTTGAAATGGTTTGTACTCTCACCATCGTATGCAGCAAAGAATGATGGTTGATAATAATTCAAACCAAAGTAATCGTTTCTGGTAGAAGCCTTCTTCAAGATATCCATATCACCAGGTTCAATATCTAATTTGGCATCATTAGCATCCAAAATTTCATTGATCAGCTTCATAGTCTTATCTGTGTATTCACCTTTAAAGGTTCCATCTAGTAGAAAGGCATTCATGAAGGCATCGCTAAGATCTGCCGCATGTTGATTCTCGGGTGTATTAGGATATGGATAAACTGGTTGAAGAACATGAATCAAGCCTATCTTTCCATCATAGTTTCCATCTTTGAATAAGTTAACTACTCGGGCATGAGCTAATAATTCATTGTGTTCGGCTTGAATAGCGCTAGTCACATCAAATCTATGGTTTGGTGGAAAGTTTCCTTGAATATATTGTGAATAAGCCAAGGAAATCAATTCATTGATGGTGAACCAATGTTTAACTTCAGTAAATTCATCAAAACAGAATTTAGCGTAATCGACAAAATAATCGATATTTTTACGATTTAACCAATCACCATCATCAAACAAAGTTTTAGGTGAATCAAAATGATGAAGTGATACATATGGCTCAATGCCGTTGTCTAAGCATTCTTTAAACAGTCTATGATAATAATCTACTCCAGCTTGAACAGGCTTGCCGTATCCTTCTGGAAAAATTCTTGTCCAAGAAATTGAGACTCGAATCGCATTTAATCCGTACTTCTTGGACAACGCAATATCTTCAGGATATAAATGATAAAAATCACTTGCTGGATCAGGCGAAAAACGACCTTGAGCTTTTAGATAATCATCCCACATCGTTTTACCTTTACCATCAGCCTTCGTAGCCCCTTCAACTTGATATGCGGCGGTTGCTCCACCCCACACAAAGTTTTTTGGTAACTTCTTTACACGATTTAATTCAACATCCATAGCATAGCCTCCTTTTATTTCATACCTAAATTCTTTTCAATCTTATCAATTCGCTTATACTCATCAATGAAAAATTTAACTTCATCAAGCAACATCATCGTTGTCATCAAAGTATCTTGACCATGGACCATGATAAAAGTGACGTCCATATCCTCGCCACCTGCTTCTTTACTCAGAAGCTTCGTTTGTTCATTGTGCGCATCAACAATCGACTGATTAGCCTCCTCAACACAAGCATTAGCTTTATCAAATTCGCCTTTTTGAGCGTGTTGCAATGCCTCAATCAAGCTAGTTTTAGCATCACCCGCATAGGCGACGATTGAAAATCCTGTCATTGATATTTCTTCTTTAGTTGCCATTTCTGACCTCCTAGAATTTTATTTTTCTTGAATTAACCGTTGAATGTGAATCACAAAATAAACTAATTCGTTATCATTTAATGTAATGTTCAGTCGAGATTCAATTTTGTTACAAATCTCATTAGCTATTTTGTATGATTTTGGATAAAGTTTTTGAAAATCAGCTTCAATATCTTGATTCAAAATACGCTTATCCTGCTCATTGGTTTGTATCCGTGCAACCAAATACTGTAAATGGATCATTAGTCGATCAAAATAATTTTGGTTAGTTATATTTCTCGTAATCCCATATTCTGAAAAAACCGCACGAACAATTTTATTAACACTAGTGCCAAAGTCTTTGTCGTCGAATTTTTCCATATCTTCGGTTGCCTCAGTACCATGAGCATTGATGAAATGTAAGGCAATTGGTTGAGCTGCATCCCGAGGAAAATGCACATTCAGATCATGATTGATCATCTCAACCGCTCTGTCAGCAATTTCATATTCAACTGGATACTTATCACGAATATCAGGTGCACTACTTTTTTGATATTTACCCGACATCAAATGTTTGTAAGTTTGTGATATGTGATCAGTTAATGTTACATAAATATAATCAAGAACAGGATAGTGGAAGGTTTGCTTAGCCATTTCGATAATAGCAAAACTGGTCATTGTAATATCTATAGGTACATCTTTCAATAAGGTGCCAAATCTCTCTTTAGCTTCATTAGTATTCAAATAAAAAATTCTTTCCACCGCCTTGGGTGAAATATCATCTCCGTGTCGCTTCTGAAATCCAACACCTTTACCTTGAATAATTGCCTGATCTTTATTTCCAACATCCACCAGAACTGTGTTGTTATTATAAACACGATTTACTACTAACAAAGCATCCCCTCCTTTCATAAAAAAAATGACCATAAACTTCGCCCTTTGTGGGAAGCTCATGGTCATGCCTAATTTAATAGTAACAATCCAACTTTTTATTCAACTTACATGGATTATTATAACGAGCATTTTTTGTTTTGTAAACGCTTTAATTTTTATTTTTGGTATTAAATCATCATAATTCAATAAAAACGAATATATTTTTTGATCACAAATGCCTCAATTTAGGCGATTATATTTACAATAATGAATCACTTAAAAAAATCAAAAAACTTTTGGCATAGATTTTGTGCAAATAAGTATTGTTATCTGTCACTCTGAAAATGATTTTTGATTTTTTCAGAAAGTAACCCTTGCTCTCCTCCAGGATTACAATCAATTTAATCAAATAATTTTTTTATTTGAAATATTTCAAATCGAAATTCAAATTGATTGTGGTTGCCGCTAATTGGCTTTTTTAAATATTTCTAATATTAAATTAGTTCTAATTTTAGCTATCAGTTTGCTGAGAAATGCTATAAACTGATTATTAAGCTTATATTTGAAAGGAGAACTTTAACATATGTCTGACTCAATCGACGCTATCGAATCAAAAGCATTCTACATCAATCCTAATCGATCAGTTGCTGTAATTAATTACAACGAGGAGTATATTTCTGATGTCTTTCAGTTGATCAATAGCCAAGGTTTCCATAATTTAGTTGCCCTCTATCTTGAGGAAAGTCAACTTGCTGTAACTAACAAAGTTGAAGGCTTAGCTGCCGATACTTACATTAATATTTTGAAAGCTATTTTAATTGACGATAAACCCGCATATGAAAAATATGGTAATGAACAGATCTTAACTAGTATTGAAGATTTCTATTCATATTACCGTTCATACTTTAGAGTTTCTCTGATCAATAAACATAGCAGTGCTATCGTTAAGGGCAATTTTATGAATATCGATAATCGTTTCAACGAGGTCGTTATTCGTTTATATCGAGCTATTGAAGAAAAACTACAAGGTTTTTCAAATCGTGCATATCGCCAAATCAACGCTGGTACTAACGCCTGCGTCCTAACACAATCAATTAAATGGGACATGCCTGCCAAATACCAATCACTACAAAGTATCCGTTTCTTAGATACGATTATGATGCGTCCCCCAATGATGATGCACACTAAGAGTAACAAGCGTGAGGGTGTTTTCAGTGCTGTCAATGACAATCCCATTGAAAAATTCGACGGTTCCCAAAATGACTGGTACTGCTTCCCAGCTAAGATTGGTGAAAGTTTAGCTTTCATTTACTTCCATCGTGACTACTTTGTCAGTGGTATTGCTCTAGCCAATTTGTTCGAAGTCGCAGATGAAGCTAGCGTTGCCGGTAAGAAACCTGACGAGATCATCCTCTTTGGTCTTAAAGAAACCGAAGGAAATGTCAGCCATTACTATCACGACGAGGAAAATGACATCTGGATCGGGGAAGTTCCATATAACGACAAGACAACCTACTTTGGTTATATGAAGAAAATGTGTCTGACAGTTCACAATTTACATATGATTTATGAAAATAATCTACCTATCCACGGCTCAATGGTTCGAATCAGCTTCTCGAATGGTAAAACTAAGTCCGTTGTCTTCTTTGGAGACTCTGGTGCTGGAAAATCTGAATCAATCGAAGCCTTACAAGAAGTCGCAGATGACAAGATCATCAACATCGAAACTATCTTTGATGATATGGGTAGTTTTGCTTTCGACGATGACGGTAATGTCTATGCTCAAGGAACCGAAACTGGAGCTTTCGTTCGATTGGATGATTTGAGCAGCTCTGTAGCCTTTAATAACATGGATCGGGGAATTTACTTGAACCCTGAATTAAAGAACGCTCGAGTTATTCTACCTGCTAATACATACAAGCACGTTGTTGAACACCATTCAATCGACATGTGGGTTTATGCTAATAACTACGATGCTGAAATTGGCTTGCACCAGTTCCCTAATGAAGAAAAAGCTAAGGCTACCTTCATTGCTGGTAAACGTAAGGCCTTGGGTACAACTGATGAAGTCGGTATGAGTACGACTTTCTTCGCTAACCCATTCGGACCAGTTCAAGAAGAAGCAAAAACTCGTCCAATTATCGACAAAGTCTTCAATAAACTTTATCAAGATAACGTTTATGTCGGCGAGACCTATACTCACCTTGGCTATGACAAGTCAAAAGACAGTTTGCACGAGTCAGCTAAAGAATTGCTATCTGAATTAATGAATAACTAGAAAATTGCCTAGAAAAGCCCTTGATTCCATGGAATCAGGGTCTTTTTCGTTTATCATATTTCGTCTAGACAACATTGATCGTCGTTTCATAAGTAAAATCATGACCGTCAAAACTAAATTTCAGAACCGTACAATTGTGCAGATCAGTATGTTTAACGATTTCATCCAAAGATAGCCACTGCTTCAAAAACAAATAGATGGCACCGCCATGACCGACCGCTAAAACTTGCTGGTTGTCTTCTTGTTGCATTACGTTCGTCAATGTCTTGACCATTCTAGCTTGAACTTGATCTGCCCCCTCACCACCATAAGGTACGAAAGCATCCCCCATCGAACCGACTTTAGGATCAAATGGCGGATTTAGACGCTCACTCTCACCTTCAAACTCACCAAAATTCCATTCTTTTAAACCTTTTAACCGCTGATATGGTTGTGAAGTAACTAATTTCAAAGTATCCTCAGCTCGTTCCTGAGTTGAAGTGTAAGCATGATCGAAGGCAATTCCTTTTGTTTGAAAATACTGTCCAACTGATTTGGCATCAGCAATCCCTTGAGTTGTCAGTGGTGAATCACAAGCACCTTGAATCTTATGTTGTCGATTGAATAAAGTTTGACCGTGGCGCATGAGATAAAGTGTTTTTGGCATTAGTATCCCTCTCTTAAATCAATTTCAAAATATTATTATTATAAATATCTTCTTTAATCGCTTTTGAAACATTCATCTGTGCAATTGCCTGAATAATTTCTGATGTATCACCATTTGGCATCACGGCAAAAGGTGCATCCGTTCCAAATAACACATGATCAGCACCAAAGAAATCGACTGCTAGCTCTAATGCCTTAGGATTGCCCAAAATAGCCGTGTCGACATAAAACTTTTGAAAATCTTCATATTGTTGTTCTGACATCGTATATTTGATCCGACCAGCAAAAAATGGCACCATCGCTCCAGCATGATGAACGATGATTTTTAAGTTAGGGTATTTTTCAAAATAACCCGCTTGAACAATTTGGTACATTGCTTGTGTCAATTCATATTCCCAACTAAAAGTAATATTGTTATCTGGTTTCCTATCATCAAAAACTGGATGTAAAAAAATCGGCAAATCTTTTTTTGCCATCGTTTCAAAGACCGCTTCAAACTCCGGATCAGCAATCGACTTACCTAAAGCCCTTGTAAAGAGTTGGATTCCTACAAACTGACCTTTTACTTGTTGTTCAATTATTTGTACAGCTTTAGGGATATTATTCATTGGTACCATTGCGACAGCCTTCGTAAAAATATCAGAATTATCATGAACTAACTGAAGTAGTTCTTCATTCACAGCAATACATAACTTGCTAGAACTTGCACCATCTAAGTAATCTTCTGGATTCAGATTGACGTTAGAAATGATTTGTTTTACATCTGTAGGGAAAGACTCTTTTCTAATCGTCATATCAGTTAAAGCCGGAATCTTCAAAAAAGGATTTTGTTCGATAATATCAGGTACAGCATGTTGCAGCTGTTTAAGTAAACCAATCGGCAAAACATGGGCAAAACTGTCAATTTTCATAAACTTCTCCTTAACGTGTATAATCGTGATTTTGTTTGGAAAAAGCGCCAACGACTGCATGAGGTTGATATGGTTCTTCGAGGTAAGCTACATCTTCTGAAGTCAGCTTCAATTCCAAGGCATCAACTGAGCTTGCCAAGTGATCTGGTTTCGTAGCGCCAATGATTGGAGCAACAACTTGTTTCTTTTGCAACAGCCATGCTAGTGCTACTTGCGCCATTGTTGCTTGATATTTATCAGCAACTTCATGAACTCGCTTAACAATTTCCATATCATTAATCTCAGCTTGATCGTACTTGCTGACAGCTACTTTATCAGTTTGCGAACGTTTGGTAGCTGCATTCCATGTTGTACGAGTTAAATGGCCTGAAGCCAATGGACTGTATGGCGTGACAGCGATATTTTGATCTTCACACAATGGCATCATCTCACGCTCTTCTTCCCGATACAACAAATTCAAATGATTCTGCATCGAAACAAATGGGGTCCAGTTGTGTGCTTTAGCAATGGCTTGGGCTTTTTCAAATTGCCATGAATACATAGCTGAAGCTCCGATATATCTAGCCTTGCCAGCTTTAACCACATCATGCAAAGCCTCCATTGTTTCTTCGATTGGTGTATTGTAATCCCAACGATGAATGATGTATAGATCAACGTAATCCATATCCAGACGTTCTAGACTTTGATCAATTTGCGACATAATTGCTTTGCGAGATAGTCCAGCTTGATTAGGCTTATCGGAAGGACTGAAGAACACTTTGGTAGCCACGACGACTTCATCACGGTTGGCGTTTTTCTTCAAAGCTTTACCGACATATTCTTCACTGTCGCCATGTGAATATATATTAGCTGTATCAAAAAAATTAATACCTAAATTCAACGCTTCTTTAATTACTTTTTCACTCTGATCATAATCAACTGCCCAAGGAAACATCCCTGACTCTGGTCGACCAAATTCCATCGTCCCTAGACAAATTCGAGAAACATCTAAACCCGTATTACCTAATTTTTGATAATCCATTCTAACGTCACCTTTCGTAAAAAAATAGACATTCTCACAAGAGAACATCTTTAGTATGGCGCCAATTTATTGAAATGTATAATACCTATTATTCATTAGCAAGTATACCTTTTAGGTATGGAAAACCGCTATTTATTGTATTTCTGATTGAGCTGCTTAGTTAAACTCTGCAATTTTCGGATCAACGGATTGTTAGTCTTCTCTTTCAACTTAGGATTATTCAATTGAAACTCTTTTGCGGAAGTATTTTTGATCCATAAGTTGTATTTCGGATTGCTAATCGTATATGAATTGTGAATCGTAAAGCCGCTCTGCTTCAAAACGGCGTTATGATCTGATGGTTCATCTAAATGATTGGGAATAAGGCCAGTAATAATTTTTGAACCGATCGCAGGTAACGGAAATTCATCATTTTTAACAAACAATTCCCGTTCCGCATTCTTAGATTGTTCCTTAGTGTACCAATGATTAAACGATACTAAGCCACCGTCAAAGACTAAATAAATATTCTTACCTTGCATGGTTTTATCGCCACTGATGACTTTGTCGACATGAATCTTAGCTTTCGTATAAGCCATATTCTTGGGACTATTCATTTTTTGTAAGTTATAGACGGTACCTTTGATGACTGACTGATTATGGTTCTGTAGCTGATCTAAGGTCAAACTAGTTGTATTAAATTCATCCGTGAATCCGGCGCTATGCACGACCTTAACTTTCGAATCGAAAATTTCTTTGTGCCACTGACGTTGATTTTTTTGAATAACCGTTGCTGACTGAGCGACCATTTCGGACCGTAAAGATTTCTTATCAATACTTTTTAAAGAATTAACACTGTAAGCGGATAGCGGTAAGGTAAATACTAATAAAGCTACAACGATCATTAGTGTTTTTTTCATTGCAAGCCTCCTTTGTGCCATTATCGCACGTGACAGAAAGTTGTTGTACCGCGATTATTTTATATGTTTCATGTAATTAATTGTATCTGTTCTATAACAAAAAAATTCCTATCAAGGACGATTAAATTTTGTCTTGATAGGAAATTTTTTATTGATTAATAATTTCTAAAATGCTTTTACGATAAACATCTATCTTTCTTTCCAATTCAAAATCATCTAATTGTGACAGATCAGTATTTTGAAATGGATTATCTTTGATCTGAACGATTTTTTTATCATGAGCATTCATAATAGCAATCCGATTGCCACAACGAATCGCTTCATTTAAGTCGTGGGTGATCATGAAAATACTCGTATTTTCTTTTTGCCAAATATCCAAGATCAATTGTTGCATCTTCGCTCTAGTAAAGGCATCCAAAGCACCAAATGGTTCATCCATCAACAACAATGGTGATTTATTAGCTAGAACTCTGGCAATAGCAACTCGCTGCCTCATCCCCCCAGACAATTCAAAAGTTTTGGTATTGCTTTGATCACTCAGTCCAATCAGATCCAACAAGTAAGCTACTCGTTGATTGATTTCCGTCTGAGAAAATTTTCTAGCTTTCAAGCCAAAACCGACATTGTCCTTAACTGTAAACCAAGGATATAACGAAGAGTTTTGAAAAACGACACCTCGTTGCCAGTCAGGGCTAGTGATTGGTTCTCCGTTCATCGTTAAAGTTCCCTGGGCTTTGATAAAACCAGCTAAAGCTTGCAAGATAGTGCTTTTGCCACAGCCAGATGGTCCAACTAAAACGAAGATCTCATTTTGAGCAATCGTAAAATTAGTTTTCTCGATCACTGGTTCATCAGAGTGAGGGTACTTGATCGATAGATCTAATGCTTTAACTAATTCCATCTTATTCCCCCTCCTGATAAACGAATTTTCTGAACTGTGTCAATGTCGGCGCATAGCTGATAGTTTGTTGTCCAGACATGAATTTTCCAGCCCGTTGCATTTCGACGACAAATTGTCCTAACTGATTTTTTTGACCTAAATACTTAGCTGAATATTCTTCATTGAGTGATGGCCAAGTGGTACCACACATCTGTTTATCAGCATCCCCGTTACTGATACCAGTTTGTTTAGCCGCCGACTTGACGGTTGTTTCGTAATCGTTTTTTCGTAATTGGTGTGCTTTTGATAAAACGCCAACAAACTTTTTAACATCAGCTGGGTGCTGCTTCAAGAAAGCCTTGCTGACTAAAGTAATATTAGCCGTTGAATAACCAGCTTTTGATAAATCAGAACTGTCCACTAACACGCGTCCGTCAGCTTGTAATTGTGATAAAGTCGGTTGCCACGTATATGCAGCATCGATATTGCCACGCTTCCAAGCTGCAACAATATTTTGCGTATCCATATCTAATAGCTTCACTTTATGTTCTAAACCAGCTCTTTTTAAAGTGATCATCAAACTGTAATGCGAAGTCGAGGCAAACGGCGTCGCAATCTTTTTACCCTTTAAATCAGCAACCGACTTGATTCCAGAGTTCTTTTTGACGATCAAAGACTCGTTACTGCCACACATTTCATTGATCCACAGTAACTTCACAGGAATCCCAGCAGTCAGTGCTACGATGCCGTTAGTATCACCCATTGTAGCGAAATCAACGCCGCCAGACATCAATGCTTTGTTAGCATCGACTCCTGAATCGAAGGTGATGAAACTGACTTTTTTATTCGGAAAGGCTTTTTGAAAATAGCCCTTATTTCTAGCCACAGCCACATCATTAGGTGTATTGAGAATGCCAATTCTGACTTCATTGGGTTTCGTTTTATTCTTGGTAGAGCAACTACTCAGATTGACAGTCAGTAACAAAATCATTCCTACAAGAACAAATTTAACTAACCGTTTCATCAGTCTTTACCCTTCCAGAAGATCCATTTTCTTTCCAGCAACTGTAGTAGCCAATCTAGCAATAAACCTAATCCACCAAGAATAAAGATACCCATGAACATAACGCTACTCTTCAAATATTTCGAAGCATCGATCACCATCCAGCCGATACCAGATGTTGAAGCAACCATTTCCGCAGCAACTAAAGTTGAAAATGATACACCCATAGCTGTTCTGATGCCGGTAAAAATATCCGGTAATGAACCTGGGAAAATGACCCATTTGAAGATCGACCACTTGTCTGCTCCTAGTGACTTAGCGCTCAAAACATAGTCTTGATTTAAGTGATGAACACCTTCAACGCAAGCGATATATATCGGTGCAAAAGCTGCTAAATACAGCAAGATTATTTTTGAACCCTCGCCGATACCTAACCATAAAATCAAAATCGTATAGTAGGCCAAAGGTGGGATTGGACGATAAAACTGGATCAGAGAATCAACGATTGCATGGACCCATTCTGACATCCCTGAAGCTAGTCCTAATGGAACTGCTGTGATGATTGCCAAGATCAAAGCTGAGAAAAGTCGAAACAAGGTGATACCTAAATGTTGCCAGAAGGAAATATTGTTATAGCCGTGTACCAAAATACTAGTAAACGTGAACCAAACATCTTGTGGTGATGGAAAGAGGATTGGTGAGACCAATTTTAAGTTGGTGACCAAGAACCAGATTGCTAATAAGACGACCCAAACACAAGTCGTTATTAGTAATGATTTTTTCTTCATTTCATCACCCCCTACTTAATTACAATAAATCAAAACGATAGTTTGTCACAATTGGTTTACGATCTGTAGTTTGATCTTTGAAATATTCATATTCACAAAGGTCCAAATATGATCCTGCAATATTGATAACATTTTTATAACCGCGGTTATTCAAAGCTCGAACCAGATTATAACTACGTTGTCCTACTAAACAATGAGCATAAACTGGACAATCTGTTGGAATTTCATCTAATCTTTGACGGAATTGACTTAATGGAATATTTACAGCACCAATAATATGTCCTTCTTCATATTCCTTCGGTTCACGTGCATCAAGGATAAAGGCTCCATTTTCTACTAATTTACGAATATCGCTAACTTGTACTTGTTTGAATTCTCCGTTCAAAACATTTTCAGCAACTAAAGCGGCCATATTAACGGCATTCTTAGCGGTACTGAACCAAGGTGAGTAACAAACTTCTAGATGTGTTAAATCTGAAATATGTCCATGCATAGAAATCATTGTTGCAATAATATCAATTTGTTTATCAACATCTGATTTGCCAATGGCTTGAGCCCCAAGAACTTCGCCACTTGGATAGCCAAAAATAAGTTTCAAGTATAACGGCGTTGCATCAGGCATTAAACCAACTCTACTCTTAGGAATAACTACCGCAGTACGATAGTCGATACCATCTTTTTGACATTCACTTTCCGTTAATCCGGTTGAAGCAACATTGATATCAAAAATATGAATGGCTTGTGAGCCAATAAAGCCTCTTGTTTCCACAGTTCTACCATAAATATGGTCAATCGCGTCTCTTGCTTCCATTTGAGCTGGGAAAGCCAATGCTAAACGAGTCTTTTTACGTGTTAACATGTGACTAACTTCAATTGCATCACCAACTGCATAAATGTTAGGGATTGATGTTTGATAGTGTTGATCAACAGCAATGCCACCTGTTAACCCTAACTTACAGCCGATCTTACTTGCCAAAGTTGTATCTGGTTTTACACCAATAGCTACTATAACTGCTTGAGACTTGATGACACGGCCTGAACCTAATTTGATACTATCATCATTAATTTCGGCTAAACCATCATCTAAAATAACGTTAACACCATGATCATAAAGTTCTTTATGAACTAATTGAGCAAAGTCATCATCGATTGTTCCCATAACATGACTAGCTGCTTCAATTAGGGAAACTTTTGTCCCCGTTTGAGCTAAGTTTTCACATACTTCCAAACCAATAAATCCACCGCCAATAATCGCAACATCAGTCACTTTATTGACATCCAAGTAAGTTTTGATCTTTTTTATATCAACAACATTTCTGACCGAGAAGACATTATCATGATCAATTCCTTTGATACTGCTTGGCATGATTGGATTAGCGCCTGGTGACAAAATTAATTCATCATAGGTAACATGTTTTATTTCACCTGTCTGTGTATTTTTGACCTCAACATCTTTTTTCTCAGGATCAACATTAATAACCTCAGAGTTAACCTCAGCATCAATAGCATATTGATCCTTAAACTGTTTTGGAGTCATCATGACTATGCTGTCGGCGTCTGGAACCAATCCACTTAAGTGATATGGCAATGAACAATTAGAGAACGATACATCTGGTCCTTTTTCGAACATTGTAATCTCTGCAAATTCATCTAATCTACGTGCACGAGCTGCTGCTGATGCACCTCCTGCAACTCCACCTACTACAACAATTTTTTTGTTATCCATTATAAAGCCACTCCTTTTAATATAATTAT
Organism: Companilactobacillus sp. FL22-1; assembly: GCF_043951805.1. NCBI lineage: Bacteria > Bacillati > Bacillota > Bacilli > Lactobacillales > Lactobacillaceae > Companilactobacillus > Companilactobacillus sp. FL22-1. Next base: position 145,936 of record NZ_JBINJY010000006.1, read on the forward strand.
TCAACACCATCTGAAACTAAATATTTTGGTAACAAATCAACTTTACCTTCAAACAACTTAATACCAACCATGCCTCCTAATATTAGGAAAAACATGAACACGTATCCATGAACTGAGAAATTACAAATGGATGAGTAAAGAGCACCAATATTACATCCACGTGCACAACGACTACCTAAACCCATTAGTAATCCCCCTGTAGCATAAATAAAAATATCTTTTTTTGTAAAATTAAACTTCATAGAGAATCTACCAGCCATCAAAAATGCTAAAAATGCTCCTAAGACTAATCCAATATTTCTAATCGTTCCACCATCTACTAATAAGCTGCCCTTCATTGCTTCCGCCGTTTCATCAAAAGCAGGTGAAGTAAATGTTACTCCGAATAGTCCTAAAAATTTTTGATCTAGTGAGACAAATGGTGTGGTAACTCCCCATGCTTTACCAGTTGTTATTAAAATAAAAATTGCAGCAATTGAGATACCTATGGCTCCAGTTATAAAACTCCATCTTTCAACAAAGAATTTATGATATGTTTCCCATGAGAAAAATTTAATAACCTTTGCATTATCGTTTATAGGCTTTTCAAAGTCTAAATAGTCAGACTTTGGATCTGAATACATTCCCATTTCCTTTTTATGATTTTCATATTTCTTGGTCAAATAATATAGTCCAAGGAATATTAATAAGGTCACGGCTATTGAACCACCATAACCGATATACTGTGGCATCCACGCTTTGATACCTATTTGTCCAATAGCAGACTGGTCCAAATCATATCCTAATTTTTGTCCTGGCGCAGCAGCTAAAACAAAAAATGGCAATGCTATCCAAGAATGTCCTTCACCTTCACCAAAATCTGATAGGGTTCCACTAGCACATCCACCAGCTAGCATCATTCCAATTCCAAATAGGAAGCCTCCCAATGCCGTTGAAATATTTCCCATTCTAACATTTTGAGTTCCTGGAATAATGGACTGCGTTTCACTTGTAACTTGCCATGCGGGTAGAGCACCTTTACTGGCAGCAGCCCATTGAATTCCAATATTAACAACTGCTGTAATTGCAAACATAACAAGGAGTGCATTGGTTAAACTAGCTTCTCCACGATAAAATACCCTTTTAATTCCACCTGCAAACCCAAATCTAGATCTTGTCAAAACATAACCTAACATCAAACCCGCAAACAGAGCCATTGGCAATTTACTTGCCTCTGAGTTTAAAAATATTGCCCAAATAATTACTAAAACAAAGACCATCAATCCAATAATTGGTTGTTTAGCATTTAAGCCATATTTCTTCATATTTTTTCCAATCATCAGCCTCAGCACCTTCCATTCTTAGTACACGCGTGTTTATGGTGTTAATTTATCATAAATTATATTAATATGTAATCGTATTCACGGTTGATATTCCAATACATCCTTGTGAAAAAAATCTTTTACTTTATTCATTAGTTACCATCTATCAGTCTTACCACACTCGTACCGATATTTTTATATTATAATTTAATCACAATATTAAGCCGTTATTATATTTATATATCGCTACATAAATAATATTTATATCGAGGTAAAAACTTATGTTTAGAGACATTGTTGCCTTTCAAAAAGTATATGAAACGCGAAGCATCACACGTGCAGCTAAGGAATTATACGTCACTCAACCAAGTGTTTCGATTCAAATAAAAAAACTAGAGGAAGAGCTAGGTGTTCAATTATTCAAACGTAATGGTAATAAGGGACTAGTACCTACTGAAAATGCAAACCGATTTTATCGTGATTCACAAATAGTACTGAACAATTGGGAAAATTCCCTAAATCACTTAGTAAAAAAACATCGTAGTAACCGTATCAAATGCGTTATTGGAGCCTCTCAAACCACCGCTAATCATGTTATTCCGCCATTAATGGATAGTTTAAAGAAATATTTCGATCGTTTTGACTTCGAATTAATCACAGCTGATTCTGAAAAGATTCTTGAAGAAATCACTAAACGAGAAATAGACTTCGGTATTATTGAAAAACCTATTGTGACTCATGACATTGAACAAGTATCTTTTGCCACTGATGAATTAGTCTTAGCAGGCGATATTGATAGCCCGGAATGGATAATTGGAAAAACTGGTTCTACCCAACGTGAATATACTGATAAATACTTCAACGAACATCATATTCGTCCAACCAAAATTATCAAAGTAAACGACAATAACTTAATAATTAAATTGGTCTCTAGACGAATTGGAAAAGCTATTGTGGCTAAACGCTCCATTACTGATACGTTATTACCATATGAACAGCTAACAAGTGATTTTTGTAATCAATTTTATTTAATCAATCCAAAATTAGCTAATTCTACCGAAATTCAAAACTTGATCGCTCTGGTTAAGACCTTATTACCCCAATTGCATTTCTAAGGATAAAAGCTAGATTACAATTTATAGATTAAAAAATAATGGTCTAGAAATCAAAATGACTTCTAGACCATTATTCTATAATCATGAAACTTACTGTAGCTGATAACAAATATCACTTAAATTATCTTGTAATCATACCCCAAATCAACCAAGAATCTTTCCAAGTCCTCCATCCCAAGAAACAACGTCTTAGTATTATCATTCGGATGAAAGGTCAATGGCTTCTGGCCAACAATATCTTTTTCAAAATAAACTTGAACGTCCTTTTCCCGGTTATTCAGCAGTCCGAAGATTGAAACAAAACCTGGCTTTAAACCTAATTTTTCCAGCAATAATTGCTCTGAAGCAAACTTTAGATGTTTTTCGCCAATCAACTCACCAAAATGTTTCATATCAAGACGTTTATCATCAGCCATAAAAACTAAGTAAAAGGCTTTTTTCTTATTATTGGTCAAAAAGAGTGATTTGGTTCGAATACAATCTTTACCCTCAATATACTCGTCTGCTTTTTGTGCAGTGTAGACGGCCGGATGTTCAACAATTTCATAGTTTATTTTTAACTTATCTAATTCTGCCTTCACTTGTTCATATGGACTCATCGCAACTTCCCCCTCAAATACCTCATACTTTTGTAAATAAAAAAGAGCATCTCTGCTCTTAGAATATCTTATTTACTGATCAATTGTTAGACAGTCGCAACTTTCTTATCAGTTTTAACTGTCTTAGTTAAACGTTTCAATCCGATACCGGTAAATCCACTGATGATTGAGAGGATTGGTGATAACAAACTAAAGAAACAAAATGGCAAGAAGGCTAAGGTTGGAACTCCTAAGGTATTGGCAGCAAAGGCACCGGCAACACCCCAAGGAATCAAGTAGTTAATTACGGTCCCTCCATCTTCAAGCACCCGACTTAGAGCTAAGTTGTCCAAACCACGTTCGTTGAAAGTTTGTTTGAAAGCTTTACCTGGTAAGATAACTGACAAGTATTGTTCACCAACGAAGATATTAACACCGATTCCGGATAAAATCGTGGCTGTAACGACTGATCCTGGTGTCTTCAACTTCTTAGCTAGTGGCGTCATAGCGGTCTGAATCACATCGAATTTCATCAATAATCCACCTAATGACAAAGTAAGGAAAATCAAGGAAACAGTACCCATCATTGAGGTGATCCCACCTCTAGTCAGTAAAGCATCGACACTAGCATTACCAGTTTTTGAGACAAAGCCATTCTCGATGAAACCAGCGATATCTTTAATTGGTGTATTAGGCTTTTCTACAAAAATCATTCCAACTGTAACGGTGATATTCAAAATCAAAGTAGCGATGGCTGGCACTTTTAATATGGCGCAACAGAACAATAGTGCGATTGGTAAAAGAGCCCACCAAGTAATGACAAAGTGGCTGTTCAAAATATTTAATGTCGTATCAATTTTACTCAAACTAGCATTTGAACCGGCATTGCCTAAAATTGCGTAAAGAATCAAAGAAATGATAAAGGCAGGAATCGTAGTCCACATCAGGTTCTTAATATGATCAAATAAATCATCTTCAGCAATGGCTGAAGCTAAGTTAGTTGAGTCGGACAATGGTGATGTCTTATCACCAAAGATAGCTCCGGAAATGATGGCTCCAGCAACTAAAGCTGGACTCATACCGAGGGTTTGTCCCATTCCAAACAAAGCAATCCCAATAGTTGAAATGATAGTAAAAGCACTCCCAATTGACGTTCCTATCAAAGCACAGACAAGAAAGACAGAAGGTACGAACCATTGTACTGAGATCAGATGAAAACCTGCAACCATCATCGAAGGAATGATTCCGGCAGCAATCCATGTACCGATCAAAGCCCCAATTAAAATAAAAATGAAAATGGGAATGATACCATTCTTTACGCCTTCAGTTATTCCATCAAAAATGTCGTCCCAACTGTTGCCACGGACTTTACTCCACAGAATCAATAGGCCAATGACAACTAAAACCGGTGTCTGTGGTGATAAACCAAACTTGATAACACCAAAACCTAAAACTATTAACATCACAACCAAAATTGTAACGGCTTCTCTAAAACTAATCGCTTTTTTACTCTTGTTCATTATCTTTCCTCCAAAATTGTTTTTACATTCAACTGAAAAATCAATATCGAGGATTACCACCGCATGTATTAATCATCATTTTCAATACCCCTTGTATAAAAAAAGTCCCTGCTGCAAACATATGCAACAGGGACGATTTACCGTGGTACCACCCAGCTTGAGAATAGTTAAATAAACTATTACTCCACTCTTGAGAATAACGGCTCTCTTATTCCGCTTGGAAAACCAAGTCGTGTCTGGTATTTCATAACTGCACCCTGACCGGTTCGCATCAACCACCGGCTTTCTTACGCCCAGATACATTACTAATTGATTCAGACACTTATATGTGTTTATTCGATTGCCTTAAACAATAACAGGCTTATTTTGATCTGTCAACATTATTTTAATTTTAGGCCATCCGACGATCGATAATTCTCGACAAAATGGACAATGCGTAACAAACGACAAAGTACATCAATGCCATCGCTACGAAGACTGGAATAATATAATTTGGATCTTGTCCGTAAACGACTTGTCCATGTTGCATTAATTCCGGAACCACAATGATTGTGGCCAAAGATGTATCCTTGATCAATGAAATAAATTGACTAACCAAGGCTGGAATCATTTTTTTATAAGCTTGTGGAAGAATTATATGCCACATAGCTTGCGACATCTTCATCCCCATTGCACGGGCAGCTTCCATCTGACCGATATCAACCGCCAAGATACCTGAACGGATAATTTCAGCAATCATCATCGATTCAAAGACTGTCATCGCCAAAATTGCGGCTGGAATCGTATCCGGCTTGAAACCAAATGCTGGCAATCCAAAGTAAACGAAGAAGATGATCAACAGCAATGGTAAATTTCGGATAACATCAATGATCAGACCGATAATTCTTGAGAAATAAGGAATCTTAGCATAACGGATAATTCCTAAGATCGATCCAAAAATGAAACTTAAAACCACCGATATAACGGAGATCAAAATCGTGATCCATAAGCCTTGGAGAAGGAATCTGATATTGATCCATGAGTAAGCGTCAATCCAAGTTTGCATAATACCCCTCCTAAGCTAATTTTCTTTCTAGATGTTGCATGTAATAACTGATTGGTAAAGTAATGATCAAGTAGAAAATACCAACAATGATGTAGGTATTGACTGTGTCAAAGGTCGTTGAAGCAATGGCATTACCTTGATACATTAAATCAAAACCAGCCACAAAGGCTAGAACTGAAGAATTTTTGACTAAGTTAACGAACTGGTTACCTAGTGGTGGGATTACGTACTTGAAGGCCTGTGGTAAAACGATATAACGCATCGCTTGCCAGAAAGTCATCCCTTGACCACGTGCTGCTTCCATCTGTCCGATGTTAACAGAATTGATTCCCGCACGGACTGTTTCAGCGATAAAAGCTGATGTATAAATCGTCAGTCCAATCGTTCCGGCAGTAAATCCATTGATCTTAACGACATAAAGCGGAATTACTAAATAGAAGAACATCGTTATAACCAACAAGGGGATATTTCTGAAGACTTCAACGTAGACTCTCCCGACTACCCTTAAAAACTTATTTGGTACAACTTCCAAAATAGCGAACAGTGAACCGATAATCAAACTAAAGAATAGTGCTAAGACACTTGATAAAAGGGTCCAGCCGAAGCCACTAATAAACGCACTCCAATTATCTGTAAGTAGATGTATCATTTGCGTAGCACCTCCTTGTAGTTGAATCCTGGGACATTACCGAACCATTTGATAACTAACTTATTGTATGTTCCATCAGCTTCAACTTCTTTTAAAGCCTTATTGATAGCTGACTTAAATTCAGTTTGGCCTTTATTGATTCCGATACCATATGGTTCAGTCGTAAAGGCTTTACCTTGCAATTTATAGCCTGGATTATTAACTGCCATACCAGCTAAGATGACATTATCAGTCGTCAAAGCATCACCTTGACCTGATTTCAAAGCTGTCAAGGCTTGAGCATAATCTGGCAACTGTAAAACCTGCGCTTTTGGAGCGAATTTTTTCACATTTTGAACAGAGTTAGAACCGACAACACCAATAACGGTCTTACCATCTAGGTCTTGAACCTTCTTGACTGAAGAGTTATTTTTAACCAAAATCGATTGACCAGCGTCAAAATATGAATTAGAGAAGTCCAGAATTTTTTCACGTTCTGGCGTTATGGTCATTGTAGCGATGATTGCATCGATATTACCATTCTTTAGCAAGGGGATACGTGACTGTGACGTAACGGTAACAAACTTAGCTGTAGCATTCTTGCCGTACATTTTCTTCGTTATAGCTTTAGCCAAGTCAATTTCAAACCCTTTTTCTTTTCCGTCTTTAACATCAATCAAACCTATCAACTTTGTATCGGCTTTGACGCCCCATGTCACTGTCTTTGATTTTTTATCATTTTCATAAACATTTTGTGCTGACAGAGGTTTGGAGCCACAGGCTGATAATGTAACGGCTAGAAGTAAAGAAGTGATAACTAATACTAAATATTTCCAGCGTTTCATATCCTTATCCCCCTAGTGTTTAATAATTTTGCTGAGGAACTGACGTGCACGTTCATTAGTTGGATGATTGAAGAAAGTATCTTTGTCATCATCTTCCAAGATTTGTCCATCAGCCATGAAGATAACCCGGTTAGCAACTTCTTGAGCAAAGCCCATTTCGTGGGTCACGATCAAAGAAGTCATATCGCTTTGGCTTGTAACATACTTGATTACTCCCAAAACATCATCGATCATTTCTGGATCAAGCGCACTAGTTGGTTCATCGAATAACATGCAACGAGGCTTCATAGCTAAAGATCTAGCGATAGCGACACGTTGTTGCTGTCCACCAGAGATCTGTGCTGGCATACTGTGAGCTTTGTCAGCCAGACCGACCCGATCTAACAAGGCCATTGCTTGTTTCTTATTCTCATCTTCATTCATTTTTAAGACAATTCTTGGAGCTAACATGATGTTTTCCAAAACGTCTTTATTTGCATATAGATTAAAGTGTTGGAAAACCATGCCGACATCTCGTCTAATACGATTGATATCAGTCGATTTGTCTGCAATATCACGACCATTTACGATCAATTGCCCCTCTTGGATCGTTTCCAAACCATTAACAGTTCTAGATAAAGTACTCTTTCCTGAACCTGATGGTCCAATTAAGACAACTGTTTCACCCTTATCGATTTCCAAGTTGATGTCCTTTAAGGCATGGAAATCTCCGTAGTACTTTTGAACCTTGCGGAATTCAATCATTGAAGACATAATAAAATCTCCCTTCTTACTTCATAAAAGATTTTTCTAAAACTTATATTAAGAAAATTTTAATGTTAAACCGAACTTTTAGCAACAAAAAACTTCTTTGTGAATAAAATGTTCGACTTTTTTCAGCTGGCTAGGATTACACGCAAACTATAACACCAATCTTATCTAAATATTCATTTCAACAATTCCAAAAATAAATTTTTTTTACGAACAAACAAAAAAGCCAGATTATTAGAAACAATCTGACATAATTTAATCTTAATTTTTAAGGACGATTTTTTTGTATAAGTATCTAGTAACGAAGTAATAAATCAAATACAATACGATGAAAATCATGAATGGAATCTCAATATGACTGTATGGTTGGTAAAGGATCTTACTAAATAGCTGTAAACCAACCAGTACATGAATCAAACCTAGAATTGCAGGAACAGAGAACAAAACGGCAATTTCCTTATTGATTGTTTGACGAAGCATCTTTTGACGAGTACCAACTTTATAAAGCATGTTATAACGCTTAACGTCACCACTAGCTCCAGACAAAATCTTAAACATCAAGCAACTAGCAAGCATAGCTAGAAAGGCAATTCCCAAGAATAAGCCCATAAATTCTAATCCAGAGAAGAAACCATTGATCATTGTATAAGAACTGTACTTATCGCCACCGGCGGTCTTTAATTCAGGATAACGTTGATTTTCAGCTTTTGAAATTGCTTTGATCTGATTCAAGTTACCCTTAAATGAATTCGTCTTAACTAAGACTGTCTTAGTCTCTGGCGATTTGATTGCTGCATACTCTTGATCACTCAATAATTTAGTATTTTTAGTTCTTTGTGCTGGCAACCTTGTATTCATCAACGCAAAATTTGCATTGTCATTTTTACTAGGATCACTTGAAGTGGCGTGCTTTGAGACCATTGTCTCAGTATTGATTTTGGAATAACCCAATGGTTGTTTCTTGAATTCACTGGCTTGATAATAGACATTTTTAGCGTCTGTTTTGTAGGTATAAACATTCTCTTTGTCAATTTGTAAACCACGGATGCGTTTCTGCTGTGCAGCATCCGGATTGGTAACTTGGACATCATAGTAGCTTTGTCCATTTACCACATTGTCAATTTGATTGTTGAAACCTAAGCCGACCGTTATAGCGCCTAAAGCTAAGGCAAACATAATCGAAACCATTGAGAGAATCTTGGTGTAGTCATTGATTCGAAAACTCAATTGTGAAAGTGTAAAATTATTCAAACCTTTTTGAGAATACTTAATATTACGTTTCAAAGCGACGATGACGAATGTTACAAGTGAATTGATCGTAAAGTAAGTTCCACCAACAATGGTGATTAAAGCCAAGGGAATACCTAAATAAATAAAACCTGGCTGTTGACCAACAAAATACATGGTTAAATATCCCACAGCCAAGAGAATGAGTCCTAAAACTGCTTGAACAGCTTTTACAACGCCGTTACGTTTGATTTTTACTGGTTGGCTATCACGATTCAATAAAGTTAATACTTTACTGCGACGTAATGAGATTGCATTTCTGATAGCGGAAAAGGCAAAAATAATCACGAAGAAAGCCAATGTCCAAAGAAAAGCTGGTAAATAAAAACTATCGAAGTGCTTGATCTGCATGTCCAATGCACTGATCAGCCATTTACCAACGAATCCGGTCAAGAAAATTCCAATGGCTGACCCGATCAAAGTAGCAATGGCGCCAATTGATAAAGTTTCAATGAAAATCATTTGCGAAATCTTACTACTTTTAGCACCTAACATCATGAACATCCCGTACTCTTTTTGGCGCATACTCAAGAGAAAGGTATTGGCATAATTGATGTAAACGATCGTGATGATTGCCAACAAGACGATTCCAAAACCAAAAATAAAGACTGTTGCACTGGCTGGTGAATTAGATTTTAAGAAAGATTGATTCGTGGCTAGTGCCATGAACATATAAAATATCGCTGCCGCAATCATCAGTCCTGAAAAAAGCACACTGTAATCACGCGCCCGATGCTTGATACCGTTTAAAGCTAATTTGTTTAACATGTTTACCCCCCTATTCTGCAAATGTTCCGAGTGAATCTAGGATTTCTTGATAATATTCAGCTCGATTGCGTTTTTCCTTTTTCAATTCCTGGCCGATTTCACCATCTTTGATAAAGAGGATTCGGTCACAGAAACTTGCTGAAAACGGATCATGAGTCACCAGTAAAATTGATACATTATCTTCACGATTGATTTTCGTTAACGTATCTAACAGAGCTCTAGCACTCTTGGAATCTAAGGCACCAGTAGGTTCATCACCAAAGACGATTGAAGGATTGTGTACTAAAGCACGAGCGGCCGCAACACGTTGTTTTTGTCCACCTGACAATTCAGTTGGATAATGATTCAAGATTTCCGTAAGACCAAGTTTTTCAGCAATACTCATTACTGCTGGTTTAATCTCCTTGGTAGCTTTATTCTGCAAAGCTAATGGCAATGCGATATTTTCATAAGCTGTTAAATTTTCCAATAAATTAAAGTCTTGAAAAATGAAGCCAATTTTATTAGCCCGAAAGTCGGCCATTTGATTGTTATTTAATTTAGTTATGTCTTGACCAGCAATTTCTACTTGGCCACTAGTGGGTGTGTCTAATGTAGACAAAATATTCAGTAAAGTAGTTTTACCCGAACCTGAGGCACCCATGATTCCAACAAATTCCCCAGGTTTTACTTCAAAATTAACATCAGATAAGGCTTTAAATTGTTTCTCGCCCACTTTTCCGTATATTTTTTCAATATTTTGTACATCGACTATTTTTTGCATGTTTACTTCCCTCCATTTGATATATCTATCATAAAGGGTATGGGGTGATGAGTCGTGGGTTTTCTCTTACATCTACTTACAGTTTTGTAAGTTCAGCTTACGATGAGTGTTGAGTAATCTAATGGGTAAAATAACCAGTATTGATGATAGAATATAACTAAATTGATAAACGCTGAGGAGTACTTTCTATGATTGCTGATATTTTAAAAAGTATCGAAGAATACGACAAAATTATTATTGTGAGACATCAAAACCCTGACCCTGATGCGATCGGGTCCCAAGTTGGTCTCAAATTGATGCTCCAAGAAGCCTATCCTAATAAGGAAGTTTATGCGACGGGAATTGACTTACCCGTATTAGATTGGATCGGGTCCATGGACCAAGTTTCTCAAGAAGTTTATCAAGATGCACTGGTCATTGCTGTTGACACTGCTAATGCTAAAAGAATCGATAATGCTGGCGAATATCGGCTGGCTGACAAGATAATTAAGATTGATCATCACCCAGATGTCGATTCGTTTGGCGATATTAATTGGGTCGAAGATAGAATTTCTAGTTGTTCCGAAATGATTTACGATTTGACAGTTCAACTAGAACCGCTCAACTTGTCTCAAGAAAGTGCCTTTAAACTATATGCAGGTATCGTTGGCGATACTAATCGCTTCTTATATGGCGAGACTAGTTACCAAACTTTACAAGTAGCAACCAATCTTGCTAAAACAGGTATCGACATTTCCCAAATTGCTCTGCACGAAGATGAGATGTCCGAACGTTTAGCACGCTTGGAAGCTTATATACTAAACAACTTCAAACTAACCGAGTCTGGATTTGGCTATATTATTATCCGTAAGCCTGATTTAGAAGGCTTTCACTTACAAGACGGTGAGATTGACAATGCTGTTCCCTTGATTGGTCGCATCAATAAGGTCAACAATTGGATCGTCGTTAGTGAAAAAGTAACTGATCATTTCCGTGTCAACTTGCGTTCTAAAAAAATGCCTATTAACCAAATTGCCGAAAAATTCGGCGGCGGTGGTCATCCTCTGGCCAGTGGCGTTTATGTCGGCAGTATGGAACAAGTTTATGAATTGATTGAAGACATGGACAATTTAAATAAAATCTAACTGAACCAAGGCACAACGTCTGCTTAATGCAAATAGAGCGACAACTCAAAATTGAGTTGTCGCTCTATTTGCATTAATACTGGGAAGCCAAGCATATTTGCTTCACTCTTGTATTTTTCTTCCATATTAAATTTTCTCTGAATTATACCGTTATATAACGGTCACTTAATCAAAAAAGCTCCGACAACTAAACAAATAATTCCAATGATCAGTGACATATAAACCCCCATGAAAACATAAGGCTGTGGATTTTTGACATTCTTTTTAATATTAAAATACATTTTTCGACCAACATATATTTGATAGATCCCCATCAAAATAACAACGATTCCAATCATCTCAATACCCACGTAATCATCCCACTTTTCTTTTATCATAAGACATTTTACCAAAGGATCAAATCCATTTGAAAATAATGTCTAAACCAATAAAAACTAATATCAGACCAAAGCTCGAACCAAACAATAAAATAAAGGCTGTAAAACGAGGATAAAATCTTTTCGATTCGTGCCTAACTTGCCGAATGGCTTTAATGGTTAGAGCAATTTGCGTAAATCCAAAAATAAGTGCTAATAATGCAAGTGTGTCAGACATAGAGATCCCTTCTTTCAGGTATACCAATCTCCTTCATCATAATATTTATTGTCATATAATGAGAGTCTCAATGATTGACAAGACGTCAACAATTACGCTACAAAAAAAAGGATCTTAGTTCACGATGTCTAGTCGGAACTAAAATCCTTAGGAAAAGTATTTTGAAAAATTAAATATTGAATTGATCAACATTACTGTACCGATAACGACCATGAAAAAAGAAAAAATGCCGTTGATCGTACAGACATTATTCCACGGGAAAACTGTTAGAAAGGAGATGCAAAAGATCCCTATCCAAAAGTATTTTCCTTTGTAAAAATCGTTATTGAACCTCACGTTGAACCCTTCTTTACTATTTTATTAGTATCGATAATACTCCAAAAAATTATTTATATGCCAATTTAATCATAAACGTACATTTTCTTATCATGAACGTAATCTAACGACTAGTTTCGAAATAATTCTGTAATAAATGTAAACTTCCGATAATCGAAAGTCCGATACCGGCTAAATCAAAAAAACAAACTTTAAAGAATGTTTGGGCCACAAGTCCTCGGTAATCATCTAAATCAATTAGAGACATCCTCGTTAAAGTTACAAAGATAATGCCCATACTCAACCCCAAAATTAGGAAGTTCATAATCACAAAAGTTAATTTGCGTTTATTTGTTGAGAGAAAATTACTGAGGTAATCGACCAAAAGGTGAATCAAGGTGCCGCAAGTCCAAATCAAGATGATTCCCAGCACCGTAATGACACCGTCTTTAACAAGTAGTTTCAACTCATTACTATTCCATATAATGAAATGTAAAAAAATATCACTCTTCATTTGTGTATATGAAGCGAGGATAAAGATACCAGTCGCTGAAATCACTAGATAGCAATATGCCAAACTAGTCGTTACCAAATTGATGAAATACAGTTTCATTTCAGATAAGGGAATCAGGCGATATCGATCATTCGAAAAAACTTGCTCGTTACTTCTGATCAACAACAAAACGCCAATCAGATAAACCACGCAGGCACTAAAGATCAAGACACCCTCACTGTAATTGAGCAAAATAGATAATCCGGCTTTTCCTTGTTTCGCACCATTTAACTTTAAAACTCCAATAAAAATTAAAACTAAAACCTCTAGGAGATCGAAAAGTAAGATCATATTCATTAATTTGAACTTACTCCACATTAAATCCTTTGTTACACCCAGAACGCTACTCATAATCAAACCATCCCATAGTTATTTTTGTAGTGTTTAACGAATTGTTTCGGTCCATCTCTTCAAGAGATAAATATTCAATAATGTAAATACGGCAATCCAGACGAACGTGATACCGCAGCTGATCCACAAGACATTATTTAATTGATTCAAATTAGTGATCCCTTGCGTACTTATATGCGTAATTAAGAATTTAATCACCTTACCGGTCGTGAAGTTGAAGATTATCAAACCGATACATGTTACGACGAAGTAAAGAATAAAAGTAACGAATTTTTGCCGACCAAAAGGTAAGAAACCACTGATCCAACCGATCAAGAAGTGAATAACTGTGATACCAGTCCACATCAGAATAGCTCCTAAAATCATCAAGATGAAGATTAAGACCATGGAAGCAATTTCGGAATGTCCAACGACAGAACTGATCGAAATATCACTCCAGTTGCCACCAGCCATGAACATAACTATATTGCCCAAAATACCTTCAATGATTTGTAAATAAATATAGGCTAGTAAGGTAGTTAGAACATTGCCGAAATATAATTTTGTGTCAGACACTGGTATCAAACGGTAATTGTTGCTTGTGAAAACTTGTTCGTTACGCCGTGACAACATTACAAAACCAACTAAACTAGCTAATACAGTTTCAAAAGTAAAAAAAGCGACAAAATAACTTGGCATAAGGCTGCCGTCAAAGCCTCCCGTGATCAATCTCCATAAATACATGACCACAAAAGCAATCAATTGAATGATGACGACCCAGTTCATCGTCTTCCACTTATCATAGATTAGATTCTTACTCAAATTGATATAATCACTCATTAGTAACACCACCTTCATAAACCTGTTCATAATACTCTTCAACACCTAAGTGATACTTCTCTTGAATGTTTTCAACGGAACTGACTTGATAAATAGTTTCGTCTTTGATAATGATGACATCGTCTAACAAACTAGCGATTTCTGTCACATAATGATCACTGATAATAATTGTTGAATTGTCACTCTTCCAACGAATAATACTGCTGATGATTTTCTTACGAGACATGCTGTCGATTCCACTCAAAGGTTCATCTAACAAGTAGAGCATTGTTTCACGTGAAAGTGCCAAGGCGATAACCAATTTTCCACGCGTACCAGTTGAGAGAGCTGATAGACGCTTAGTCTCATCTAAGCCTAAGAAGTCAGAAATTTGTGCGTATTTCTCTTTTGAAAAATCATGGTAGACATTCTCATAAAATCTTAAGATCTCGCTGATTTTAGTGTTCTTACCAAAACCGCCTAATTGGTCGCTTAAACTGACGTTTTGTTTAATATCAGCTTTTTTCACCTGACCGCCAACCGTTATAACACCTTCAGGTACAGAATTAACTCCAGCTATCAAACGCATCAAAGTTGTTTTACCAGCGCCATTCTCACCAAGTAGCCCAATGATCTTGCCACTGTTGATCGATAAATTGACATCCGTCAGAATTACTTTGTTATTCTTTTTATATTTTAAATTTTTGATTTTTAATATTTCAGTCATGAATCTACTCCTCTCTTAAATAGTTGTTTCAGATTTTTTATTTAATAAATAAAGATTGATGGCACTGAAAATGACGATCCAGATTACCATCATGCCCATACCGGAATACATCACGTGACTGACCGCCGCGAAGCTGCTGTTCATATCATTGATCCCCATAAGGCGAAGCACATTTCCGGTAATGAAATTGAACGGTATCATAAACGCCCACACGATAACGATTGCCACGATAACTTTACTGATGGTTTGACTTCTGAACGGCAAGAAATCATTGACCCAATTGATTAATAAATGTAACGCCGTTACGCCAGTCCAAACGACAATAATGCCGAGAATAAAAGCTATCAATACTTCGAATTTGAAGAAATACTGTTGAATTGAATTAAAGTCATTGATCATCATTTGGTCGTAGTGATTAGGAAAAATCCAATAAGCCATTAAGTAAATAACGATCTCACCAAGTGTGAAATATAATAACGACACAAAAGCTGTCAATAAGCTACTACCATAAAGGACGCCATCGCTAACGGGAATCAAGCGGTATTTATCATTAGTAATTATTTTTTCATTCATTACTGCCGTTATAGCAACCATCACCACAGTAAACATTACAATATTTCCGGTAAAACTAGTCGTTCCCATCCTTGTAGAAAAGTGTGACCACAATTGAGTAGCTACTAGAATCAAGATTTGAATCCCGAAAAGCTTCGTCACAAAAGTGAATCTATCTTTGAATAATCCTTTACTGATTCGGCCTAAACTACTCATCGTGAAGACTCCCTTCGTAAACTTTTTCGTAGTAATCTTCGATTCCTAAATGATACTTAGTTTGAATATCCTCAACCAAACTGACTTCATAGATCGTTTGGTCTTTGATAATAACTACTTCATCCAGCAAACTAGCAATTTCATTCACGTAATGTGAACTGATAATAATCGTTGAATCGTCAGGTTTCCATTGAATAATACTTTTGATGATCTTCTTCCGAGTCATAATATCGATTCCATTCAAAGGTTCATCCAATAGATATAACGGTACTTGTCGAGCCAAAGTCAAAGCAATGACTAATTTTTCACGACTACCAGTCGACATCCTAGCGACCTTAGTATCACTATCGATTCCCAAATACTTAGCCATCGCTTGATACTTCTCTAAAAAGAAATCTGGGTAGACATCCAAATAAAACTTCACGATGTTTTTAACTTTGATGCTATTCTCACTATTTAAAGCTCCTCTAGATTTAGTGAAACTGTCTAAAGAATAAGTCATGCTGACACAGGACTTGATAGCGGCTTTACTCTCGATTCCTGAAACCACGATTTTACCCGCCGTCTTTGCGTTTACTCCAGCTATCAAACGCATAAGTGTTGTTTTACCCGCTCCATTAGCCCCAAGTAAACCAACGATTTTTCCGTTATCCAAGTTAAGATTTACATTATTCAAAATTAACTTATTATTCTTTTTGTATTTCAATTCGCTAATTTCTAGAATCTTACTCATGACCATCCTCCCGTTGTTTTACATAGTTACTGAAACTATTCATGATTTCTTTATCATTCATATTTAATGAATGCAATTTGTCATAAGTTGCATCAAACATTTCATTTACGATATTTTCTTTCAATTTTTGCACGATTGTCACGTCCTCAGTCACGAAGTTACCCTTACCTCTTTGGGGAATGATCACTGATTCGTCAGTCATCTCCTTAAGCGATTTTTGAACGGTATTAGAATTGGCAGAAAACTGCACTGCCAACTGTCTCACTGAAGGCAGTTGGGACCCCAATTCATACTCATTGCTAATAATCTTGCGATACAAGATATCCTTGATTTGGAGGTAAATCGGTATGTTATCTATATACTCCATCATTTCACCTTCTCACTGTTCTAGTACACTAATACAGTAAAACAGATAAATAAAAAAAGCAATCAATTTTGATTGTTTTTTAAAATAAAATATAAGTCGCCACTTTCAAAAATCAGCGACAAATCTAAGGAATTTAAGAATATCATTCAAGTGGCACTTTAAATGTATCGTTATAACGCTTAAAAAAATCAAAAAAAGATGCTTCTCTTATAATTTCAGAGAAGCATCTTTTTTGCCAAGGATATCTATCAAAGAATAAGCTGTTTCAAAACTGGTCGTTCTTTGTTTTATTTGTAAGATCTGATCCCACAAGCAACCAGTATAATCATTAAAAAATAATTTGTCGGTTGCTCTAGCTTGATTGATTTTTCCAATAATCCAGTCGATCTTCTGATCGAACAATGAACCACGATATTGTTTTTCCGAGAGTTCTTGGACAGATAGCTTGATGAATTGCCCTATTTCTTGATTAATTGATGATTCATTGACTTGGTCGCTAAATGATTCATCGAATTTGATCAATATAGAAAGCAATAATTTTTGTTTAGAATATTCCATTTGTCTACTCACCCGTATATTAATATAACTGATTTTTAAAATAATAGATACGCTTGCGGGCAACATTTTTGAAATACTCCAAAGGTGTATAATAATGCGTATACATTTTAACAATTCTGGAGATTAATATAATTATGAATAAACTTTTCTACAAGACAATCAATTTCTGGTATGGCGTAGCTATGCTAGTCGTTGGTATTATATTTATCATGCATTCAACCAAATCAACTTGGATTTTGATCGATGCCATTTTTATCATCGCAGCGATTGTCTTCTTTTTACTCAGCCTTTTCCGTAAACCTAAGCCTAAAAAAGAAGAAGACCAAACACCGCTACGATAAATTCTTCCAAAAATATTTGAATCATTTTTCACCGCCTCATCTTGAGCCGTTTGATCGATCAACTCCATTAACGCTTGTGTTTTCGTTCGTTAGTTTTATTTTAAAAATATCCTGAATTGAAATTTTTAGTTCCTAAAAAATCTAAGAAATCGTTTTCTACCTATTATATGGTGTTTAATATGCTTCCATGGTATTATTTATACAGTTTATCGAAAGGATGGTATTCGTATCATGCGCTTAAAGATTAATATCATTGCATACAAATAATAAATAGGCATTTTTTATCCCCGGGGTAATGAGTGCCACCAGGAGGATATATGACAGATTCAAAATTAACTTATGAAAAAACACGTGTTATCATCGCTGGAGTTAGCCATCTACAGCCTGACTTCGAATACACGATGCAAGAATTAGCTGCTCTAGTTGAGGCTAACAATATGGAGGTGGCTGATACAGTCATCCAAAATGCCAACAGTGTCAGTGGTGCAACTTACTTTGGTTCTGGTAAGGTTACTGAAATCAAAGAAATTGCCAATGCGGACGATGTTCAAATTATCGTTTTAAATGACGAATTGACACCTTCACAAATCAGAAACTTGGAAAAAGAAACTAAATTGAGTTTCATGGATCGAACTGAATTGATCCTACAGGTCTTCTCTAATCGGGCCCAAACTAAACAAGCTAAATTACAAGTTGAAATCGCTAAATTACAATATCAGCTACCAAGAATTCACCCCTCTGGTAATCCACTGGATCAACAGTCAGCATCGGGTGGCTTAGCTAACCGTGGTGCTGGTGAATCAAAACTGGAATTGGATCGTCGAGTTATTAGAAAACGGATTACTGCATTACGTAACGAGCTTAAAACGGTCGATAAAACAATTGATGTTCAAAGTCGACGTCGGACGAACACTTCTCTACCGCTAGTTTCATTAGTCGGTTATACCAATGCTGGTAAATCAACGACAATGAACGGTATCTTGAACTTTAATAAAGAAGATTCTGACGATCGTAAAGTTTTTGAAAAAAACATGCTCTTCGCCACGCTTGATACGAGTGTTCGCAGAATCGATCTAGCCGACAACACTAGTTTCTTACTATCAGATACAGTTGGTTTCGTCAGTAAATTGCCTCACAACTTAGTCGAATCATTTAAGACTACCTTGCAAGAAGCCCAAAATGCCGACGTCTTGATTCAAGTTATCGACGTTTCTGATGAACATTGGCGTAACATGATCGAAGTTACTGAAAAGACTTTAAAGGAAGTTGGAGTTGTTGATAAGCCGATGATTTATGCTTTCAACAAAGCCGATCTAAAGCCGGGACAACAATTTCCAGTTATCGAAGGCGATAATATTTATTATTCAGCCATCGATAAAGAATCAATCGAAAAATTGGTAGATTTGATCAAGTTAAAAGTTTTCAACCACTATAAAATGACGCAACTACTAGTACCGTACAGCGACCAGAAAGTTGCCGAACAAATTCTCAAAAACTCACAAGTTGTCAAAAAAGAGTTTACGAATGAAGGTTCCTTGATCACTGCTAATTTAAGTCCTGTAGAATTAGAAAAATTTAATAATTATATTCAAACAAAATTGGAACATAATTAATTCAGTACCTATCTTTGAGGTTAAAAACCCCTAAAACCAATATCTTGGCTAAATTTAAAAATGAAACGAAAGTTGACTTTATTACGTCAGCTTTCGTTTTTTTTTTGCATTTTATTACGGAATGTATTATTATTTGTTAAACATTAGAATTTTTTTAATTAAGGGTATTCACTTTTAATATTCATTAGTGTATTCTAAGAATAATTATTTTAGGGAGGTTAACTGATGAAATTCAAGAAGAAGTATTTACTGGCATTGTTACCGCTATTTCTATTTGTTTTAGTTTTAAGTGGGTGTGGTTCCAGTACTGAAAAGGATAGTAAAGATACTTTATCTATCAGTTCCAGTGATGTTATCGCAACAATGGATTCATCAATGAACACTGATGTTATCGGTGCTCAAAATTTAACAAATACTATGGAAGGTCTTTACCGCTATGATGGTAAAAAACTAGAACCTGCTATAGCTAAAGAAGTCGTTAAGCCAACAAACAATGGTAAAACTTATACTTTCCATTTAAGACATACTAAATGGTCAAATGGTAAGCCCGTTACAGCTAATGATTTCGTTTATGCCTGGCGTAGAACTGTTGATCCTAAAACAGCTTCACAATACGCTTATATCTATACTGGTATCAAAAACGCTGACGCAATCAATGCTGGTAAGAAGCCTGTAAATACTTTGGGTATCAAAGCTTTGGATGATTACACACTTGAAGTTACTTTGGAAGATGCCATCCCTTACTTCAACACATTGATGGCTAGTTCAACATTTTATCCTCAATATAAACCAGCAGTACAAAAGGCTGGCAAGCAATATGGTTTAAAGAGTGCTGGAATGGTCTTCAATGGACCTTTCAAACTTGTTAACTGGACTGTCTCTAATAACATTTGGACTGAAGTTAAGAATAATTCTTACTGGAATGCCAAGGCTGTTAAATTAAAGAAAGTTAAGTACTATGTCGTAAAGGATGCCAATACTGGACTTAACCTTTATGATACTAATAGAATCAACCGTCTTGAAAAACTTGGTGGCGACACAGCTCGTCAAGTTTCAAACTACAAGACTTTCTCATTGGATAAGCAAACTGGTAATTTCTACCTCGAACTTAACCAAAAGAAATACAAGTTCTTCCAAAATGCCAAAATCAGACAAGCAATTTCTATGGCTATCGATCGTGAACAGTTGACTAACAACGTTCTTGGTAAAACTGGTGGTATTGAACATACTTTAGTACCTGTTGGTATGTCCTTCAACCCAACGACTAAGACCGACTTTACGAAAGAAAAGATTTTACAATCTTCAAATAAGTACACTGAATACAATCCAACCGAAGCTAAGAAGCTCTGGGAAGAAGGTATTAAAGAAACTGGTCAAAAGAATCTCAGTTTTACCATATTAGGTGATGATACTGATAATGCCAAGAAACAAAATGAGTTTATCCAAGGTCAACTTGAAAAGAACCTTCCTGGCTTAAAGATCACCCTATCAAACGTTCCATTTAAGTCACGTCTTGATAAATCTTCATCAGGTCAATTCGATATCGTTGTTACTGGTTGGAATGCTGATTATCCAGACCCTGTTACCTTCTTGGATATCTTCACAACATCTAATCCACAAAACAATGGTAAGTACTCTAACAAGGATTACGACGCTTTGATCGATAAATCAAAGACAACTGATGCTACTGATGAAGATGCCAGATGGCAAGATCTCCTACAAGCAACGAAGATCTTAACTGACGACCAAGGAGCTATTCCTTTGTATCAGTCATATCAAGCTAACTTAACAAGATCAAATATCCATAATTACCGTATTACTCCAAATGGTAGTTATAACTTAGTTACTGTTTACAAAAAATAATCATAGGTGAGGGAGATTAAATAATGACTAAATATATTCTCAAAAGAATACTTTACTTATTTTTGACCCTTTTCATAATTGCTTCGATCACATTCTTCTTAATGAAGATGCTTCCTGGTACTCCGTTCTCTAATCAGAACCGTATGTCACCAGATCAATTGAAGATCATTAAAGCACAATATGGATTGGATCAATCAGTCGGTGTTCAATACGTCCGTTATATGGTCGGTTTATTACATGGTAACTTGGGGACTTCATTCCAATTCAACAATGAACCTGTTACTGCATTAATCGGTCAAAGACTTGCTCCATCAATGCAAATTGGTGCTCAAGCTATGATCTTAGGTACTATCCTTGGTATTTTGCTTGGAGCTGTTGCAGCTATCAAGAAAAATACTTGGGCTGATACCTTAGCAACATTTATTTCAATTTTAGGACTTTCAATTCCATCTTTCGTTTTAGCTGTTTTACTACAGTTCTATCTAGCCTACAAATGGAAGATCTACCCAGTTGCTCTTTGGGATAACTTCCAATCAAGTATCCTACCAACATTGGCTCTGACCGCTTTACCATTAGGTACTGTCGCCCGGTTTATGAGAACCGAAATGGTCGATGTTATGAGTAGTGACTATATTGAATTAGCCAAATCCAAAGGTAATTCAAATTGGAAAGTTGTTTCAAAACATGCGCTTCGTAACTCATTGATCCCGGTTGTTACTATCATTGGTCCAATGGCCGTTTCTGTTATGACTGGTTCCATGGTTGTTGAGAATATCTTCTCTATCCCTGGTATCGGTGAACAATTCGTTAAGTCCATTACAACAAATGACTACCCTACAATCATGGGTCTTACAATCTTCTATTCATTCTTATTAATCATAGTTTACTTGATCGTCGATATCCTTTATGGATTGATTGATCCAAGAATTAGACTAGGAAACGGAGGTAAAGAATAATGGAACAAACTCCTCAAATTCCGAAGGAAAAATTTAGATTAGTTCATGATGAAAATAATGCTGAACAAGAAAAGATCAGCACGCCTTCATTAACTTACATGCAAGATGTTCGTCGCCGTTTATTTAAGAACAAAGTTGCGGTCGTTTGTTTGACACTACTTTCAATCATCGTTTTAATCTCTGTCTTTGCCCCTGTAATTGCTCCACATGATCCTAATGCTCAACAAGTTACTCTATCTAATCTCCCTCCTAAACTAGGTAATTTGAATATCCCTGGTTTTAACGGTTACCAAAACATGGGTGGTCATATGGTCGATGCTTATAAACAAGCCGGTGCCCCAAAAGGAACTTCCTTTATTTTAGGAACCGACTACCTTGGCCGTGACCTACTTTCAAGAATCATTTATGGTACAAGACTTTCATTGATCGTTGCCGTCTTAGCTACTTTAGTTGACCTTCTGATCGGGGTACCTTATGGTATCGTTTCTGGTTGGAAAGGCGGCAGAACTGATACATTCATGCAACGTATCGTTGAAATCGTTTCTTCAATCCCTAACTTGATCGTTGTTATTTTGATGATGATCGTTCTAAAACCAGGTCTAACATCAATTGTTATCGCGATTGCTATTACTGGTTGGGTTACCATGGCTCGTCTGGTCCGTGCGCAGACCTTCCAGTTAAAAGAACAGGAATATATTTTAGCCGCTAGAACCTTGGGTGAACCATCCATGAAGATTGCTACTAAACATTTGATTCCTAACCTATCTTCAACCATTATTATTCAAACAATGTTTACAATTCCGAATGCCATTTTCTTCGAAGCTTTCTTAAGTTTCATTGGTATTGGTATTCCAGCACCAAACGCATCATTAGGTACACTTTTATCAGATGGTCAAAAAGCCTTCAGATTCCTACCATATCAAATGTGGGCTCCGGCTATCATCTTGAGTATTATCATGATTGCCACTAACCTACTTGGTGATGGTCTACGTGATGCCTTTGACCCACAATCATCTGATCATTAACTAAGGAGAAATCGAAATGGATAAAATTCTAGAAGTAAAAGATTTACATGTCGACTTTGATACCTATAATGGTACCGTCCATGCTATCCGTGGTGTTAACTTCCATTTAAATGCCGGTGAAACCTTAGCTATTGTTGGTGAATCTGGTTCTGGTAAGTCCATCACAGTACGTTCAATCTTACAATTATTAGCTTCAAACGCCACTATCTCTAAAGGTGAAGTCCTTTATCATGGTGACGACCTCTTACAAAAGAGCGATAAGGAAATGGACAAGATCCGTGGAAACAAAATCTCCATGATCTTCCAAGATCCAATGACTTCGCTTGATCCCACAATGACTATTGGAAAACAAGTTGCTGAACCTCTATTGATTCACAACAATGTTTCCAAAAAGGATGCCCTACAAAGAGCTGAAGAAGTGCTTCGTTTAGTAGGTATTCCTAATCCTAAAGCCAGAATGAATGACTACCCTCACCAATTCTCTGGTGGACAACGTCAACGTATCGTTATCGCAATTGCTATCGTCGATTATCCAGAAATTCTGATCGCCGACGAACCAACAACTGCTTTGGACGTTACTGTTCAAGCTCAAATCATTGATCTATTAAAAGAATTGCAACAAAAAATCGGTACATCAATTATCTTTATCACCCATGATTTAGGTGTCGTAGCAGGTATTGCTGATCGGGTAGCCGTTATGTATGCCGGTCGTTTCGTTGAATACGGATCAGTCGATGATATCTTCTACAATCCGCAACATCCTTATACTTGGGGCTTGCTTGATTCAATGCCTACTTTGGACACTAACGAATCAGCTCGCTTGAACTCCATTCCTGGTACACCACCAAACTTGTTGGACCCACCAAAGGGTGATGCTTTTGCACCAAGAAATGCTTATGCTATGGAAATCGATGAAGAAGAACAACCACCTTTCTTCAAAGTTTCCAAGAATCACTACGCTGCTACTTGGCTGTTACATCCAAATGCACCGAAAGTAACGCCACCAGCAGGTATCCTCAAACGTTATGAAAAATTTACAAAGTTAGGAGGCAATGTCAATAATGGCTGATGAACGCGAAGTTATCGTATCCGTAAAAAACCTAAAACAATATTTCAACATTGGTAAACCTAACGAAGTTAAAGCTGTCGATGACGTTTCCTTCGATATCTACAAAGGTGAAACTTTTGGATTAGTTGGTGAATCTGGTTCCGGTAAAAGTACTACCGGCCGCAGTATCATTCGTCTCTACAATCCTACTGATGGTCATATCTACTTCAATGGTCAAGACATCAGTAAGATCAAGGCTCACGGTCCTAAGATGAAGGAATTCCGCCGTGAAATGCAGATGATCTTTCAAGATCCCTACGCTTCATTGAATCCAAGAATGAAAGTTAAGGATATCATTGCTGAAGGCCTTGACGTCCACGGTCTTGTCAAGAATGAAGAAGAACGTGACCAAAGAGTGCGTGAGTTACTCGACATGGTTAACTTAAACCCTGAACATATGACTCGTTACCCTTATGAATTTTCTGGTGGTCAACGTCAACGTATCGGTATTGCCAGAGCCTTAGCCGTTGATCCACAGTTTATTATTGCTGATGAACCTATCTCTGCTTTGGATGTTTCGATTCAAGCTCAAGTTGTTAACTTGATGCAAGATATTCAAAAGAAGCAAGGTTTAACTTATCTCTTTATCGCCCATGACCTTTCAATGGTTAAATACATCAGTGACCGGATCGCTGTTATGTATCGTGGTAAGATCGTTGAGTTAGCCGCTTCTGATGAAATTTACAATCATCCCTTGCATGCTTACACACAAAGCTTATTGTCAGCTATTCCCGTTCCTGATCCTGAGGTAGAAAAGAAGCGGACTAGAATTGACTTTGATCACAAGTCTCCTTTCAAGGATGACCAAAGACTTCAAGAAGTCTTACCAGGACACTTCCTCTACTGTAATGATGAAGAAGCAGCTAAATTCAAGAACTAAAATCAAAAAAATATTATTTTATCAAAAGAAAAGAGTTGGCCGTTTGGCCAACTCTTTTTGTATTTGTCTTTTTCATATTATTTTACTTCTTTCTTATTTGAGTTTGTTTGTATATCTCAGGGAGGAGATAGGTTTGAAAAATTTATAGTTTTTAAAGTTTATTTATCATTGTTTGGATAATACTTCTATAGTCAATTGAGTCACCTCTTCGTTTCTTGACTATGCTTATATAATAGCGGGTAAATATGAATATACGATTAGGAAAGTACGAAAGAAATAGTAATTAAATGTGAAGAAAAATCGATAGTTTATTTTTGCCAGCAAAAAAGCCTACTGCGGGGTAGGCTTCTTCTTAAAGATATTTATTTAGGGGGATAAATATCTAATTGTATTTAGGAAATTAACTTTATATCTTTAGGGGGGAGATATTAAAGTTTTATCTATGTGTTTATAAGGGGATTAAACTTTTAAAAAATAGAGTATTTTTATATAGGGGTTTATTTCTATTCATGTGTAAAGTGAGTTATCTAAGAAAATAATGTTATACGGGGGGCTTCAATTTCATCCGGTCACTTCTTTCAAGTAATTTCTTATATCTATTAGGGGAGGATATAATTTTTTTATTATTAAGGGGATTAATTTAATTTTTTAGGGTATTTCTATTAATTCATGTAATACAATTTGGAAATCGATTGTTCAGTCATTCGGTCACCTCTTTGTTCTTTTGTTATTTGACTATGCTTAAATAATAACGGGAAATTATGAATATACAGTTTCTAAAGTACGAATTAATTAATAACAATCTATGAAGAATCTGTGACCTCGGAGACTAATTACCTGATTAAATAATTCTTCTGGATTATACTTTAGATGAATATTTGTTAAAGAGGTGTTGTAATGATGAAATTAACTAAAGAACAAAGGGTCAACTTAAAGGCAGCTGTTATTGCTGGTACAGCCGCTGGTATCTTTTCAGGATTTGTAAAATTGGGATGGGAAAATGTTTTACCTCCTAGAACCCCAGAACGTAATGTTGTAAATCCTCCTCAAACTTTGATGGAACAAATGGGAATTCCAACAAAGATTACAAGAGGAACTTATACTTATTCAGGACATCAAATGTCTTGGGCAAGTTTTCTAATGCATTTTGGCTTCTCAACTTCTTTTGCCATAATTTATGAAGTATTATCGGAATACTCACCATTTATTCGCAAGGGTTCTGGAGCAATTTTTGGATTGGCCGTTTGGGTTGCCTTCCACATTGGAATCATGCCAATGATGAAGACCGTTCCTTCACCAAAAGATCAACCTACTGAAGAACATATTTCTGAAGCTCTCGGTCATATCGCCTGGATGTGGACTAACGATATCGTCGGCCGTGAGCTCTATCGTCGTTTGACTGCTCAAAAATAGGGGCTTTTAATGGATAGATGGAAAACCTCTCTAACTGAGCGAATCAGTTACGGACTAAGCGATGCAGCGGATAATTTAGTTTTCCAAATGATGACTACCTATCTTCTATTCTTTTATACAGATGTTTACGGATTAAGTGCCAGTGAAGTAGCAATTCTATTCGTCGTGGCTAGAACTGCTGATGTTTTTGAAAGCTTCATTATTGGTATGATGATCGATAATACCCATTCTAAATGGGGCAAAAGTAGTCCGTTCTTTCTATGGTATTCATTTCCTTACGTTATCTTCGCTGTCTTAACTTTTGTCACCCCTAACTTCCTACCACATTCTGGGAAATTAATCTGGGCCTATGTAACCTATCTTGGCCTAGGCTTCTTCTATACGTCTGTAAACCTGCCAATCACTTCGATTCTGCCAACTATGACTAACAATGAGCAAGAAACAACTCTTCTTGGTGTGATTCGTCAATTCTTTGGTAGTTCAGTACAAATTATCGTTGCCGTCTTCACTATTCCTTTAGTGAACTTCTTTGGCAAAGGCGATCAACAGAAAGGTTTCTTAGGAACAATTATTCTCTTTGGAATAATTTCATTAATTCTAATTTTGAATACATTCTTCCACGTACGTGAACGTTATACGAATAAAGAAATCAATCACCAACCATTTTCTGAAGTTGGCAAAATGTTACGTCAAAATAAACCTTGGATCGTTATTTCCATTGTTATTTTCTTGTATTGGTTAACGACCGCCATCAAGAATCAAACCACGATTTACTATTTCAAGTACATCATTCATAATGAAAACCTAGTTTCATTAGCAAATAGCTTTACTCTAACTGCTTTGATTGGAGTCGTTGCTATTTACTTTGTTTCTGCTAAATTAGGTAAAAAGAATACGATGCTACTAGGGATCGTCATGGCTTTTGTCGGACAAATAATTATCACTATAGCCACTTATACTAAAAATTTGCCAATTCTCTTCACAGGAATCTTTATCAACTGTATCGGTGGTGGCTTCATCATCGGTCTAGTTTCGATCATGATTGCAGATACGATCCGTTATGGTACCGCAATGGGTATTCAAGCTGAAGGTATTTTGGCTTCAACTGATGACTTTGGAGTTAATTTAGGTCTGGGACTCGGAGGTTTGGTCACTGCCGAATCCTTACAAATGTCAGGTTATGTAGCCGACAAGTCGCAGACTGCCACTACTATTTCCGCCATCAACTTAAATTACGCGTTAATTCCACTAGGCTTGTACGTAATTATGTTCTTAATCCTCTTAGGTTATAATGAAAAGAAGATTCAACAAGCTGTTAAAGTTAAAGAAGGTTAAATATGCAACAAGAATCTCTTTTTTCAAATCAAAATAATGACGACAATACTCCTCTAGCCAATCGGGTCCGTCCGACGACACTAGAGGATTTTGTCGGTCAACAACATCTGATTGGTGATAAAAAGGTCCTTCGTGATATCATTGACCAGGATAAAATCCCTTCACTTATTTTTTGGGGACCTCCTGGGGTTGGTAAAACTACTTTAGCGGAAATAATTGCCAACAAAACTCAAGCCAATTTTATAACTTTTAGTGCCGTTACTAGCGGTATCAATGACATCAAGAAAGTCATGAAAGAAGCGGAAATGAATCGAGAAATGGGGCAAAAAACGATTGTCTTTATCGACGAGATCCATCGGTTCAACAAAGCTCAACAAGATGCTTTTCTTCCTTTCATTGAAAAAGGTAGTATCACGCTAATTGGCGCCACCACTGAGAATCCTTCCTTTGAGATCAATGCCGCTTTATTATCCAGATGTAAGGTCTTTGTTCTCAAGTCCTTGACCACTAAAGATCTCACGCAACTTCTACAAAACACTTTAAAGAATCCTAAGGCTTTTCCCAAACTAACTGTAAATATCGACTCCGATACCTTAGAGTTGATTGCTGCTTATGCTAACGGTGATGCGCGGATAGCTTTGAACACTTTAGAAATGGCCGTGATCAACTCTAAAACGGTACAAAATACTGTGCAAGTTTCAGGAGACGACGTTAGACAATTACTCAACACTAAGTCACTCAGATACGATAAGACTGGCGAAGAGCACTACAATATTATTTCTGCCCTTCATAAATCCATGCGTAACAGCGATACAGACTCAGCTATCTATTGGACGATGCGGATGCTTGATGGCGGTGAAGATCCACTCTACATTGCCCGAAGATTAGTCCGTTTTGCCAGTGAAGATATCGGTTTAGCTGATACTAACGCTCTCAATGTCGCCATCAATACCTTCCAAGCTTGCCAATTTTTGGGAATGCCTGAATGTAACGTTCACTTAGTTGAAACTGTCATCTACCTATCCGTAGCTCCCAAATCTAATGCCGTTTATAAAGCTACCTTACGGGCTGAAAAAGACATCAAAAAGTATGGTAACTTACCCGTACCTTTACAAATTCGCAATGCGCCAACCAAATTGATGAAAAATCTCGGCTATGGTAAAGATTATCAATTGGCTCATGATTATAAAGATAAATTGACCAATATGAAAACCATCCCCGAAGAACTCAGCCAGAGTCAGTACTACTTACCTACTGACCAAGGAAAAGAAAAGTTTTTCAAACAGCGCTTAGCAGCGATTCGGCAATGGCATCAACAACACGATCAAGATCCAAATTAAAAATGGAACTAAACGGTTACTGAATCAAATCAGTAACAATTTAGCTCCATTTTTTTATTTTGTTAAATGTTTGATTGTCTCACCATCAGCTAAAAGAGCATCAGTTACAACATCTTTGAAATACGACGTACCCACTACCCCCGTCATACCCAGTAATCGTTCATTGATCGAGGTGATTTTTTCCCAATCAGAGAAATAACAATCAATCAAGCCATTGCCATTTTGCGTCCGCACCATTCCAGCCATATCTTGAGATTGACGCACACTTGCTGTTCCACCCAAATTTTTGACACTGCTTAAAATCTGAGGAATAGCTAACTCAAGGACTTCTAAAGTTAAAGGAATATCTGAGTTTAATTTTTCAGTATAGCGACTAATTGGGGCCATAATGATATATCTCTGAGCTAAATTAGCATAAAGACGCTCAGTAGTGTGAATCCCGCCGTTACTCTTCAATACATTCAATTGATGATCTAAGCTATCACAACCATCAAAGGCCAAGTCAAACTTCTTAACTTGCTCCAGAGGAATTGTAGGAATATTCAATTCTAAACAAAGTTGTCTCGTTTGTTCTGACGGACTAGCGACTGTAATCTTCGACGTATCTAAAGCTGAAGCAATTAATTTCTCCATTATTGACCTTTCAGAAGCAAATTTTTGTACGTTTAATATTTTACAAAAGTTGACACAAAAACTCGATAAAAAAAGCCTGCTAATAAGCAGGCTGCCATGATATTTAAAAGTAGGATAAATATCAACTTCTTTCTTTTTAGATAAACTACGGGGAATAGTTATCTTTAATTTAACTTCGTATCTTTAGGGGGGAGATATTCAAAGTTTAAGTTATATTTTTTAAGGGGATTAATTTTTTATTGTATATATGTTTTAAAGGGTTTATTACTATTCATTGTTTTCAATAATCATTGTTAAAAGGGTTATCTCATCATATTAAGAGATCTATCTCGTCATCCTGTCACCTCTTTGCTTTTGACTATGGTTAAATAATAGCTTTAAAATACGAATTAATTTATAACAATATGTGAAGAATTTTTGACTTTTTTAGTTGTGGTGTGAGTTCACTGCCGGCTTTCGTTCGGCTCTGAGGGGTCTGGAACGCCATGGGCATCGCTTTGAACCAATTGAAGTGCACAATTGTTTCAAAGTCGAGCCTTGTTCTAAGTGTGCTTCGCCCACTAAGAACAATTTCATGGCTGAGACCCCTCAGAGCTCTCACTACAGCCTAGAATGTTAAAACATATTTGGATATCCCTCAAGTGAACAGGTTCAAGAGCTAAGGCAAGTTCAAAGGCTAAAGATTAAGGTCAAGAACTTAAAATCCTAAAAGCAAAAAGAACTGATGATTTCAATTGAAATTAAATAATGTATTGAATTGATATAAACATAAGTCAATTCAATACATTTTTTGTCTTGTCCTTTATCTTTTGCCTTTAAGTACCTAGGTTTTCAGCTTCCACTCCTACCAAGCACAATCAAGAATGTAGGATTTCTATATATATCACTAAAAAATAAAATATGCAGTAGACCTAGTCAGGAGCGGAAGTTCTGGGGGATATCAGTGGTGAAATTTTACTTAATTGGCGGTTTTTGCCAATTTAGTAAAAGGTCGAGCTTGAAGACAAGCGGTTTTCTTGGCTCCAAGTCGACCCACCACGTTCCATATCCCCCAGAACTGGAGCGGATGACGGCAGTGAACCAATCCCCTTCCCTCCATCTAGCCACAAAAAAAGGTTCTATACTTTCTGGTATTGATGAATAATCAATGCCAGTTTTTTTTGTCTCTAGAAAATAAAAAAAGAACATCACTGTTCTCATGTTAAGATTTAAGCGACGAAACCTAATCAAACATGGAGAAAACAATAATGTCCCAAGACAATTCTATACTATGTGCACTTGATATAAAAGACAATAACATGAGTAATGTTTCAGTTAAAGACGCTATGATTAAAAATCGTGGCGTTATAAAACATATAAAAGTCGTAAGTGCCGATTTAACTTATAAACTGTATCGATGTCCACAATGTGGTTTAAACTCATTAGTTAAAAATGGAAAAAGAAAAACTAATGCCAGATTGGCCAGTTTTAACGGTATTGAATATCATTTAGTACTCAATAAACAGCGTTATATTTGTAAGAACTGTGGCAGCACCTGCGGTGCCCACAGCGATCTATTAATCAAAAATCACACTATGACCAAACAAGTTCAAAATAGGATATTCGCTATGGCAAGAGAATCTTTTACATTAACATCTATGGCTAAGATTATCGGAGTATCAGTAAATACAGTAAGTAGAATCTTATATGGCAATATTAAATTACCAAATAGATGTAACGTTCTCCCTGAGAACCTGTGCTTTGATGAATTCCGCTCAGTTAACGGTATATTCACTTTTATAGCTATTGATGCGCAAACGCATCATCTAATTGAACTTATTCATGACCGATTGTCTAAAACAGTAACTGAACACTTTATAAATAACTATAGCTTGTCGGAACGACAAGCAGTAAAGACCGTTTCTATTGATCTGAATGCCAATTATCAGTCAGTCGTTCATAGAATCTTTCCTAATGCTCAAATAATAGTTGATAGGTTTCATATAGTTCAGCTGTGTAGCAGGGCCTTAGATCAGGTTAGAATTAATTATCTGAAAAAGATAAATGATAAACACTCACGCCTATACAAAGTTCTTAAATCCAATTGGCGTCTCTACCATCTGCCTGAGGCAGATGTAGACGACAAGAAAGTAAAGTATATCTTTGGTATCAATGAATATACTACAACACAAAACGTTATCGATATAGCCATTGATAGCTTACCGATTTTTAAAAATACCTATGATGTTTATCAAGGTGTTCAGAAAGCAATACATGAACACGACATATCACTACTCGAAGAAACTATTTACGGGTATAAAAAGAACAACACCGCTATGGATACGTCTATTTCAACGTTACGTAAGAATTTAAATTACGTGAGAAATAGTTGTACAATGTCTTACTCCAATGGTCCCCTTGAAGGGACCATCGGAAAGATAAAAAAGCTCAAACATATCAGTTATGGTTTTAAAAATCTTGACCATTTTCTTAAGAGAATAAGACTTATTTGTGCATAAAAAAGGCATCCTACGAGAGGATGCCTTTCATACAAAAACTATTCATCAATACGATTTGACAAAGAGCCCAAAAAAAAGAACTGTCTTTCGACAGTCCTCTGTATTTGCGAATGATTTTAATTTTGAATGTGAATTATAGAACTTTAACAGCGAATGAAGGCATGAAGTAACCTGAGATTGTTGAAATCTTAACTGATTCGCCTGGTTGTGGTGCAGAGATGTATTGGTTGTTACCTAAGTAGATACCTACGTGGTAAGTTGAACCTTTGCTACCCCAGAACAATAGATCTCCGGCTGATGCTTGAGAAACAGCTTCTTGTGTACCAGCACTTTCTTGAGCTACTGTGTAACCACCGATGCTCTTACCAGTTGCTTCTTGGTATACGTATGATGTGAAACCTGAGCAGTCAAATCCTGAAGGTGTCTTACCACCCCATACATAAGGTGTACCTAAATACTTCTTAGCTGTGTTAACAACGTTTTCAGCTGATGATGTATCTGAAGCAGCTGCTTGTGTAACGGTACTTGCATCTGTAACATCGCTGGCGTTAACCCATTCGTTTGTAGCAACTTGGTACCATGTGTTACCTTGATCATCTTTAACAGCTTGGCCAACTCTCCATGATGAGTTAGCAGCCAATGCACGTCCAGCAGACTTGCCTTGTGCAGATGGTGTTGTGTAAAGCATTGATGTTGTATTTGTACGTACAACTGATGGTGCATTATCTAAAATTTGTGAAGCAGCTTTTGTTGTAGAAGCATTTGATAGACCTAAACCTGTAACTGCCAATGCTGCAGCAGCTGTAAATGAAATAAGACTCTTTTTAACGTTAGTATTCAAAATTGAAATCCCCCGTAATGGTTTGTTTTTTTTTATTGTTTAAATTTTCTTAATTATTAATTTCTTATCACTCAACGATGACTATAATACTCTCTGAATATTGCAGAATTGTTACAACAATTGTATAAGAATGTTACACTTTATTATTCACAATAAAATAAGGTCCTAATCGCTTACATAGAAGTGATTAGGACCTTTTTGTGAAATTAGAATTAATTGATTTTTTCGTTATATAGTATTTTGTTAACGCTTTCTTGTGTTGTTTTTAAGTCATTATTGGTAATTTCATAACTTTTATCTCTCAATTCGGCTGGAATTTGCAAGTCTCGTTGGAATTCGTCGCTCGAAATTCGGGACTGCAAACGGTGCATATCATCCCCACGCACCTCTAATCGTTTAGTGACTGTCGCTAGATCAACTTCTAGAAAAATAACGATTGCCCTTTTTCCATACCTTTCTTTATAAGAAATAGCTCCTTTGGTATCCACCACAATACTGACAACATCATATTGCTGCCACATTTTTTCCAAACTCTCTTCTGAGGAACCATACCAATTACCACTATATTCGACTTTTTCCAGATAATGATTCTTCAAAAAACTTTCTTTAGTCTCAAAATGGTAGTCGACTCCGTCTTTTTCTCCTAGACGTGGTAATCTAGTAGTGTGAGTTATGACACTCGGTATATGATAGGTATCTTGTAAATATTTACTAATTGTCGTTTTTCCGGTTCCACTTGCGCCAGTAATGACGATGATCTTTTTATCCATTCTTGGACTCCCATATTTGAAATATTTCTTCTACTATATTATTATACTAGTCTGTTAAGTAATTAATCCGAGGAGAATTTGCTATGAAAATAGAAGACTTAAAAGTTGGTACAGTTTACGATTGCTCCGTTGATGAAGATATGGATTACCCTTTCCAAGGCAAAGTTGAAAAGATCTACGAACATTCAGCTTTGATGGAAATTGTTAAAAACGATCCTAAAGATAATTCTAATAAGATGGAACTAAACAATAAGATCGTTGTTAGTATCAAAAAAATCAAAAAAGCTAAATAGTAATAATTTTTCAGGCAGGGCCATTGGTCCTGTCTTTTTTTTGTTGTTAGGATTAAAAAAGCCAGAAAATTCAACGACGAATTCTCCGACTCCATGACTTTCTAATAATCATTACTTAACCACATTAATAAATGACCGCGCTGGGACTCTTAAAACACGATAATCCATTGCATAACGGCCTGCTCTCAATCCTAAGCCATTAATGAAATTACTCTTATACTTAGCCTGAACCGTAATTACATAGGCATCTTGATATTTAGAATCCATCTTCTTGATCTTATTCATTGGCCAATCTAATTTTAGACCGGAAACCGTGAATGGTAAGGTCGCATCTGAAATAGCCGCATTTTGACTCGAAACATTATATGTCGAATCATTTACCCAATATTGATAAACATCGGTAGCGTTATTAGATTCTTTCTTATCTATTTTTACGTAATATCCTTGACCATCATTAGTCGTCTGCACGATTAGCGGATCGTAATTATAAGTTACAGCAACTTCTTTTTCATTCGTTAAGTCAACTTTAGTAAACAAGCTTGTATACAACAAACCACTTACAGCCAAAATAACGACTAAAAACTCTATTAAGTCCGTTAAAATAGTTGCCCAGGTTATTTTACCTTTTTGGACTACTAAAATTTTTAAATGTCGATTTCTAATATTAAATACTACAAAGATCAGCAGTGCAACAACAATAATCCATGCAATAATCCCTACAAAATTCCAAGAATTCATAGTTTTCTCCCAACTAAAGTAATTGTTTTAAATTCTACATAACTCTATAATAGTCATTACGCTAATTTTACCACGAATCGAAAAATTATTTGAAAATGAACTGCGAAACGATAGAAAATGTGTGGGTACATGTGTTTGGCGAGTTTTTGTAATGATAGCATAACCACGCTATATCGTGTGCCGTTCGTTATATCAGGTACAATATATTGTGTTTAGAGAATCAAATGATTATACTGATGAAGAACAAGTGAGAGGAAGTAATAACATGAACAACGTAATCGTATATAGCAAGAATAACTGCATGCAATGCAAAATGACTAAAAGATTTTTAAAAGAACACAATGTGCCTTTTGAAGAAAGAAATATCAATCAAGAACCACAATATCTTGATGCTCTCAAACAACAAGGTTTCCAAAGCGTTCCTGTTGTAATGAACTCAAATATGGACCCTATCGTGGGCTTTCGTCCAGACAGTCTAAAGGAGCTTGTGGGATAAAATGAAAGAGATAGCTTATTATTCAATTACCGGTCAAACAAAGCGTTTTGTTAATAAGCTTGGAATCGATGGATATGAAATAAACGATGCCGATCCATTCTATCAGATGGGTCGGCCATTTATTCTAATCGTGCCAGCTTATGACGACGATATGATGGACCCTGTCATCGACTTTCTTCAATATGAAGATAATGCCAAAAATTGTGTTGGGGTTGCCGGGGGTGGCAATCGTAACTTTAATACACTTTACAATCATACGGCGAAAGACATTGCCGCTGGTCTAAATGTGCCAGTTGTCTTCCAATTTGAATTTAATGGTACTCAAAAAGATGTCGAAAAATTTAAGAAAGTAGTGAACGAAATTGGGATTAAATAATTTAGATGCAACTAAGCTCAATTATTTCAAATTGAACAATGAAATCAACATCCCCGTGGATGGAAAAATTCCTTTGAATAAGGATAAAGAGGCCGTCAAAGCTTTTTTTGAAGAGAACGTCAAACCCAATACCATGCAATTTGACAGCTTCTCAGATCATCTTAATTATTTGATCAAGAATGATTTTATTGAAAAAGAAGTTATCTCAGAATATTCAATCGACTTTATTGAAAAACTATATCAAGACCTATTGGATCAACATTTTGAATTTCAATCATTTATGGCAGCTTACAAGTTCTACAATCAATATGCTCTAAAGACTAATGATGGTAACTTCTATCTTGAAAATTATGAGATGAGAATTCTTTTCAATGCACTTTTATACGCCAATGGTGATCAAGAATTAGCTCAAAGTTTAGCCACTGAAATGATTGCCCAACGTTATCAACCCGCTACACCATCTTTCTTAAACGCTGGTCGAAAACGTCGTGGCGAATATGTCTCTTGTTTCTTACTACAAGTTACTGACGATATGAATAGTATTGGTCGTACAATCAACAGTGCGTTACAACTTTCCCGTATCGGTGGTGGAGTGGGTATCACTCTATCTAACCTTCGTGAATCTGGCTCACCTATCAAAGGAGTTGACAACTCATCTTCTGGGGTCTTGCCCGTTATGAAACTACTCGAAGATAGTTTCAGTTACAGTAATCAGCTCGGTCAACGACAAGGTGCTGGTGCGGTCTATTTGAATGTTTTCCATCCTGATATTATTGAATTTCTATCTGCTAAAAAAGAAAATGCCGACGAAAAAGTCCGTGTAAAGACACTATCACTAGGCGTTATTGTGCCAGATAAATATTACGAATTAGTTCGTAACAACGAAGACATGTATTTATTCAGCCCTTATTCCGTTGAAAAAGTCTATGGCGTTCCTTTCTCCTATATTGACATTACGAAAGAATATGACAATCTGGTCAAAGATGATCGTATTAAAAAATATAAGATTGAAGCCCGTGAATTAGAAGACGAAATCAGTAAGTTACAACAAGAATCTGGCTATCCTTACGTACTTAACATTGATACCGTCAACCGTGATAACCCAATCGATGGCAAGATCATTATGAGTAACTTGTGTACTGAAATTCAACAAGTTCAAGTTCCTTCAGAATTAAACGATGCCCAAGAGTACGTTAAATTAGGAACAGATGTCAGTTGTAACCTTGGTTCAACTAATATTCTCAATATGATGCAAAGTCCTGACTTTGGTAAGTCGATCCGTTCAATGACACGTGCCTTGACTTTTGTCAGTGACGCTTCCAACATCGTTGCCGTTCCCCCAGTTGCTAACGGTAATAAAATGAGTCATTCTATCGGCTTAGGCGCTATGGGATTACATACCTTTTTAGCTTGCCATCATCTTGAATACGGCTCACCTGAAGCGATTGAATTTATCAATGTCTACTTCATGCTCTTGAATTATTGGACTTTAGTCGAAAGCAACCAAATTGCTAAAGAACGTCATGAAACATTTGCCAACTTTGAAAAATCAAAATATGCTGATGGTACTTATTTCGATAAATATCTAGCACAGAGCTTTGCTCCTAAACTCGATTCAGTCAAAGCACTCTTTAGTAATATCTTCATTCCTGAAGAAAAAGACTGGGCAGAATTAAAGAACGCCGTTATGCAAGACGGACTTTATAACGCCTACCGCATGGCAGTTGCGCCTACTGGTTCAATTTCTTATATCAACAATACCAGTGCTAGTTTACAACCAGTCACTCGTTTGGTTGAAGAACGCCAGGAGAAGAAAAATGGTAAATTGTATTTCCCTGCTCCATTCCTAAGCAATGATACAATCAAGTATTATAAATCAGCTTATGATACTGACATGCGTAAGGTAATCGACACTTATGCCTCCGCTCAAGAACACATTGATCAAGGTATGAGTTTGACACTCTTTATGCGTTCAGAAATTCCAGCCGGACTATACGAATGGAAAGCTGCAGACGATACTAAGCAAACAACTCGTGACCTCAGTATTTTACGTAATTATGCTTACTACAAGGGAATCAAGTCGCTTTACTACGTCAGAACCTTTACAGAAAATAACGATGAAATCGGCAGTAACGAGTGTGAAAGCTGCTCAATCTAGGAGGAAATTTTTATAATGGTCGATACATATTACAAATCAATGAATTGGAATAAACTGGAAGACCAGATCGACAAGGAAACTTGGGAAAAGTTAACTTCACAATTTTGGCTCGATACTCGTATCCCTCTTTCAAATGATTTAGACGACTGGCGTACTTTAAACGACGCTGAACAGACCGTAGTTGGTCATGTCTTTGGTGGCTTAACATTACTTGATACTTTGCAATCGCAAGACGGTATTCAAGCTATGCTCAAAGATACTCGTACTCAAGCAGAGACAGCTGTTTTCAATAACATTGAATTCATGGAATCAGTCCATGCCAAAAGTTACTCCTCAATTTTCAGTACCTTAAACAGTGCCGAAGAGATCGAAGAGATTTTTGACTGGACCGATCATAACGAATATCTCCAGAACAAAGCTAAGTTCATCAATGAAATTTACCAAAATGGCGCACCTCTTCAAAAGAAGGTCGCAAGTGTCTTCCTAGAAAGCTTCTTGTTCTACTCTGGTTTCTACACTCCGCTTTATTATCTAGGTAATAATAAGTTGGCCAATGTCGCGGAAATCATCAAGTTGATTATTCGTGATGAATCTGTGCACGGAACTTATATTGGTTATAAATTTCAATTGGGATTCAACGAATTGAGTGAAGACAAACAATCTGAACTAAAAGATTGGATGTATGATTTACTTTACACGCTTTACGATAATGAAGAGAAATATACACGTGAGTTATACAAAGATGTTGGTTGGGTCGACGAAGTCCTCGTCTTCCTTCGTTATAACGCCAACAAAGCACTGATGAACTTGGGTCAGGAGCCTCTATTCCCTGATGGCAATGCCGAAGATGTTAACCCTATCGTTATGAACGGTATCTCAACTGGAACTAGCAACCATGACTTCTTCTCACAAGTTGGTAATGGCTACTTGATGGGTAAAGTTGAAGCTATGAAAGATTCCGATTACGACATTGGTCGGACTGGTGACAATAAGACTCCAGACTCTGATTCTCTTTTTAATAAAGTTAAAAAACTAAAATAAATTAATCTAATATTCAAGTACAAACAAAGAGCCTCTGATTCCAATGAGAATCAGAGGCTCTTTTATTTGCGACAAACTATATGATACAGCTTGCTAGTCTGTTAACTATTAATATTTTCAAACATTTTTTTAGATAATTGTTCCATCGTGCTCCACTCTTCTTGAGTGAAATTACTCTTTTGGATTAAAATTTCTGGTAATTTATTAACTGACTCACGTTTTTTCTTTCCCGCTTCAGTCAAATGGATATCGACCACTCTTTCATCGGCTTTACTACGTTGGCGAATGACTAATCCGTCGTTCTCCATTCGTTTTAATAGAGGTGTCAACGTTCCAGAATCTAGTGACAATAGTTCACCCAAACGCTTAACGGTTACTTCTTCATACTGATATAACGCTACTAAAACGAGATACTGAGGATAGGTCAAACCATGCTTTTTGAGTCCGTCATGGTACAACTTTTGAATTGATCTTGAGGTTGCATATAAAGAAAAACACAGATGGTCATTTAATGGGATTGGTTGACTACTATCAATATTTACTTTAGACATTAATATCCCTCCTATTAGCTATTATTTCCTTATTCTAAGCTTCTTGAAAGCGATTGTAAATTATTTTATTTCACACAATTTAATTGATTTCGTTATGAAATAAATTGTTGTAAAAAATTTTTGCTCAATTTTTATAAAGATATTTTTAGAAAAAGTAATCATTTTATTTGAACAAAAAAATTCCTATATGTTACAATTTGTCTGCAAATATGAATAACTACCACAAAATCAATAGAGAAGATTATACCAATTTGAGAGGTATTCTTATGAATAAAATTAATTGGCAAAGACTACTACCACGTCTACCACTTATTTTTGTTGGCGCCATTTTACTGATATTCTTACTTTTGCAGACAAATTGTCTGATTGTTAAGGCCGATA
Organism: Companilactobacillus sp. FL22-1; assembly: GCF_043951805.1. NCBI lineage: Bacteria > Bacillati > Bacillota > Bacilli > Lactobacillales > Lactobacillaceae > Companilactobacillus > Companilactobacillus sp. FL22-1. The sequence goes on from NZ_JBINJY010000006.1 coordinate 186,074, forward strand.
ATGCAGATTATGATCATGCTTTAGCGACCGCACCCAAAGGACTAGCATGGGATCCGGACAATTTCGTAATTGCTAAGTTCCCATCCAAGCCAAGTTCTTCTAAAGGATCTGACATTAATAATGCGTCTATTGTCAAGTCAACTAATCCAAATAACCTAGATACGAGTATTATTTCCCTAACGAACGGAACTTATCAAACTGGTGCTGTTTGGAGTAACTTTAGCAAAGACAATTACTTTGACCTCAGTCACCCACAAGTTGCTTCCATGTGGCTTTACTTCGGTAATACTGGTGATCATCCTGCCGATGGAATGGCTTTTGTTTTACAACATGACTCGGAAAATGCCATCGCACTTTCGGCTGACGGGACACCTGTTAATGGGCAATCCTTAGGAGTCTGGGGAGCCGATTGGGATTATAACCAAGGTGATAGTAAAGTTATTGCCAAAACTGCTATTCAAAATAGTTGGGCCTTAGAGTTTGATACTTTCGTCAATGATCTGACACAATACGATAAGCTCTCGGGTGAAGGTGTTTCCTTTGACGCGTATTTCAATCGTGGTCAACACATAGCCACAGGTTATCCTGGCGATTATCAAAACTATACTGCTCGTATAGCCCAGGGTCCCAACGGTCAAGTTCGTTATTACTATACAATGAGTCATACAGGTTATATCGGTGACGATTTAACAATAGTTGATAGCCATTGGCATCATGTGACAGTCAAATGGACTCCTCCAACTGATCCTTCAAGTTCAATCGGTAAAATAGCCTACTATTTCAATGATAAAGATCCCAATGGCTCAGCAAATATTCCTAATAATGAACGACACTTAGCCGTTGATGTAGATATTAAAAAATTTAATTTTCAAAAACCGGACGAACCTAAGCGCTTATATTGGGGCTTTACTGGTTCGACTGGTAAATTTTTTGAAAATAATCTAGTTATCTTTGAATCTCTACCTTCATTCGTTGATGCAGAGGCTAGTGCTACTATTCATAATGATACCCAAAACAAGGACATTATTAGTACTAGTACCGCCGACGTCAATGACGAAATCACGTATACTTATAATTTGAATTATAAGGGTTGGACTAAAGAATGGACTAAAATAAATGCTAAAATGGACATTCCTCAAAATGTCTCATTGACCAGCGGCAGCGTTTATTACCCAACAACTGGAAAGACCTATCAAATTCCAGCTAGTGCATTTACTGATCCAAAATTAGTTAAATATTTACTACCCGAATCGTTAAACAACAAAAGTCGAACTGCGGTCATTAAACTACACGGTAATACTGCTAAAACCGCTCCAACTCTCTTAACTGTTCCCAAAGCTCAAGGAATCTTTGAAGGTGATAATTTAATTACCAACACAACTGCACCAGGTTTCCAGATCAGATCTCGATTATTGAAGCTTGATAGTAATTTCCCTAATCACAAAAAAATCAATCCTGGTGAAGATGTCGACGTTGATGGTCAATTGTATTATACAAATAACAATACTATAGTTAATTCTAATATAACGGTTCATCCCACTTTAAATGGTAAGAGTTTACCGGCATTCAAATTAGACGACAAGGATCCAGCTGGTTCGTTTAAGATTCACTTGGACCACAGTCAGTTTAAAAATCCATCGATCAATACCTTATCTTTCTTCGCTATCGATACTTCTAGAAACATCTCTAATCCCCTAAATAAAGTGATTGAAATCGGTAGTAGCGTTTCCTTAGATGTCAGCAAAAATGTTGCTTTTAATGATATTAAATTCTCAAAAGGTAATCAGATCATCTCCAGAAAACCTGGCTGGATCGTTAAAGTAACTGATAACCGTAATTCTGGAAATTCTTGGCGTTTGGAAGCCAAAGGGTCACCCTTGATCAATATCACAAACAAGACGCAGACACTCAATGGTAATATGCTTTTTAAGGATTCATTTGACCAAATTTTTCCGCTCGACAAGAATGTGCAAATCTCTCAAAATACTAAAACTAGCGATGAAGAACAAATCACTGACGTCACTCAAACTTGGACTTCTGACAATGGAATTCTTCTATCGCTTCTAAAGCCATCCCTAGCAGGAACATACCAAGGTGTAATTGATTGGACCTTAGTAGATTCAATACAAAAGAAAAGCTGATAAAACAATCTTTTAATTGAAAAAGTTCGATGTGAATTTAAAAAAATTCATATCGAACTTTTTTGTTATCCAAAAATGCAAACAAAATTAGATATTCGCTCCACCCTACTTCATCTTTCGAAACAATTTATTTAATGATAAGTTCAGTTAAATAAATTGTTCCGAAAGATTTTTTACTCATTTTTTATAAAGAAACTTGTGCAAAAAATAAGCAGCTTTTTCAAATAAAAGAAATCCCATATGTTACAATTTGTCCGAAAATATAAATAACTACCACAAAAATAATAGAAAAGTTTATACCAATTCGAGAGGTATTCTTATGAATAAAATTAATTGGCAAAGACTACTACCACATCTTATCTTCGCTTGTGCTGTTTTTCCGATATTCTTTCTTTTACAGGCAAACTATCTAACTGTCAAAGCCAACAACGCAGATTATGATCATGCTTTACAAACTACACCCAAAGGACTAGCTTGGGATCCGGACAATTTCGTAGTTGCTAAATTCCCATCCAAACCAAGCTCTTCTAAAGGGTCTGATATTAATAATGCAACTATTGTAAACTCAACTAATCCAAACAATCCCGATACTAGTGTTATCTCCTTAACAAACGGAACATATCAAACTGGTGCCGTTTGGGGTAATTTATCTGCAAAAAATTATTTCGATCTCAATCACCCACAAGTTGCTTCCATGTGGCTTTACTTCGGTAATACCGGTGACTATCCTGCTGATGGAATGGCTTTCGTTTTACAAAATGATCGTCTGGGAGAAAATGCAATTGCACTTTCGGCTGACGGGACACCTGTTAATGGACAGTCTTTAGGGGTCTGGGGAGCTGATTGGGATTATAACCAAGTTCAGACTCAAGCTGTTGCCGACACTGCTATTAAAAACAGTTGGGCTTTGGAATTTGATACCTTTGTCAATAATTTGACACAATATGATCAACTTTCTGGAGAAGGGGTTTCTTTTGATGCCACTTTCAATCGTGGTCAACATATAGCCACAGGCTATCCTAATGATCCCCTTAATTACGTTCTTCAAACGGCTTACGGTCCAAACGGCAAAGTTCGTCATTACTTTACAATGAAACACACTGGTTATATTGGCGATAACTTAAAAATAGTTGACAGTCGCTGGCACCATGTAACTGTTAAATGGATGCCTCCGACTGATTCTTCAAGCTCAATCGGTAAAATGGCCTACTATTTCAACGATAAAGATCCTAACGGTTCGACGACTATCCCTGATGATGAACGAGAATCAATTGTTGATGTAGATACAAAAAAATTTAATCTTGATAACGAAGATGGTTCCAAGCGCTTATATTGGGGCTTTACTGGTTCGACTGGTCAATATTTTGAAAATAACCTAGTTGTTTTTGAATCTTTGCCTTCATTTGTTGCAGCTGAAGCCAGTGCTACTATTCATAATGATACTCAAAACAAAGAAATTGTTAGCACTAGTACCGCCGATCCCAATGATGAAATCACGTATACTTATAATTTAAATTATATCGGTTGGACTAGAGACTGGGACAAAATAAATGCTAAGATGGATATTCCTCAAAACGTCTCATTGACCAGTGGTAGCGTTTATTATCCGACAACTGGAAATACCTATCAAATTCCAGCCAGTGCATTCGCTGATCAAAAATTAGTTAAATATTTACTACCCGAATCGTTAAGCGACAAAAGCCCAACTGCGGTCATCAAACTACACGGTAATACTGCTAAAACTGCTCCAACCATCTTAACCGTTCCTCAAGCTCAGGGAATCTTTGAAGGTGATAATCTCATCACCAACACCACAGCACCAAGTTTCAAGATCAAAGCTCGAGTGTTGAAACTAGATAGTGATTTTCCTAATTACATAAAAATCAATCCCGGTGAAGATGTCGACGTTGATGGTCAGCTATACTACACAAATAATAATCCTATGATCAACTCCAATATAACAGTTCATCCCACTTTAAATGGTGTAGCTTTACCAACATTCAAATTAGACAACAACGATCCAGCTGGTTCATTTAAGATTCACTTAGATCACACTCAGTTTAAAAATCCATCGATCAATACCTTATCCTTCTTCGCTAATGACACTTCTGGTGATGTTTCCAATACACTAAGTAAAGTGATTGAAATCGGTAGTAGTGTTTCATTAGACGTCAGTCCAACTGTCGCTTTTAATGATGTTAATTTTTCGACAGCCAATAAGATCATCTCTAGAAAACCGGGCTGGGCTGTTAAGGTAACCGATAGCCGTGGTTCTGGAAATTCTTGGCGTTTGGAAGCCCAAGGATCATCACTGATAAATACGTCAAGCAAAGAGACACTCAATGGTAATATGATTTTTAAGGATTCGTCTAACACAATTTTTCCGCTTGATAAAAATGTGCAGATCGCTCAAAATACTAAAACTAGCGATGAAGAACAAATCACTGATGTCACTCAAACTTGGACTTCTGACAATGGTATTCTCCTATCGCTTCTAAAGCCATCCCCAGCAGGAACATACCAAGGTACAATTGATTGGACCTTATCTGATTCACTATAAAAGCCCTGATTCTAAAAGAATCAGAGCTTTTTTAAATTATTTATATTATTTTCTCAGCCATTTCTAACTTCGATAACCTAAAAACATTGCAAACATTAAAATAACTAAAACAACCGTAGTTATAACAACGTATAACGTATCATGCTCTTTATAAAAAGCATAAATGGAAACAATCACTCGCAAAACAGGTGTCAAAATCAACAAGAAAACACCGAACATGATAACGGCATATGACTTTCCTGCCGCTATTCCAGCAAAGATGGCTGAAAATCTACGTGGAAATTCAATTATCGTTTGACCGTCCTTAACAACAGTTGGGTAACCTGATCCATTCATAAAATATAAACCAATACCGATCAAAATCACGATAGCTGAAGTAATAACACCAATTCTTAAAATTTGACCGATAATAACTTCAACCTTGCGTGTCTCTTCATGTGATTGCATCAAATATTCACCCCAAATCCCTTCAGAGCCATTTGCACTCCCATATACAAGATGATAGGAATGAAAATCATTCTGATAACTCTAGGCTTTAATACCTGCATCAAACGAGCACCAATCGTTGCACCAGCTAGAACACCAATGGCTAATGGTGCAGCAATATCTGGTCGAATCGAACCATTGAAAAAGTAAACTGTCGCACTGGCAGCCGCTGTAACACCCATCATTAAATTACTCGTAGCACTCGATGGCTTCAAAGGCATCTTCATGATCGTGTCCATAGCAATGACCTTAAAGGCTCCACTACCGATACCTAACAAACCGCTAGCTAATCCGGCGGCCCACATCATAATGAAACCACCAGGGATATTTTTCATCGAATAGTCAATTTGTTTATTTTCAGCCTTATCATAATAAGTACTAGCTAATTTGAACTTTTGGACTGTCGGACCGATTTGTGTATAGACAGCCTCACCCTTTTTATCGAACAATTTCCGAATCATGTTATATGTAGAATAAAGTAAGAAAAATCCAAATAATACATATAAGAAATTACTTGAAAATAGACCTACTAGTAACGCCCCCATAATCGCCCCAACAGTCGTGGCAATCTCCAGAAACATCGCTACCCGCAGATTCAGCATATCATCCTTCAAATAGGCAATCGTTGAACCAGAACTAGTTGCAATAACGGAGATGATACTGGCACCGATCGCATACTTAATATCTAACCCCATCATAATGGTTAGCACCGGCGTGATAATCATCCCGCCACCAATACCTAAAATTGCTCCTAGAACTCCAGCTGCAACACCCATGACAATGAGCAGTAGCATTGAATTCATTATTTTTCCTCTTTTTCTTCTTCGTCTTTTTTAGAAAAATTCTCTACAGAAGTTTCGTAGTTATTTTTCATTATATCCATTGTCTGTTTAATTTCATTTTTTTGCAAAGCTTTTTCTGAAATTAAATCGATATGAAATTTAGAGACGTTCAAATAATCGCAAGCTGTCGAAAGATAAATCTTAGTTTCAACTTCAGCGTCATCATCGAAGAAATGTGTTACTTTTTTAGCATCATCAAAAGGCAGATTGATTACACCAGTTTCTAAATAGTAATTTATTTCAAATTCTGCATCAGCCACATGGATCATAACTTGAGAAAGTTTATTATCGGCTAGATCCTTTTCAATTTGTTCTTTGGCCTTCTCAACCGACCAGAGATCTTCTTGAAGCAAGTCATCCTTACTAATTTCTAAACTAGTTTGGTTGAATTTTCCTTCCTGAATGTTTTCAATAAAATCAGCAATTTTAATTTTCATACTTCTCTCCTAAAGGTACTTTTTTAAAAAGTTTTCCACAGCCATTTGATATTTTTTTGAATCAATGTAATAGCTTCTGATATGAACGCCAAGGCCTTGATAGATCTCTCGAGGGAATTTTCCACATGTGGATAACTCCGCCTGCATTTCAAAGGGAACTGTAAAATCGTTTTTACCATGCATAAATAATAATGGCAATTGATTTTGATTCAGTGCTTTTCTACAGTCGGTCTGGCGATACCAAAAACCAGCTCGTAATTTAGAAACTAACGATATCCCACTGATCAACAGTTTACCCTTAATATGATACCGCTTTTGACAATGATAACTTAAAATATCGCTGGCACTCGTGTATCCAGAATCTTCAATTATCAGTTTAACATTTTTTGGCAGCTCATACTGTGAAGTTAACATAACTGTTGCGCCTCCCATTGAAGCTCCAAATAAGATTATTTTATCTTGTGGCCTTCTTTGCAAAGTTTCATTGATCCAGTCCAAGACATCCAAACTTTCCAAGTAGCCCCAGCCTAAATATTTTCCTTCACTTTTACCAGCCGCTTGATTGTCAATTTGCAACACATTGCAACCAAGTTTATCGAACAGCTGCCCGTGTACATTCAAGGAATTATGGTCGACGCCAAAACCATGTACCATAATGACTGTCACATTCGTCCCATTATCGGTGAACCAGCCAAAAAGCCGATTATTAGTCTGGCTGGAGTGAATTTGCCATTCTTGCTTATTTTTTTGAACAAACTTTTCAGTTGCCTCTGCCAGTCCTGCATCTAATTTCACTTTAGGTGCCTCAGTTCCTAAAGCTTTCGAACCTCGTTTTTGAACGTATAAAAAAAAGGCGTTCAGAATTAGAACGGCTAGCAACAACAATACCAACAAAATAATTATCATGATATTACCTCACTTACTACCCTAATTCTTTCACACCTAGCATTGCTATAGCAACTAAAATCATCGAAATTGTGATTCCCACGAACAACATTGAAAATGACAATGCTGTAACGATCAAACTACCAGCGTAAGGACCGATTGCCCGTCCTAATGAGCCAAAAATACTGTAGAAACTTTGGAAAGTTCCGCGATTCTTATTAGTCGACATCTTGCTTAATAAGGCTGGAATAGTTGGGAAGACCATTGATTCCCCAATTGTCAGAACTAACATACTGATGACATAGGACAAGTATGAATTAGCTTCTGGCAACAACAGGAATGATAATCCCATAATAATCGTTCCTATAAAAATTTGATATTTTAATAATTTGAAGAACTTTGAAACGACACGATTCATTACTGGTTGAATGATCAATAATGAACCGGCATTAATCGTAAAGACCAAACCATATTCACGGGTCGTATAACCTTGATTCAGCATGTAGGCTGATAGGTTACTGTCCCATTGAGAATATCCTAACCAAACAATGAAGATCGAAGCACAAATAATGAACAGATTGACTGTAAAACGACTGGCTCCAATCTTGATCTTAGGGTCGACTGTATCGCTAGTAACGTAGTTATGAACTGTTTCACTCTCGTCATCATGCTCTTGAACATGATCTAATAGATTAGCTTTCAATAACAAAATAATCGCACTGATTATGAAAAGCAGCATTGGAATAAAGAAAGTCAAAAAGATGCTCCACTTGAAAATAAAACCTACAGCTGTTGATCCAATCGCAATACCAATATTGGCCGCCAAATACATATTATTGAAAATAACTCGGCTATTGCTTAACATCTGTTCCGCAATAAAGGCTGTATAGGCATTAACCGCAGTATAAACTAACCCCATACCGAATCCTAAAATAAATAACATGATCGCATACGTTGGCCAAACATGATGGATCGACATACCGAATAGCGAGACGATTGAAATCGCATAACCGATATATAACGTTCCACGTTTGGAAAAACGATCAAACATCACCCCTCCAAGAGCATTGCCGATCATCATAAAAGCTGAATAGACCATCAAAGCAAATCCAGCTGTCACCAAAGACTCATGCAAGTTCTTATGAATAAAAATTGTATTTACTGGCAGAATGAATCCCATTACCAAATTAAAAGTAATGTTCAAAATCAGCAGCCAAAGTCGTTGAGCGCGCATCTTTTTCACCTCTTCTATATTTTTTTCAATAAAAAAACCATGGCATAAAGCAACCATGGTTTTAGTTGGTAGTACTCAAAAGAGTAATTGAGTCCCTGTTCACATCAGTTTCTCAAAGATATCCCTCACAATCCGGTGAGTAGTGCTTGATATCCTACCTCATAAGTGCCGTCCAAATTCGACGGCTCTCGACTCATCGCACAATGTGTATCATAATATATTCTGAAAATAGTTGCAACTATTTTCAACTAAAGATTAGGATTTTCAGTAACCTTTTCTTCCGTCCAAATCTTATAGATCAAGTTCAATAAACCACCCATTTGGCCATCAACTCCGTTATACATCCAACGATAGATGCAGACGTCTTTTTTCATAGAATCTTCCGGTGGGGTAGTACTGTTGGCGGTAACCACAATATCAGCTTCCTTAGGATCACTGACGATCTTAGCATATGGCAAAGATTGTAAAGTTACTGAGAGATCTGAATAAACTAGGAAGAATGACTCTAATTCTAAATAAACTTTAACTTGAATATTCTTGTTGTAAAGTGAGAAGAAACGATAGGCAATCGCATAAATAGCTTCAGAAATTTGTTTTGACTTGCCATTCAAGGATTGATACTTGTCACGTAGCATCAGATGTTGCACAGTTGAATAAATCTTACTCTGTAGGTCTTCATCATTCAATTTACTCATCGCATCGCCGAAGCCAGAATATAAGTTCAAAATTTCGATATAATTACGGTCTAAGGCTAAGACGCCGATGATACAAGTTGTCAAATTATATTTATATCTTAAGAATTCCGAATGGGACATCGCCATATCGGAAACAGTCTGTTCGACGTCAATCGGAATCAATTCCAAGAAGTCGTCAATAAAGTTGGCGAACAAGGGATTATATCTGACTAATTGTTTAGAGACAGATTGTAAATAATCTTCTGATACTTCAAAAGTTGCTGGTACGCACATTAAGAGGATATAGAAATCAGCTGATTGGAACATTTGCTCTTCATAACTAACATCTTCTTGAATCGCACGTTTCAACTCACGGACTTTTTTACTGCTGAAGTCGCCTTCAAGCATTGGACCGGCACTCTCAAAAATGTTTGGGAAAGGATAGTTGATGACATTCAAAGCGTCCATATTTTGAACGTGATTGCCATCGATGATCCGATACAAATGCGCCATAACTACGTAAGCATAAAACATCTTTGTAATATCATTCGTTGGTTTGAGGCGATATTTATCTAAGGCAATGTCAACGACTTTAAAAGCAACTGATTGCTTAAAGTCTTCAAAAGGCCAGACATATCCTCTCGTAGCATTCCAATACAAGGCAGCGATTGCCAGACGAATCGATTCTTCGTCCCCAACAAAGCGCATAGGTTCGTAAGCAATTCTGACACCAAAACGTTTCAAATAGCCTCTCATAGGCTTTAGATGGCGTAGAACAGTTGCCTTGCTACTTTCTAATGTCTCGTAGAAATGTTTGAAAGAACTTTCCTTATCCTTAACGATAGCGTCCAAGAATAAATAGCCATCGGAATTAGTCGTTAAATAAGCATGATAAGCGTCACGAGTCACATTGAACATTTCTTCAGTTGAATACTTGTCTTTTTTCAGGATCTTCTTAAAATCATCCTGAATACCAAGAAATGTATTATAAACACTACCATAACTCTTATTCAATTGATAAGCGGCCTTACGCAAGTTAATATCCTTAACTTTGATATTACGATCACGATAAGTTCCAATTAAATCAGCACTGGCTAAAGTAGTCATTCTGATTAATTTTATCTTATTAAACAATTGAATTTTTTCAATTTCTGATTTTGATAGAAATAAGTCAGTAAAGCTATCCAAGAACTCCACCCCCGTAGATGTAGATGCAATTTACTCTATTATAATAGATATGCGCTTACTTTTTTTAAAACATTTATATTATAGTAAATAAATTTATGTTTTTATAACCTGTTTTATGTCCAATTGCGAATAATTAGACACAATATTTATTGAAATCTGCACACATTTTATAATATCTATACCAATAAGTTATTTTACGCCTTATTTTAAATAAGTATAGTGCCTACTTGCTCCTTATTTCCAAAAACAACAATTTTCATAAAAAAGAAAAAAAAGAGATTGGATTTTTCCCAATCTCTTTTTCAGTTAAATTATAAATTCTACGCTGGTAATTTATTTTTAAAGATGTTTTTTCTGATCCAAGGAATAACCCAATAATCCAAACCGATTTTACCAGCATTAAATCCACCAATAATAATGAAGTATTCCAAGAAAATGTATTGTGGATTGACGGAGATTGCACCTGCTAGTAAGTATGAAAAGTTCATCATCAAACCAAAGAATACCGCAGCAGTTGTTAAACAACCAAAAATCAATCCTAAACCAACTAATAATTCTCCCCACGAAACAATAAGACTCATACCTTTATAGTGAGGCAGGATAGCACTCAACATACTATTGAACCATGGATAAAGAACTTTGCCTGTAGGTCCTTTAACTGGGTTCTTAATAGCATTAGCAACTAAACCCTTAACGGCCATCGATGCACCGCCAGTTACCTTTTCAAATCCAGCCATTGTCCATTCAATTCCTAAAAAGACTCTGATGATAGTTAAAAGAATCGTAGCGATTTTATTATTGCGCAAAAAATTTATCATCATTTTTCCCCTTTCGATATAAGAATATATTTATTATAATTCAAAAAAAGATTTTATTTCATAATTTTCATAAACTAAAATATATTTGTTATTTTCATAAGTTTTTTGAAAATTAAGTTTTTATCGCTTATATCGGTAGGGCCAGTTTTTGCAATGAAATATCTGTATCACCATTATTTTTAACGCTGAAAATATTAGAAGAT
>NZ_JBINJY010000007.1:0-196884 GCF_043951805.1 Companilactobacillus sp. FL22-1
TTTCTTTCAGTTTTTTTGTGTTTTGCGTTATTATTTGAATAATGAATTTTTTGAGGTGAAAGCTTTGTCAAATAAAGATGTATTAGTTTTTGAAATCGAGCAAGCAAAGGGAAAGCCCCGCGACGTTCAAAAGAAAGCTGACTATTGTCCCTTTTGCGACACGGAGCATTTAACGAATATTATTGATCAAAAGAACGATATGATTTGGTTAGAAAATAAGTTTAAGACTTTGAAAGATACTAATCAGACAATTGTGATCGAATCCCATGATCACGAAGGTGATATATCAAATTATTCAGTTGAAAAAAATCGTGAAGTCTTTTAATATATTTATCAATGTTGGAATACCATGATTCAAACTAAGAAATATACTAGTGTTTTGATGTACAAGAATTTTGGCCCTATGTCTGGCGGTTCGCTGCGTCATCCACATTTCCAAATCATTGGCTTGAATAAGGTCGATGGTTATAAGCACGTGGAGCCGGAGAATTTTACTGGCATGAATGTCTTTGACAATAAACATATCAACGTCAATATCTCTGAAAAACCAGTGATGGGATTTGTTGAATTTAATATTGTAATCAATAATCCTAAGTATCTAGCCGATTTGGCTGAGTTCGCGAGAGTAACTGTCAAATATATTTTGAACGACTTTTACGGTGGTAAGTTCGATTCTTATAATATTTTCTTTTATCGTGAAGGAAAGAAGATTATTTGTAAATTGACTGCGCGGTACGTTGTTTCTCCTTATTTTGTAGGTTATCGTCTTTCGCAACGTGACGGTGATAAGCAGGTCAGTGGAATCGCAAAAGCCTTGTTAGAACGTTTAAAAGAGCAGGCACAGTCGAAAGAAATTAGTTTAGAATAAACTTTTAAGTTTAATTATGTATCAAGCATAATTAAGCTTTTTTTTTCGAGTTCAGGCGCTGAGTATAATTTTAAATTTTTAATTTCACTGATAATAGATGTTCACAAATCAATTTAGCACAACTTGTTTTAATTAATGTTATGTAACTTTGAAACTTTAAAGAAGATTAATTGTTCCGGTTAACATATATGTTTTACGAAAACAAAAAATAATTAAAAACCAAAGCTTGATATTATACGTTGAAAACCTCCTCAAAAGGTATCGTAATTCAAAAAACTGATTTTTAAAGAAAAAAAGATGGTTCAGTCTAGGCAAGAGTCTAAACGGAACCATCTTTTAAATTTTATTAAGCCTCTGGTTGATAATCTTTATCAATGATCAAGACTGGTTTGATAGTCTTACCACTGACAGAATCAGCATCAGCTTCGTTAATTTGGTCGAAATCGTAGAACTTTTCAGTTAGATCGAATGGGAAAACGCCCATTTGATAGAATTCAATTAGACGAGGGATATCAACTTGAGGAATTGAGTCACCCATGTTAACACCAACAATCTTCTTATCGTCAACGCAAAGGTCATTCCAAGTGCTGATCTCAATATTTTTAGGAGTAACAGCGATGGTAGCAGTTGTTCCACCTTGTGTCAAAGCAGCGATTGAATCAGTCATAACTTTAGCGACACCAGTAGTATCAACGGCCCAATCTACACCAAGGCCGCCAGTGATTTTCTTGATAGCTTCGACGGCATCTTCTTTAGAACTATTGACAACATCTGTGGCACCCATTTTCTTAGCCAATTCCAAACGAGAGTCAATAATATCAACAGCGATAACTTTGACACAACCAGAGATCTTACCAGCCATCATGGCAGCAAGTCCAACGGCACCAGTACCAAAGACAGCAATTGTATCGCCAGGTTTTGGTTGAAGGGTATTGAAAACAGTACCTGAACCAGTTACGTAACCACAGCCTAGAGGTCCTAATTTCCTTAAATCAAGGTCCTTAGGAACCTTAACAGCATTACGTTTATCGATCACCGTATGAGTTGTGAATGATGATTGATTGAACATGTCACTAACGTGGTGGCCATCTTCAGTAAAGTGGTCCGAGCAATCTGGACGAGTTCCAGAAAGATTGGAAGCCGCATATTTGCGACATTGAGTAGGTTTTCCTTTCAAACAGTTGTCACACTCACCACATGAATAGAATGACATAATAATGTGATCACCAGGTTGAAAGTTTTTGACATTTTTACCGACTTTTTCAACGATACCTGAACCCTCATGTCCAAGTACAACTGGGAAGTTAAAGGCAGCATCACCTTTACGCAAAGCTTCATCGGAATGGCAAATACCGGAAGCCACGACTTTAACTTGCAAACCATCATCGGTCATATCAGCTAATTCGACATCATCCTTGATCACAAATGGATCATTAACTTTATCAACTACAGCAGCTTTAATTTTCATATTGAATCCCTCTCTCAATTAAATGTGTAAACGCTTACTACATTTAAAATTATTTCACTATTTTTTAATAAATTCAATCTTAAGATTAAAATAAACTAATTATTATAAATTGGCTGTCATTATTTACCATGATTTCAAAAAATAATTGGGATTCACTAGAAAAAAGTTTTATGTAACGTCGAAATAATGTAGAATATATACTGATTAAATACAAAAGAGTATGGTGAAAAATGGATATAACAGAAATGTATGGTCAAGTATTGGCAGGTACTGTCACTGACCTAAATAAGGATGAGGCCTTTGTACAAATTGACGGCAAGACCTTTGCTTTAGATTTAACTGAATTAACAGAAATTCCCGAATTAGGCGATCAAGTTGCAGGTTTTGTTTACGAAAATCAAGCACACAAGAACAAGATGACGACCGTCTTACCATTCGTTACTGAAGGTGTTTGGGACTTTGCGGAAGTGACAGAGGTCAGAACTGACTTGGGTGTCTTTGTTAACGTTGGTTTGGACGATAAAGATATTGTTGTTTCTTTGGATGACTTACCTTTGGAGCATAATGAATGGCCCAAAAAGGGCGACAATGTGATGGTCAAATTAGAGATCGATCACAAGGGGCGTTTATGGGGCAAATTAGCTGATATTGAGCTTTATACACAGATTGCCCGTAGTCCAGAGAGCAACCTTAAAGCTCTGATGAATAAAGATGAAGAGGGCACTGTGATTGCTATTCGTGAATCTGGAGCTTTTGTTATGACGGACAGCTATTATATGGCTTTCATTCATAAGAACGAACAAGGACAACCACTGCATATTGGCCAACACGTTAAGGCTCGGGTTATCGGTTCAAGTCATCGTCGGTTAAACTTGTCGATGAAACCTCGGGCCTATGAAGAAATCACGCCTGATGCACAAATGATCATTGCAGTTTTGGAACACTCACGCGACAAACGGATACCTTATACTGATAAAAGTGATCCTGATGATATCAAAGAGTATTTCGGTATCAGCAAGGGTAGTTTTAAACGTGCTTTAGGTAATTTGATGAAGCAACGTAAGATTGAGCAAAAAGATGGATACACCTATCTTAAATAGAGGTTTTTGGCATGAGTGGTAAATTAACGATCAAGAATCAAGTCATGAAAGATACGATTGCCGATTACGCTCGATACTTGCGCTTAGATCGGGGATTGTCAAAGAATACAATTGTATCTTATCAGACGGATCTCTTAGAATTTAGCAGTTTTTTAGAAAAGAAAAATATCCAGTTTTATCCTGAAGATCATTTCATCGTGACACAGTTTTTTGCGGAACAGGATAAATTAGAGAAGTCCAAGACCTCGCAAATGCGGATGTTTTCATCGTTACGTAAGTTCTACCAGTGGATGGAAATTGTCGATAAGATTGCCGTCAATCCGATGAATGAATTGGATGCTCCTAAAAAAGGAACTCACCTGCCCGTGGTTTTATCAATGGAAGAAGTCAATTCGTTGATTGAATCGCCTGATGTGTCAACTCCGTTAGGTTTGCGAGATCGAACTATTTTTGAAGTCATGTATGCGACTGGCTTGCGGGTCAGTGAACTAGTCAATCTAACGATGGATGACTTGCATTTGGATCTGGGATTAGTTAAGACTCTGGGTAAGGGTAGTAAAGAAAGACTGATTCCCATTGGTGATACTGCTATCGCCTGGTTGAAGAAATATTTCTCCGAAACTCGGGGTGAACTGGTGGCTAAATATGGTCCCCAAAAAGAAGTTTTCTTGAATTTTCGGGGTAAGAAGTTGACCCGTCAATCAATTTGGCGAATGATCAAGAAATACATTGCGCAAGTAGGTATCAAAAAAGATGTTACACCGCATACTTTGAGACATTCATTTGCTACTAATTTATTAGAAAATGGAGCAGATTTGCGAGTCGTCCAAGAGTTATTAGGACATTCCGATATTTCAACTACGCAAATATATACCCACGTCAATAAAACCCATATGAAACAAGTTTATAATGAATCATTTCCACGAGCCTAGGAGGATTTGAATGCTAAATAAATATAGTGATGAGAATAAGAAAATTGCGATGGGATTTTTGTCATATATCAATGACTTAAAAGATTTAGATAATATGGAACAGGAGCTGCAATTGTATTCTGAAGATGAGAATCGCCAGCTTTACTTGTGGAAGAGCAATTTGGAAGATTATTCGGGTATCGTCGCCTTATCATTTTCAGATAAGACCGTCTTCATTGAATATATTTCCTTGAGCCCATCTTATCGTTCCCAAAGCAACATCTTTAAGATTTTTGACGATGTGCAGCGCAAATTCCCTAAGTTAGTGATTTTGACTAATTTTAATCTGAGTACTGAGTTAGCAAAGTGGCGTAAGAATAAAGAAAAATTTGAAAAAGATATGAAAGAAACAGATTAATGCAAAAATTAAATTTGGTTTTAAGCGATTTTGAAGGTCCTATCGACTTGTTGTTGCATTTGATCAAGGAATCAAAAGTTGATATCTATGACATCCCTATCGCACAAATCACTCAACAATATATCGACTACTTACAAGGTATGAAAGTCTTACAACTGGATATTGCTGGTGACTATTTGGTGATGGCCTCAACTTTGATGTCAATCAAGAGTAAGATGCTATTGCCACAAGCCCCTGATGAGATCGATGATGATTTGGAAAGTGAAGATCCACGAGATGAATTAGTCTCGCAACTTTTGACTTATCAGACCTTTAAGCAGGTCGCAGCCTACTTTGAAGAAAAAGAACAAGCTCGAAAGCAGAAATTCGATAAAGAAGTCAGTATTCCAGCTAAGCAATTGGCGCAATTTTTGGAACCGGGCTCAATAGCTTTGGATGATTTGGCTTCGACTTATACAGAATTGTTGCGGGAACAGCGGCATAGTCAACCTAAAATGGAAACAATTGAAAATGAAACGTTGTCGATTGAAGATGCAACTGATAATATAATGAACGAATTAAAAAATACTAAGAAGACGACTTTTAAAGCGTTATTGAAATTGAATCACGATATTGAAGAAATCGTCACTGACTTCATGGCCATCTTAGAATTAGCTCGGAAACAATTAGTATCAGTTCAACAAGCTGATCGTAACAGCGAGTTATATATTGAATTGAGGGATTAAACGTGTATCAAGCAAAAATTATTGCCTTGCTTTTCGTTGCTGGCGATCAAGGAATTAAGGAAAAAGATTTAGCACAATTGTTGGAAATTGACAGTGCAGCTTTACGGCAAAATATTGAAGAACTGAAAGTTAAACTGTTGACTGATATAGATTCAGGTATCCAGTTGGTGGAATACAATTCATTATATAAATTGGTTACCAAAGACGAATTCGCGGACTTATTGACCAAGTACTTCAAGTCCGGTTTAGGGACAAAACTCAGTCAAGCAGCGTTAGAGGTACTTTCGATCGTAGCTTATCGACAACCAATTACTAGAATTGAGATCGATGAGATTCGTGGCGTTCAAAGTTCAGGTAGTTTGAATACGTTATTGATGAGAAAATTGATCAAAGAACATGGTAAAAAAGATGTACCCGGACACCCCAATTTATACGTGGTGACGGATGAATTTTTCGATTATTTTGGTATTAAAAGTATCAAAGAGTTACCTAAGATAGAAAAATTTGAGGATGTTTCAGATACAGGAGATATTTATGGACAAAATTAGATTACAAAAATTTATGGCGGAAGCAGGTGTGGCTTCACGTCGTAAATCAGAAGAGTTGATCGCTAAAGGTCACGTTAAAGTAAATGACAAAGTCGTCACAGAAATGGGCATCAAGGTAGATCACCGTGATAAGATCGAAGTCGATGGCATGCCCTTACAAGAGGAAAAGAAACGTTACATCTTGATGTACAAGCCTCGAGGAGTTATCTCCGCAGTGAAAGATGACAAAGGTCGTAAAGTCGTCACTGACCTTTTGGAAGATGACGTTAGAGAACGAGTTTATCCAATTGGTAGATTGGACTACGACACCTCTGGTTTATTGTTATTGACCAATGATGGCGAATTTGCTAACCACTTGATGCACCCCAGATACCACGTCGATAAGACTTATGTGGCTAAGATTGAAGGTGTCTTAACAACCGAAGAGATCAGAAAGTTGGAAAATGGTCTAAAACTGCAAGGCTATACGACTTCTAAGAGTAAAGTCAAAGTGATGTCCAAGGATAAAAAGAAGAATTCTTCAATCGTGAAGATTACGATTCATGAGGGTCACAATCATCAAGTTAAGAATATGTTTGATGCCGTGGGCCACAAAGTTGAAAAATTGGCTCGGGAGAGTTATTCTTTCTTGACTCTTGAGGGCTTAGTATCGGGTAAATATCGTGATTTGAGTCGCCAAGAAGTAGCAGAATTGAAGAAAAACGATTAATATATATTCTTATAACTAAATAGAATTATATCTATAACAACGCTTCAGTTGCACTACTGCATGGGGTTTGCTATTATAAGCTTATAAAATTTAATAAATTGGTTTTCAGGGCAGGGTGTAATTCCCGACCGGCGGTACAGTCCGCGACCCAACGCAAGTTGGTTGAATTGGTGCGATTCCAATACCGATAGTTAGAGTCTAGATGGAAGAAAACAGAGTAAGGTCTGTTTTGGTGTGCCCAAAATAGGCCTTTTTTCTTTGAAAATCAATTGAGAGAGGTTGATTTTAATGGGAAAGAGTACGTATAAGTTTCAATCAATAATTGGGGTATCGATTTTTGCAGCATTGGGAACGATTTTGATGTTCTTTGAATTTCCAATCCTGATATGGATGCCATTTTTAAAGGTCGATCTAAGTGATGTCGTTACAGTTATTGGAACGTTCGCCTATGGACCAGTCGGAGGAATATTGATTGCTTTGATCAAGTCAATGGTTCACGTCTTAGTAACCGGCAGCGGCGTGGCTGGATTGATTGGTAACACAGCGGCCTTCGTTGGTTCAGTGGCTTTGTTGATACCGTTCAATCATTTTTGGCAAAAGAATAAAAAGACTTCGGCCGTTGTCTTTGGCACACTCTCGATGACCGTTATTATGTCAGTGCTTAATTATTTAGTTATCATGCCTTTATATATGGGAGTAGTTGGTATGAAACTGAATATGAGCTTGCCAATGTACGTGGCAACCGGGGTTGTACCATTCAATATCATTAAGGCTTTGATCATTTCTGCGGCGGTAATGATCGTCTATCCTAGATTAAAAGGGCATTTTGCTGTTAAATAGGGAAATTTTATAAATCTTTAAAGAAAAATTTTAAACTTTTATGATATGCTTTAAGGGATAGAAATTAGGAGGTTGGTTTCTAATGGCCGATAATGATAAAAACAATATGTCTGGCGATTCACGTGTTCCTAAATCTACTCAGGGACTGGAAGGATCTGTCAGTCTTGAGGATTTGAAAAAGTATCATCTAATTGATTCGGGAGAGGATGCAGGTAATGATGCCGTATCTGATACTCAAACTTCTAATGAGACAGCTTCTGAATCAGCAACCGCTTCAGCTGATCATCTTCAATCTGAAGAGAACAACGATCATTTGAATGAATCAAAAGAAAAACAAAATGATGCTGACGACAAAACCGATAATGTTACATTTGTCCCTACACCACCAGTAACACCAGAACCAGAACAAGATACTGATGATTCAGAAGATACGAGTGATTCTCAATCAGTCGAGGAAAATGTCGCTGAGTCAAAGGATCAATCTGAAAATAAAGCCGATGACGATGTCAAACCTTGGGAAAAGAGTTTTGACTCTGACACTGATGAAGCAGGTCATGTTTCTCGAAAAGTTTCAAAGGAAAAACAACGAGGCAACCATACTTTAGTGGTTACTTTAGTGATTGCTTTGATCGTGATCATGTTCACACCGGTGGTTATTAATGCCGTTAAAGGTAGTAGTAGTGGTGCCTTAGACAGTACTCAGTCAACTAAGTCAGTCGAAAGTAAAGACAAGTCGACTAAGAAGACTACGAAGAAGAAATCGACTACCAAGAAATCTACTGCTAAGAAGTCAACTACTTCAAGTACAAAGCAGTCTGATTCTACTGGTACAAAGAGTTCAAATAGTGCGTCTGATTCTAACAGTAATTCAACTGCTTCAGATAGTACTGCTTCTGACAATACTAATAGTGGTCAAACAACAACAGATCAAAATAGTTCTAACTCCAATTCCAATTCCAGTTCTCAAGAGCAAACTAACCAACAAGCTTCTGACAATACGAATACAACTAATTCAACTGATTCAAGCAGTTCAACTGCTTCGTATTACACTGTCAAAGCAGGTGATAACTGGTTTAGAATCGCTTATAACAATAATTTGACAACTGCTGGATTGAAGAGCATGAATCCAAATGTTGGAACTTTGACACCAGGTACTACTTTACGAGTTAAATAAGCAAATTTGTCTAGGGTCCTTGACGTTATTGTCTGGGCCCTTTTCTTAAGGAGAGAAATTAATGCAAATCGCAATCGATGGTCCAGCATCTGCTGGCAAAAGTACAATCGCTAAATTAATCGCAAAAAAACTAAACTTCGTCTACTGTGATACGGGTGCAATGTATCGGACAGTAACTTTGCTTGCAAAAAAGCATAATGTGGGTTATGGTGATACTCTCAATATTTTGAAATTAATGTCGGAGCATAAGATCCATTTTCTTAACCAAGCGGATGGTCAACACGTTTTATTGGATGACGAAGATGTCTCAGATGCAATTAGAACCGAAGAGATAACCAATAATGTTTCTCAAGTCTCAGCTATTAAAGAAGTGAGAACGGAATTAGTTAAAATGCAGCGACAAATGGCTGACGATGTCAGTATTGTAATGGATGGAAGAGATATCGGTACAACTGTACTACCAGATGCACAAGTCAAGATTTTCTTGATTGCCAGTGTTGAGGTCCGTGCACAGAGACGGTTTAAAGAGAATCAAGAACGAGGGATTAAAACGCCTCTAAAAGAGCTCCAAGATGAGATTGCAGCTAGAGATTATAAAGATTCACATCGCGCTATTTCACCACTGAAAAAAGCTAGCGATGCTATCGAGGTCGATACTTCCGATATGACCATCGAACAAGTTGTCAATCGCGTAATTGAGATAGTTAACGAACATAAGTAGGGAGGTACAATATGTCTGTACCAGTTGTTGCGTTAGTAGGACGCCCCAATGTTGGAAAATCTACAATTTTCAATCGAATCATTAATGAAAGATTATCGATTGTTGAAGATACACCCGGAGTTACTAGAGACCGAATTTATTCTCGGGCTAGTTGGCTCGGAAAAGAATTCCGTTTAATCGATACCGGTGGTATTGAAATGAGCGGCGAAAAAATGTCAGTTCAAATCAAGAACCAAGCCGAAATTGCGATTGATGAAGCTGATGTTATCGTCTTTATCACCAATGGTCAAAACGGCGTTACTAAAGAAGATGAAGATGTTGCTAAGATTCTTTATCGGACTAATAAGCCAGTGATTTTGGCCGTTAATAAGGCTGATAATCCTGAACAACGTCAAAATATTTATGACTTCTATACTTTAGGCTTTGGCGATCCCAATCCTATTTCTGGTGCTCAAGGTACTGGCTTAGGTGATCTGTTGGATGCTGTTGTCAAGGCATTCCCCAATGATGACAAAGCTGAAGAAGATGATACTGTTAAATTCAGTTTCATTGGTCGTCCCAATGTTGGTAAGTCATCACTTGTCAACGCTATTTTGGGTGACCAACGAGTAATTGTTTCTGATATGCAAGGAACGACGCGGGATGCGATTGACACTAAGTATCATGATGAAAAGTTAGATCAAGACTTTACCATGATCGATACGGCCGGAATTAGAAAACGTGGTAAGGTTTACGAAAATACCGAAAAGTATTCCGTCTTACGGGCTTTAAGTGCGATCGATAAGTCGGATGTCGTATGTGTTGTTTTGAATGCTGAAGAAGGGATTCGTGAACAAGACAAGCGAGTGGCTGGTTATGCTCATAATGCCGGTAAAGGTGTTATTATCGTGGTTAACAAGTGGGATACTTTGAAAAAAGATACCAATACCATGAAGGACTTTGAAAACCAAATTAGAGCCGAGTTCCAATACTTGTCTTATGCACCAATTCTGTTCACTTCAGCAACGAAGAATCAAAGACTAGATCAGATTCCAGAACTTGTCTCACGGGTCTATGCTAACCGTGATCGTCGAATTCAATCATCTGTATTGAATGACTTGTTATTGCGTGCAACTTCAATTGCACCAACACCTTTAGTTAACGGAAAGAGATTGCGGATCTATTACATGACGCAAGTAGCCATTCAACCACCAACTTTTGTCGTCTTTGTAAATGAAACTGAATTGTTGCATTTCTCATATGAACGTTTCTTGAAGAACCAACTACGAGAAACTTTTGACTTTGAAGGTACGCCAATTAAAATTTTACCAAGAAAGCGAAAATAGGCCATGATGATAGTATTTTAGCCGTTTTTATTAAAATCTTAATAAAAATAAAGATTTATCCTAAAATCAACGGTAAATGCTTGTCACATCGGCATTGCTATGGTATTTTTGTAAATAGAATAATGAACGCATTAATAATAGTTCATGTGTTCTAAATATTTTACATTTTCCGGAGGTATTCACATATGGCAAATAAAGCTGAACTTATTGATAGTGTAGCAAGTAAGACAGGTTTGACAAAGAAGGATGCAACTTCTGCTGTTGATGCTGTTTTCGAAACTATCCAAGATAATTTATCAGAAGGTAACAAGGTTCAATTAATTGGCTTTGGTAACTTCGAAGTTCGTCAACGTGCTGCTCGTAAGGGTCGCAACCCACAAACTGGCGAAGAAATTAAGATCCCTGCTAGCAAAGTACCTGCATTCAAACCAGGTAAGGCTTTGAAGGATTCAGTTAAATAGTTAATTTTTAGCTATCTTGGGGGCGGTCGAAGGACCGTCTTTTTTATTTTGCAAAATAACGGAGGTATTAATTTGAGTAAAGCAGATGAAGTAATTGAAAGAATTGACGATGGAGATTTTTCGTCAGTTGACCGCTTGATTCAAGCATCGTTGGCAGAAGACGATGAACAAACTCAATTTTCTTTAGCTGAAACTTTGATGAGCAGAGGCCTCTCAGTTCAAGCTAAAACGATTTATGAGCATCTTTTGAATATTTACCCAACTGAAGGACAAATCCTCTCAAGATTGGCGGAAATTGCCGTTTCTGATGGTAATAGCGACCAAGCATTGGATTATATTTCTCAAATCACCCCGGATTCGCCTGCTTATGCCGAAAACCTCTTGGTTTCTGCCGACATCTATCAGGCACAAGGATTATACGAGGTCAGCGAACAGAAGCTTTTGACTGGTATTCGGGAATTTCCTGATGAAGAAGTATTCAAATTTGCTTTGGCAGAAGTTTATTTCGACGAGAACAAATTTAGCAAGGCTTTGACGTATTACGATATGTTACTAGATATGGGAATCAAAAATTACTCCGGAATTTCCCTCATCTTTCGTAAAGCTAGTTCCTTGGCTGGTGATGGTCAGTATGAAGCAGCTATCAGTGAATATGAAAAATTGAACGCACTCGAACTGAATGAAGACGCTCAATTTCAATTGGGCTTCTTGTACAATCAAGTGAAAAATTATAACAAGTCGATCTCAATTTTGGAGGGATTGCTGGATTCGAATCGTGATTATCCAACGGCTTATCCGATTTTGGCGGAAGACTATTTGAATATTAAGAAAAACTCTGATGCCTTTAAATATGCTCAGTTAGGCTTGAATTTGAATGAATTGGATGACCGTTTGTATCAGATTGCCTTTGAAGCGGGAACCTCAGAAGATCCTAGTGCTGCGATTAAAATTCTTGAGACAGGCATTCAAAAGGTTGAAAATCCAATGCCTTTGATCATCAAATTGAGTGATTACTACTTAACCAAAGGACAGTACAAAGCTAATTTAGACCTCTTAAACGGTCGGGATGTTTCCAATAATCCGAAATTAACTTGGAACTTGGCTAAGTCGCAATTCGAAACAGATGACGTCGAATCGGCCCAAGAGAATATTTTGTTAGTTCTAGATGAGTACAAAACTAACCTAGATTACTTATCGGATTTGATTGAAATTTTACGTAGTACTGGTAACAAGGCAATATTGAAATCGGCTGTAACGCTTTATTTGAAACAAGATCCAGATAATGAACAGATGCAAGATTTACTAGATCAATTGAATGAAAATTAAAATTAATCTAATTTAATGTGATTTACTACTTGCATAATCTAATATATCTGTTATGATTGCTTACATAAATTGATTTTGGCTTTAAAATAAGTAATCAGATATCTGAGTGTTCAGAGAATTGGCGGTCGGTGTGAGCCATGCAGGGTATTGTGATGAAATACAAAGTTAAAATCACGTGTCCTACGTTTCAGGAGTAAAGAGCAAATGGATCAATAGTCCATTTGAATTTTGGGTGGTACCGCGCCAAATAGCGTCCCTGCATTAAATTGCAGGGGCGCTATTTTTTTACTCTATGGGCAAATAGAAGGAGGAATGTTATGAAATTCATCGAAAAACTTCAATTGCAAGCAAAGTTTAGCCAAGTCTTATCAGAAACTGAGGTCAAACAAGTTAAACGTAATTATCTCTATCGTCCCTATTGGAACTGCCAATAAAAATCAAGCTGTATCAAACGATACTCATTTTTTAGGAAGACAGGGTGAATAGGATGAAAAAAGAAATTAAGTTAACGTTTAAAGAAAGTTTAATTATTATGGTCATAATGTTTGGCCTGTTAGCAACGATGATGATCGGATTCAAGATGACACCCCAGATTCCAATTTTATTAGCTTTTACGATTTTGTTGTTCTACGGACGCTTACGCGGCTTTACCTGGAATCAGCTGCAAGCGGGGATCACTGAAGGTATAAAACCAGGTATTATTCCGATGATCATTTTTATTATGATTGGAGTTTTAGTCGCTGCTTGGACGATGTCTGGTGTTATTCCGACAATTATGGTTTATGGATTAAAAATTTTGAATGTCAGATTTTTCCTCTTTACTGTCTTTGTTAGTTGTTGTCTCGTTGGGGTGATTGTCGGGAGCTCGTTTACAACCATCAGTACCTTGGGTATCGTCTTTATGGGTATCGGTCATGTGATGGGCATCAATATCGCTTTGACGGCTGGTTCAATCGTCTCAGGAGCTTTGTTCGGTAACAATATGTCACCACTTTCAGGCACAACTAATTTAGCTACTGGGATAGCTGGAGTAGACAATGTCTTTGATCATATCAAAACGATTGCCCACACTGCGGTTCCTGCCGCTATCATCACTTCGATAATCTTTTTGATCGTTGGTCACACGACTGCTAACCCTGATCTTGCTTCAGTTCATCATATTATCAACGCTTTAGAGACTAACTTCTTCGTTTCACCATTAATGTTGATTCCAATCGCTATTTTGATCGTCTGTGCCGGACTGCAAGTACCTGCAATCCCAACTTTATTGGCAGGTTCTGTCAGTGCCATCGTTATGCATGTCGTGATTAATCATCCTAAACTGACTGATGTCAGCAATCAAATAATGAACGGTTTCCAATTGAAGTCAGCTGATAAACAAATTAACGCCATGGTCAGTGGCGGAGGAATAACTAGCATGTTGAGTAGTATTTCCCTGATTTTGGTAGCATTGGCTTTAGGAGGAATCTTACTCAAAATGGGAATCGTCAATAATTTGATCGGTAAAATGAATCAACAAGTCAATACGCCTGGTAAATTAATTCTATTATCAATGCTCAGTGCCATCGGCGTTAACTTTTTAGTAGGTGAACAATACATTTCAATCATTCTTCCTGGTGCCACTTTTAAAGACAATTTCGTTAAACAGAATTTAAACCCTGAGTACTTGTCACGTGTTCTGGCAAGTGGTGGTGCCGATATCAATGCCTTAGTACCTTGGGGCGTAACGGGAATCTTTATTTCCAGCGTCTTGGGTGTAAGTCCAATCGTCTTCATCTCATGCGCCTTCTACGTCTGGATCAATCCTTTGTTGATAGTCATTTACGGCTTCGCTTTTGGAAAGAGATACAATCTGAATTCGATGTCAGACTCGATTGCGCTGGATGGGTTGAAGCTGCAAAAGTGATTGCTTTCTAAATTTCAAAGAAAAAAGCTGCTGATTCTGTAATCGAATCGGCAGCTTTTTTTGGCAATGAAGCTTTATCTTGCTTGAAATGAATATTATTAGTTGTGCAAAAAGAAATTTTGACAATGGTTGCGGAATAATTTCGAAATTAATTTTTATCTTTACCACCAACAAGGCGGATTAAGAAAACTACGGAGTGAAAGAGCAATCCTCCAAAAAGCAACCAATTAATGCTACAGATAGCCCCGACCCAAACGCAAATAAGTGTGATTAAAAGAATAATGTCTATCATATTTATCCAATATCAGAACCCCTGAATTTTTTGTAAAGCCTTCTCTTCTGATATATTTTCACATCCCTTGTTGATTCCATTATAGCTATTTTTACTAAATCGTATACTGACTTAGAGTAAATAGTTATAATAATGCAACAAAATGTTGAAATTAATTTATTATTATCCAGAAAAACCAGTAGATTTCGAAGAAGTTGTCGAGTTGGTATATAATAAAATACGAGACTTTTATTTTTTAAATGTGAGGTAAAGATATGCAACTTAAACAACTTCCTGCCGATTTCGTAGAGGCACTGCCAGTATTAGAAAAAATTGAACAAGCCGGTTTTGAGGCTTATTTTGTCGGAGGAAGTGTTCGAGATCACATTTTAGGTTTACCGATCCATGATGTCGATATTGCTACCAGTGCCTATCCAAAAGAAATCAAAGAAATTTTTAGAAGAACAGTTGATACAGGTATTCAACACGGGACCGTTACTGTCTTGATGGGGGATGACTCATATGAGATCACCACTTTCAGAACTGAATCAGGTTATCAAGACTACCGCCGTCCTGATAAAGTAACCTTTGTCCGCTCCTTAGCCGATGATTTGAAGCGACGTGATTTTACGATCAATGCCCTCGCGGTTGACCGTAATGGGGTTGTTATCGACAAGTTCAATGGTTTAGAAGATTTAGACCAGCATGTTATTAGAGCCGTCGGTAAGGCTGAGGAACGTTTTCATGAAGATGCCTTAAGAATGATGCGGGCCGTTCGTTTCCAAGCACAATTAGATTTTACGATTGAACCTCAGACTGCTCAAGCCGTGTTCGATCATGCACCTTTACTAGAAAAAATTGCCGTGGAAAGAATTCGCGAGGAATTTGTTAAGCTGATGCTCAGTTCTTCCTGGCAAAAGGGCTTCAGTAATTTCTTAGATCTGGGCTTGAGTGAATACTGTCCTGACTTTACTAATAAACGCATTGATTTAGAAGAATTACTCGATATCAAAGGACAAAGTTTTTTTGATGAGGATGCAGTCTGGAGCGCGATTGGCTATGTTTTGAACTTGAATCATAGTGAATTCAATAAATTATTGCGGGATTGGAAGGTTTCCAATAAAACTCGCGAGGCTAGTTTGAATACCTTGAATCTGATGCACCTCTTTGAAAATCAAGATTATGATCTCTGGAATATTTATAAATTAGGGGTCGATAATTTAAGCCGGACGATTTCGTTGTGTCAGATGTTTTTGATCGAATTCGACTACGCCAGTTTGAAAGCAGAAGTAAATAATATTTCTATCAAAACGAATCGCGATTTGGCAATTTCTGGAAAAGAAGTTTGTGAAATATTAGAGGTTAAACCTGGTCCAATTATCGGTAAGTCGATGTCGCAAATAGAGCGTGCTGTCGTGGAAGGAAACGTTTCCAATAATTTTGATGATTTAAGACATTATTTGTTAAGTATTCAATAATGCTGTGGTATTATGAAATCAGTAAGTATTTTAGGATTTGAAAGGGTGGTAATATGACAAAACACGTTTTTAAGGAACTGAAATTCTATTTTAGAAATGACGATACTTGGACCGTTAGTCACAGTGAGATGAGAGATATTTGGATCGCTCGTGTTACAACAAGTTATGGCAGAATCAATGGTGGACGGATGCAAGAAATTCATCCATGTAAGCGTTTTAGAATTGAAATTTTACCTGACGCTGATTACATTAAGGATACTGATGTTTCCACAGCCGCTATGGCAGATGGTATGTTCAATCGTATTATCAAGTATCAAGATATTGAAAAATGCGATATTGTTTTTGAGGATGATCAAGATAAAGAACCAATGCAAATTTACTTCCCATTCAAACAAAAGGATGTCGAAGGATTGGATAATGCTTATCAATCTTCAGCAATTTCAAGCAAGACTGGTAACCTTTATATTTCAATTGATCCAGATAATACTGTTTACGACATTTATAAAACAGAACTTTAA
Organism: Companilactobacillus sp. FL22-1; assembly: GCF_043951805.1. NCBI lineage: Bacteria > Bacillati > Bacillota > Bacilli > Lactobacillales > Lactobacillaceae > Companilactobacillus > Companilactobacillus sp. FL22-1. The sequence goes on from NZ_JBINJY010000007.1 coordinate 16,768, forward strand.
TAATAAAAAATACGGGATGTTAGTTGATAAAAGTTGACTAAAATCCCGTATTTTCTTGAGAGAGGGCAAAATGGGCAATTTGAAGATAGGATCGATAGTTTCGATCATCGATGAAGACGATACCATGAAAAATAAAATGGGATCAGTTGTATTTTATGATGAAATTAATAATAAAATTCTGGTGCGATTCGGTGGAGAAAAACAGTGGTATTATAGGCGCGACCAGTTGAAAGAATATTAAGACAATGTGATAATAGAACAGACAAGAAAGACTGACCTCTATCTGCGTGGGTAGAGGAATTTTTTATTTATAGTGGTGAAATAATTGAAAACCTTAAACATCTCAAATGCATCAAAATCATTTGGCGAAAGAACTCTTTTTACTGACGTGACTTTTACTATCAACGAAGGCGACCGGATCGGTTTGCTAGGACTGAATGGAACTGGTAAAACAACGCTCTTAGATGGGATCGTCAACAATAGCGATTTGAATACGATCAATGTCGAGAAACCTAAAGATTATAAGATCTCATATTTGAAACAGCAGCCTGATTTGGACGACAATTCATCTGTCATCGATGCTGTCTTCAATGGTAGTGGTGAAAAATTTCAATTGGTCCGCCAATATGAAAATTCATTAGCGAAATTCAACGCTAATTCAACTGACCAAACGATTCAAAATGAATTCTTTAAGTTGCAAGAAAAAATGAATGCGGCTGAAGCATGGCAATTGGAATCAGATGTCAAAGCGATCCTCAATAAGTTGGGAATCACTGAATTAGATAAACTGATCGGCGAGTTGTCAGGTGGTCAACAGAGACGAGTGGCGCTCGCCCAAACTTTGATCTCTGAAGCGGATCTATTGATCTTAGACGAACCGACTAACCATTTGGATTATGAAGCAATCGATTGGTTACAAAATTACCTCAGCAAGTATAAAGGCTCAGTTCTGTTCGTGACCCATGACCGTTACTTCTTGAATGAAGTTGCCACTAGAATTTTTGAAATTGAAAATCGTAACGTGACTGAATATGATGGAAATTACGAGAAATACCTCCAACAAAAAGCCGCAAACGAAGAAATCTATGCGTCAGAGCAGCATCATAAGACACAACTCTATAAGCAAGAATTGAATTGGATGCGGGCGGGAGTTAAAGCTCGAGGAACGAAACAGCAGGCCAGAAAAGACCGATTTAATGATCTAAAGGAAGACTTGCAAAATAAGCCGGAAGTTCAAAAAGAGATGTCGATCGATATTGCTCAACAACGTTTGGGAAATGATGTCTTCGATATCAAAGATGCCAGTCTGAAATTTGAAAATCATGTAATTTTAAACGACTTTAACTATTTAGTTTCACGTGGTGACCGCATCGGTATCACCGGTTCAAACGGTTCAGGAAAGACGACCTTTTTAAATACACTGGCAGATCAATTGCCACTAGATTCTGGTGAGATCAAGACTGGTCAAACTGTTCATTTGGGATATTATACTCAGCATACACGTGATATGGACCCTGATAAACGGGTTATCAGATATTTGGAATCGATCGGTCAAGGGGTCAAGAATAACGATGGAATGCACATGTCAGCTTCGCAAATGTTAGATACTTTCAAATTTGACCATCAGATGCAAGGAGCTTTCATTCGCGAACTTTCTGGTGGAGAAAAACGCCGTCTATATCTCTTGGCAATTTTGATGGACCAACCGAATGTCTTGTTGCTAGATGAACCAACGAACAACCTCGATATTGAAACCTTGACGATTTTGGAAAATTATTTAGAGAGTTTCAAGGGTACGGTCCTAGCAGTTTCTCATGATCGGTATTTCTTAGATAAAGTTGCCGATAAGCTGTTGATCTTTGAAGGCCAGGGCGATATTGAGGAGAGCTATGACTCTTATACTGGTTATCTGGAAAAACAGACCGCTGCTAAGCAAGCCAAACATCACGAAATCAAGACGCAAAAACATGAAGAAGTAAAACAAAAGGTTGAAGAGCAAACACAAGCTGAACCGAAGAAAAAATTAACCTATGCGGAACAAATTGAATTTGACAAGCTTGAACCAAAGATTGAAAAAATCGACGACCAAATGGCCGAGTTGAAGACGCAATTGAATGATTCATCGAATGATTATGAAAAGTTAATGGATTATCAACGCCAATTAGACGAATTAACGGCAGAATCTGACAAATTAATGGACCGTTGGGAATACCTCGGCCAATTCATTTAGGAGAAAATCATGCATAACGAACAACAATATTTGGATTTATTAAACTATGTTTTAGAACACGGTCATAAGAAAAACGATCGGACTGGGACTGGTACGATCAGTACTTTTGGTTACCAAATGCGATTTGATCTTCAAGAATCCTTTCCTTTACTGACAACTAAGAAAATTCCATTTGGTTTGATTAAAAGTGAATTGTTGTGGTTTTTGCATGGAGATACCAATATCAAATATCTCTTAGAACACAAGAACCACATTTGGGATGAGTGGGCTTTTAAAAACTATATTGAAAGTTCTGACTATCATGGACCTGATATGACCGACTTTGGCAGACGGAGTTTGATCGATGACGAATTTGCTCAAGCTTATCGAGTGGAAAAGCAAAAGTTCGATCAAAGTATTCTTAATGACGACGAGTTTGCCAAAAAGTTTGGTAACCTAGGCGACGTTTATGGAGCTCAATGGCGCCATTGGCAAAAGCGTGATGGTGGTTTTATTGATCAGATTGGTGACGTGATACAACAGATCAAACAAAATCCTGATTCAAGACGTTTGATCGTCAGTGCTTGGAATCCTGAAGATATCCCAACAATGGCTTTACCACCATGTCATACGATGTTCCAATTTTATGTCAATGACGGCAAGTTATCTTGTCAACTCTATCAAAGAAGCGGCGATCTCTTTTTGGGAGTACCGTTTAATATTGCCAGCTATGCTCTCTTGACGCACTTGATTGCTCGAGAAACCGGCTTAGAAGTCGGAGAATTCATTCACACGTTAGGTGATGCGCATATTTATTCTAATCACTTAGAACAAGTGAAAACTCAATTAAGTCGCAAACCTCTTGCAGGACCTAAGCTAGAGATCACTAGCGATAAGAGCATTTTTGAGATCGACGTTAACGATATCAAAGTAACAGACTATAATCCGCAGCCTGCTATTAAGGCTCCAGTTGCGGTCTAGGAGTGATAATATGTTAAGTTTTGTTTGGGCAGAAGATAAGAATCATCTGATTGGCAGTAATGGACATCTACCTTGGAAGTTGCCTGATGATATGAAACATTTTAAAAATTTGACGACAGGTCACCCAATCGTTATGGGACGCAAGACTTTTGAAAGTTTTCCCAACGGTCCTTTGCCAAATCGTTTAAATATTGTGATTTCTCGTAATACCAATTATCAAGTTCCGAAATCAGTCGTGCTGCTAAATGATAAGCGTGAACTTTCTCAATACGTTGACGCAGATGAAGAAGTGATGGTAATCGGCGGCGAGGGTATTTTTAAGTTATTTGCAGACGAAGTGGACCAATTGTATCTGACTAAGATCGACTATGAATTTACTGGTGACGTGAAAATGGTTAAAATTGACTATAGCAAATTCAAATTGACCGAAAAAAAAGAAGGCATTGTGGATGATAAGAATATCTATCCCCATACCTTCGAAACTTATCAAAGAATTTAATGAACGAAAAAATAAACTGAGAAGTACATTAAAGCTGTCCCAATCATGACGAAAATGTGCCAAATTACGTGAATGTATCTCAGGTTTTTCATCAGATATAAGCAGGCACCGACCGTAAAGGCGATTCCACCAGCGACCAATAGCCAAATTCCCGTGCTTCCAATGGCCAGATAAAGGGGCTTCATAGCGATGATGATGGCCCATCCCATCAATACGTACAGCAAAGTTTCAAAATATTTGAAGCGGCCTACATTAAAGATCTTATACAAAATCCCACCGATAGCTAACACCCAGATAAAGGCTAAGATACTGTAACCAAAGGCTGAATGCAAAGCTACCAAGCAATAAGGTGTGTATGTTCCGGCAATCATCAAGAAGATGGAACTGTGATCAAAAATTTGAAAAACACCTTTTGCTTTGGTGAAGTACAACGAATGAAACAAAGTTGAACTCAAGTATAAGAAAAACAGCGTGAAGGCATAGATGAAATAAGCCGTGATATTCAAGGCATTACCTTGATGAAAGCCTTTGATCAATAGGAAAATTGCTCCAATAATAGCTAAGATAATCCCAATTCCGTGAGTCACTGCGCTGAATACTTGGTCAGTGATTATATAGGCGCGTGAAAAATTATGTTTGTTTGACATGTAGGACAACTCCAATTTTTTGGTAATAATATTATTATAAACAACTCTTGACCCTTCATACAATAACATTCTTATATAATTCCTTATACCTGTGACAGTTAATCATCTTATGTAGGGCCAGCCTCAAGTTGCTGTTGGCAGCAAAAAAACTCTAGTTCATACCTACTAGAGCTCCTTTGGTCTAAATTAACGTTCTTTATGCCGTTATTGTATCGCAAGATTTTTAATATATAGATAATCGCAAAAAATAATTGGCTTTATTGAGAATGACCCAGTGTGTAATATCGTGAGTGTTTGTTAAACGTTATAAAAAAATCAGTAAACAACCTGAATAATAAATGATAAAATAAAGTCTAGTGATGAAACCCACAATCATTTGGATCATGGGTTATTATTTATTTAATGAAACTTATGTCGTCAAAAAAAGTAATGGCTGTATGCCTTGATGTAAAAGAGTTTTTTTAAAATCGCTATATTATTGTTATAATTGAAACAATCAAGAATTAAGACCCTATGAAAGAGGGATAAAATGAGTAAAGTAAAAATCCTTGCCGATTCATCGGTACAATTAACACCAGAGGAAATTCAGAAATATAATATTGGTATTGTTCCATTAACTATCAGTATAGATGATAAGACATATGTCGACGGCGTAGATATTACCAGAGAAAAATTTGTTGAAGAAATGGATTCTTCGAAAGATTTACCCAAGACATCTCAACCATCAATCGGGACTTTCATGAATATTATCGATGAAGTTCCAGAAGATTACACTGACATCTTAGCTTTGATCATGACGCCTGCTATTAGTGGAACTATCAATGCAGCACGTCAAGTAGCCGAGATGACTGATCGTCACATGGAAGTTATTGATACAGAATTCACTGACCGTGCCCAAGGTTTCCAAGTTTTGGAAGCTGCTAAAATGGCTCAAGCGGGTAAGTCGGTTGAAGAAATTAAAACAGCTATTAAGAAAATTCAAGACCATACTTATTTATATATGGGCGTTACTAGTATTGAAAATATCTTGCGTGGTGGACGTTTGAGTCGCTTTGCCGGAACTTTGTCAACGTTGTTGAATATCAATTTGGTTTTAACACTCAAGAATAATAGTTTGGACATTGCTAAACGTGGCCGTGGTCGCAAGACAATTGAAAAATATATGAATAATGTGATGGAAGAAATCAAAAGTTTGAAGAACATCAAAGCAATTGGGATTTCTTACGTTGATAATATGGATTATGTCAATGAATTGAAAGCAAAATTAGCGGAAATAGTTCCGGAAGTCCCATTACTGATTAGAGTCACGAGTCCGGTAATTGCTACCCATGCTGGTTCTGGAGCCTTTGCAATTGAATTTTATACTGAGTAAAGCTGATGATGTCATCAGCTTTTTTTTGAAAGTGGATTATTAAATGAAAAGAAAAAGTATTTGGATTATAGGATTAATCGTTTTGATCTTCTTGGCTGGTGGAGGGACCTATTACTTTGTCCGCAACAGTCAGAATCAAGTCACGCAAACTAAAGTTACTAAGACAACTAAGCCTAAGAAAAAAGTTATTCCTAAGAAGAAAAAAATCAGTATCGTTGCAATCGGCGATTCACTGACACAAGGAGTGGGCGATTCTAAATCAGTCGGTGGCGGATATGTCACTCGGTTGACAAAAAAAGTTCAAACTAAATATAAAGTGAAGACTGAGTCACATAACTATGGTGTTTCTGGCGATACTAGTCAACAGATCATGAAAAGAATCGAAAATGATAAAAATATTCACCGTGATCTTCCTGATGCTGATATCATTACGGTCACGGTTGGCGGCAATGATTTCATGCACCTTTTGCAAAAGAAGGGATTGGATTTGACTACTGGCGAAATTGCAGCTGAGCAAGTGCAATTTGACAAGCGTTTGAAAACTTTACTAACAGATATTAGATCTTACAACAAAAATGCACCGATCTATCTGATTGGAATTTACAATCCATTCAGTATTTATCTAAGCAACGTTCAAAATGCAAAGACAGCTTTCATCAATTGGAATAAAGGCTCAGCCAAAGTAGCTGCTGGGATTAATGACACTTACTTTGTCGATATCAATAATCTTTATCAGCCAAAAGGAATTACTAAGAAGGTCAAAAAGACTGGCAGTAATCCTTATCTTTACCAGAAAGATCACTTTCACCCAAATGGAACTGGTTATGATATGATGACAGACAAGGTTTTTAGTAAGGTTAAGGGAACGACAAAGGAGTGGCTTTATAAATAATCATGAAGAAAAATTATTGGAAATATGCATTTATCACACTTGTAGCAGTCTTAGTTATTTGTTTTGGATACGTGGGGATCAAAGCTTTTAGTTCCTCTTCTGATAGTTATCAAGTATCTTCCACTATTGCCGACAAGAGCAGCAAGGTTTTTACCGTCAATATGGATAAGCAAGAAGCAAATAAAATGGCTCAGTACTATTTAAAGAATACTTTGAATGATGGAAAAACTGATTATCAGTTGATTTTGAAAAAAGATGCCGAATTGACCGGCTCAGTTGACTTTTTAGGCGCAAAAATTCACTTTACGATTCTCATGCAACCATATGCCAAGACTAATGGTGATGTTTTACTGAAGGCTAAAGAGATGAAAATAGGAGATTTGTCATTGCCAATCTCATTTGTCTTGAATTATATTAAGAATAGTTTTAAGACTCCTGAATGGGTCAATATCGATGGACATGATAAATCGATTTTGTTGAAATTCACTAAGTTTACGACCAAAGAGGGCTATGGCATCCGTGCTAAGAAGATTGATTTGAAAAATAATAAATTGTCCTTTGACGTGATGAATAGTAAAATTACGGATAATCAGTAGGAAGGAGACCACAATGAGACGCAGCTTTTATGAGTTTTTAATGACTCTTCGTAATGTGGAAAGCGTTGAACCAGAAGCAGAATTTGCCAACAATGCTTTTCATGACTCGTCTTTTCCTAAACAAGAGCAAGATTATCAAAAATTATCCGAATATTTAGAATTGAATGCTGGCTATTTGCCTAGTATGACGATTTTTGATGAGGTTTATCAGAAGTATCAAGAAATAGATAAAAAATAATTTGAGGAAAACAGGTGATGGCAATGGCTTTACAATGGTACCCCGGACATATGAACAAGGCAAAAAATCAAGTACAGGATCGCTTAAAATTAGTCGATATCGTCCTTGAAATTGTCGATGCAAGATTACCCTTCTCTTCGAGAAACCCTGTTTTGGAACAAATAATTGACCAAAAGAAGCATATTATTATTTTGAATAAGTCGGATTTGGCCGATCCTAAAGTTACCCGGGATTGGAAGCTTAATTTTGAGCAGGAAGGTACCAATTCAATTGAGCTAGACGCCAAGCACAATAAAGGTTTGAATCAAATTAAGAGTATGATTCGTTCAGAACTTTCTGAAAAGATTGAGCGTTATGAAAGAAATGGCGTTAAGAATTACCAAATCAAAGCGATGTGTGTCGGTATTCCCAATGTTGGCAAATCGACCATTTTGAACAGACTGGTCGGTAAAAATGTGGCCGTCACGGGTAATAAGCCTGGTGTGACGAAGAATCAAAATTGGTTAAAAACTAATATTGGTATCGATTTACTCGATACTCCTGGTATTTTGTGGCCTAAAATAGATGATCCTAAGGTAGGGATGAAATTGGCTCTTTCAGGCGCTATTAAGGACAAAATCTATGCGGCTGATGATGTAGCTATCTATGCTCTGAACTTCCTCGAGGAGCATTATATGGACCAATTACAAGAAGCCTATAAACTAACTAATACTGACATCTTCAATCATACGACACCAGAGTTGTTGATGAATTTAACCAAGAAATTTGGCTATAAAGATGACTATGACCGAGCTTCTAAACGGATCATCGATGATGTGCGTAAATTAAAGCTAGGCCGCTTGACGTTTGATGTTCCTGGGGAGTTTTATGAAGAATAAATATACCATCTCAGACATAAAAACACTGTTAAGTCAAACGAATGTTTCCGCTGACTTGCTGGCTGAATTAGCTGGTGATCCCAGAGTTGGCGTGCAAAAATTATTGGCTAGCTATCAAGAAAAATTACGTAAGCAACAAGCTTTGATTGCCAGATTTCACAGTAAAGAGTTTTTAGAAAAACCATATTGGGATAACGGCAAAGTGGTTGCTGGCGTGGACGAAGTTGGACGTGGACCATTAGCCGGGCCAGTGGTCACAGCCGCGGTTATTTTGCCACCTGATAATACGCTCTATCAAGTCGATGATTCAAAGAAGCTTTCGGCAGGAAAACGTGCTGAATTGTATCGTCAAATTTGTGATCAAGCGCTTGATATCAGTCTTGGAGTAGGTAGTCCGAAGAGAATCGATCGAGAGAATATTTATCACGCTACTGAACTAACAATGCGTGATTCGATCAACAATTTGTACCTCAAGCCAGACCATATTTTGGTTGATGCAATGACTATACCAGTTGATATACCACAGACTAAATTGATCAAAGGCGATGCCAAATCTCTAAGTATCGGTGCCGCAAGTATCGTGGCTAAAGTAGCCAGAGATCGGTTAATGTCGATGTATGGTCAGCTCTATCCGGAATTTGGCTTTGAACAAAACGATGGCTATGGTACTAAGCAGCATTTGCAAGCTTTGGATGCTGTCGGTCGCACCAAGATCCATCGGTTAAGTTTTGCCCCAGTAAAAAAAATTGTTAAATTGTATCACGAGTAGACATCATTCCGTAATTTCATTCAAAGGAGTGATGTTTTTCTTATGGCTAATTTGACAGAAATATTAATTAGATGCAAAATGACTGGCATAGTTTCAAATGAATTGATGCTAAAAATTATAAAAATATCTATAAAAAGTGCTAATCTAGAATTGGAAGTCAGTAATTTCTTAAAAAAACAATTAGGAATTGCTAAATATAACCAGTTTCTTCTATTATTAACAGTGCAACCTCAGAAATTGCCGTCAGCTATCAATTTTTTAGATTTAGAGTATCCACAATTATTAAGAACGATTTATAATCCGCCGGCACTCTTGTTTTTTTCAGGAAAGATTGATTTACTTAAGACTGATTGCATTGCAATTGTTGGGGCCAGAAAAGCGACAGATTATAGTTTTCGTTGCTTGCAAAAGCTTGTCCCACGTTTGGTAAATCGTTATACTATTGTGAGCGGTCTAGCAAGCGGAGCTGATTCGTTTGCTCATTATCATACTTTACATAATTCTGGTCGAACGATTGCTGTTATCGGCTGTGGCTTAGATCAGGTTTATCCGAAGTCAAACTTGGAATTGCAAAGTTTAATTATGGATAAAGGTTTGGTTATCAGTGAGTACCCACCAGGGACTCCTTCGATGGGTAAACATTTTCCGCAAAGAAATCGAATCATTGCTGGTCTTTGTCAAAAGGTTATCGTGACTGAGGCCAATCGTCACAGTGGTTCACTGATCACTGCGGATCTAGCATTAGAAAATAATCGCGAGGTGCTGGCAATTCCTGGAGCAATCGACAGTCCTTTGTCTATTGGATGTAACCGGTTAATTGAGGAAGGCGCTACGCCATTGATCGACTTTAATAATTTTTAAATTTAAACTTGTCAGTTTATTGTTTAGATTGACAAATGAAAAAATCTGTGATTAATATATTGTCAGTTTTAATTGATCCATTGGAAAGGAGCACTTTACGTGCCATCAACTAAGCAAAAAAATCTGGTGATCGTGGAATCACCATCAAAAGCAAAAACTATTGAAAAATATTTGGGACGTAACTATCACGTAGTAGCATCATTGGGACATGTTCGTGATCTGCCTAAGAGTCAAATGGGTGTTGATATTGAACATAACTATGAACCAAGATATATTTCGATTCGTGGTAAAGGCCCCGTAATTAAAGATCTCAAAAAAGAAGCAAAAAAAGCTAAACGTGTCTATTTAGCAGCCGATCCGGATCGTGAAGGTGAAGCCATCGCTTGGCATGTTTCACATCTATTGGGATTAAATGATGACGATAAAAATCGAGTTGTCTTCAATGAAATTACTAAAGACACTGTTAAACAAGCCTTTAAAACACCCCGTTCGATCGATATGAACTTGGTCGATGCTCAACAAGCCCGTCGTGTTTTAGATCGTTTGGTCGGTTATTCGATCTCACCAATTTTGTGGGCCAAAGTTAAAAAAGGTTTGAGTGCAGGTCGTGTGCAGTCAATCGCTTTAAAACTTGTAATTGAACGTGAAAATGAAATCAAGAAATTCGTGCCTGAAGAGTACTGGACGATCGAGTCAACTTTTAAACACGGAAAAGAGAAATTTAAGGCTAATTTCTATGGACTTGACGGAAAAAAAGCTGACCTCAAAAATAATGATGAGGTTCAAGCTGTTTTAGGAAAAGTCGACAAGAAAAAAGACTTTAATATTGATAAAGTGATGAAAAAGGAACGTAAACGGATGCCAGCTGCTCCATTTACAACTAGTTCACTTCAACAAGAAGCCAACAAACGACTCAACTTTAAAACTAGAAAGACCATGATGATTGCGCAACAATTGTATGAAGGAATCAACCTGGGCCGCAAAGAGGGTACCGTTGGTTTAATTACTTATATGCGTACCGATTCGAAACGTATTTCAAAAGTAGCTGAAGCTGATGCTTCCAAGTTCATTCATGAAGAATATGGCGAGCCATACGCAATTGTTAAAGAACGTAAGGATAAGAACCAAGAAGGTGCACAAGACGCCCATGAAGCCATTCGTCCTTCATCAGTCTTTCGTACTCCAGCTTCACTTAAAGAGATCCTTAGTCGTGATCAATTCCGCTTGTACAGCTTGATTTGGTCAAGATTCGTTGCTAGTCAAATGACACCAGCTGTCTTTGATACTATGACAGTTGATTTGTCACAAAATGGTGTTATGTTCAGAGCTAATGGTTCAAAAATCAAGTTTGAAGGTTACCGTAAGGTTTATCAAAGTGCTGCAGACAGCTCGAAAAAAGATAACATCTTACCAGAATTAGCCGAAGGCGACAAAGCTAAACTTGATAAAAATGATCCAGCACAACACTTTACTCAACCACCTGCACGTTTCACTGAAGCTTCATTGGTCAAAGCTTTGGAAGAAAACGGAGTTGGTCGTCCTTCAACCTATGCTCCAACGATTGATACGATCCAGCGTCGTTATTACGTAAAATTAAATGGAAAGAGTTTTGAACCGACTGAACTTGGTGAAATCGTTGATAATTTGATTCAAGACTACTTCCCTGACATTGTTAACGTGGACTTTACTGCCCATTTGGAAGATGAACTTGATAATATCGAAGAAGGTAACGAAAATTGGGTCAAAGTCGTAGATCGCTATTACAAGCCTTTCGCTAAGGAACTTGAGTCTGCTGAAGACAAGATTGAAAAAGTTCAAATCAAAGACGAACCAGCGGGAATGGATTGTGATATCTGTGGTGCACCAATGGTTATCAAGATGGGACGTTACGGTAAGTTCTACGCCTGCTCACGTTTCCCAGAATGTCGTAATACTAAACCAATCGTTAAAGAGATAGGCGTCGTTTGTCCTAAGTGTAAAAAGGGTCAAGTCATCGAAAGAAAATCCAAGAAGAATCGTATCTTCTACGGTTGTTCAAGATATCCTGACTGTGACTTTGTTTCATGGGACAAACCAATTGGCCGTGATTGTCCAAAAGATGGTCACTACTTAGTTGAGAAAAAGGTTAAGGGTGGCCGTCAAGTAATCTGTCCAAATGGTGATTATGAAGAGGCTATTCAGAAATAAATGAAAGAAAAAAAATTAATCGATAAATTTGTCGAAAATTTAATGGTTAATCATCATTACTCGAAAGAAACAAAAAAATCTTATTTAGAAGATATAGATAATTTTGTTTCTTTTTTAGACCAAAATGGTGGTTTTCATGGATTTACGAAGATCAATCGAATCGATGTCGAAACTTATTTGACTTATTTAGATGAAAAAAACTATGCAGATGAGACCGTTTCTCGACGGATCTCGGCGTTGCGGTCATTTTATAACTTTTTAGTTCGGAATAAGTTTATTAAGTCCAATCCCTTCGATCTCGTGCAATTGCGTCATAAAGGGCGAAAATTGCCACGATTTTTCTATGAAAAGGAGATGAATCAACTCTTTGAAGCAGTCAAAGGGGATGATCCACTTTCTCAAAGAAACGCAGCTTTATTAGAATTGCTCTATGCCACTGGCATGCGGGTCAGTGAGTGTGCTAATCTATTGTTAGATCAATTGGATTTTTCTAATGAAATCGTGTTGATTCATGGTAAAGGTGACAAGGATCGCTATGTTCCTTTTGGAAGCTATGCCAAGAGTGCATTAGAGGTTTATTTTGATCAAGGACGAAAAGTGTTGATGACGAAGAATCATCAAGACCATCAATATGTTTTTGTAAATAGTCGTGGTAAAAATTTGACTAGTCGTGGGATCGAATATATTTTGAATCAGATAATCAAGCAAACAAGCTTGACATCTGATATACATCCGCATATGATACGTCATACATTTGCCACGCACATGTTAGATCATGGGGCAGATTTGAGGACTGTGCAGGAGTTACTGGGACATTCCAGTTTATCGACGACACAGATATATACTCATGTGACAATGGAGCATTTACAAAAAGACTACAAAAAATATTTTCCAAGATAAGAGGAAGGTAAATCAATGACTACAATAGTTGCTGTAAAGCATGATGGCCACACCGCAATTGCTGGTGACGGTCAAGTTACATTAAGCGAAAAATTTATTATGAAAGGTTCCGCACACAAAGTTAGACGTATTTTTAACGACCAAGTTGTGATCGGTTTTGCCGGTGGGGTAGCTGATGCTATCACTTTACAAGACTGGCTAGAAAAGAAGCTCAAAGCTTATTCAGGTAATTTAAAACGAGCAGCTGTTGAACTTGCTCAAGATTGGCGTAAAGATCCAACTTTGCAAAAGCTTGAAGCCATGTTGATCGCAATGGATAAGGATGACTTGCTTTTGATCTCTGGTAGTGGAGAAGTGATCGAACCTGACGAAGATGTAGTCGCTATTGGTTCTGGCGGTAATTTCGCGCAAGCCGCAGCCATTGCTATGCAACGTCATGCCCAAGATATGACAGCTGAACAAATTGCCGTTGAGGCAATCAATATTGCTTCAAATATCGATATTTTTACTAACGATAACATTATTTCTGACAAATTTTAGAGTGGAGATTATTAAATAAATGGAAACTTTAACACCAAAAGAAATTGTGGCTCAACTAGATAATTACATTATTGGTCAAACTGATGCAAAGAAGGCTGTGGCGATCGCGCTTTACAATCGTTACCGCCGGATGCAAGTACCAAAGAAATTGCAACAAGAAATCACTCCAAAGAACTTAATGATGATTGGACCTACTGGTGTTGGTAAGACTGAAATTGCCCGCCGTTTGGCTAAAATCGTCAATGCTCCATTTGTAAAAGTGGAAGCAACTAAGTTTACGGAAGTCGGTTATGTGGGCCATGACGTTGAATCAATGGTCCGTGATTTAGTCAGCGTTGCCGTTTCAATGGTCGAAAAAGAAAAATTTGACGAGATCAGACCTGAAGTTCGCCGTGACGTCGATAAGCGTTTGGTTAAGTTGATTGCACCTGGTGTTAAAAAAGAACAACGCCAAAATAACAATGACTTTATGAGCATGCTCAATAACATGCAAAATGGCGGTCAAGGTTTGGGCAACATTTTTAACAACTCTGATACAGTTGATGAAGATCCAGATGCTAATTTAGAAGTAACTGATGAAGTCCGTGACCAACGTTTGTCTGTCAAAGAACAATTGGATAAAGGGTTGCTAGAAGACACTGAAGTTACGATCAAGGTCGAAGAGTCTAAAAAAGTTGGGCCAATGGACGACCAAATGGGTCAAATGGGTATCGACATGTCCGGAATGATGGATTCATTGATGCCTAAGAAGACAATTACGAGAACTTTGCCAGTCAAAGAAGCTCGAGAATTGTTGATCCAACAAGAGTCACAAAAGCGAGTTGACCATGACGAGATCTATCAAAAAGCTATCGAAAGAACTCAAAACAACGGTATCATCTTTATCGATGAGTTTGATAAGATTGCCGCTGGCGATAAACGTAATTCGGGTGAAGTCTCTCGTGAAGGTGTGCAACGTGATATCTTGCCAATCGTCGAAGGTTCACGAATCAACACTAAATATGGTCCGGTTGATACCGATCACATTCTCTTTATTGCTTCCGGTGCCTTTGCTGAAAGTAAACCAAGCGATTTGATTGCTGAGTTGCAAGGCCGTTTCCCAATCAGAGTTGAATTGAACGATTTGACAGAAGACGATTTCATTCAAATTTTGACAAAGCCAGACAATGCTTTGACAAAACAATATGTAGCGCTTACAAGAGCTGATGGGATACATTTAACTTTTACTAAAGAATCCGTGGAAGAGATTGCAAAAATCGCATTTGAATTAAATAATAGTAATCAGAATATTGGTGCTAGACGACTTTCTACTGTCTTGGAAAAGATCTTGGCAGATATTCTTTACGAAGGACCTGATATGCAAATGGGCGACATTACCATTACTCGTGAATATGTCCACGAACAAGTTGGTAAAATTGCTTCTGATCAAGATCTTTCACGTTATATTCTTTAGGGGGATAAAAATGACAGTTTATCAATTGAAGAACGACTTCTTAACTTTAAAAGTAAATTCACTCGGTGCTGAAATGAGCAGTATCAAGAACAATGAAGATTCAGAGTTTATCTGGCAAGCAGACAAAAACGTTTGGGGCAGACATGCACCTGTTTTGTTCCCAATTGTCGGTCGCCTAAAGGATGATCACTACTTTGTTGATGGCAAAGAATACAAGATGACTCAACATGGATTTGCTCGTGACCAAGAATTTAGCCTCGATTCACAGACTGATTCAAAATTGGTTTTGAGCTTAACTACGAGCGAAGCCAGCTTGGAAAAATATCCATATCACTTTAAGTTAAGAATTATTTATCAACTAGTTAAAGATACTGTACAGATCTTATATTTAGTTGATAGTTTGGAAGAATCAGACGACATGTACTTCTCAATTGGAGCACATCCAGGCTTTGAGGTACCATTTGACAAGGATTTACAATTTGAAGACTATCAAGTTGAAGTTGATCCGGTTGAAACTAGAACTCATATTCCAATTGACAACCATTTGATTGATTTGAATGGCGAAAAGAAAGTCGACAATCAAAACTTCCCAATGACACGTGACTACTTCGTCGATGACGCTGTAGTTTATCGTTTGAATGCACCGGCAGAAGTAACTATTTCTAGTCCAAAATCTGATCACAAATTAACTTTGGATACCGGAAACGCTAAATTCTTCGGTATGTGGTCAACATATCCTGACGACAATGGTAAGTTCATGTGTATCGAACCATGGTGGGGACTTGCTGATAAGACTGACTCAGATAATGACTTTAAGAATAAATACGCAATCAATAAGTTAGCTCCTAAAGAACAATTTGAAGCTTACTTCTCAATCAGCGTTAAGTAGTATTACGTTTTTTCGTAAATTTAAACAACACATATTTAAAGCCCCAACGTTCATTAAGAATGTTGAGGCTTTATTTTGTAGTTTTTTCATTATCAAATATTAATAGCCATATTGGTTAGCAGCACTACCATCGGGGTTCAAATAGCCCTTTTCCATGCCTTGTTGGGTCTGTTTTTCGCCAAAGGTTTTCATATCATCAGGCGTACTTTGTAAAGCTTGTAATTGTGACATACCATGGTCCACTTTGTAAGCGGCTGGAGATTCACCGTATTTATTGATGAAACCACTTAAAGTATTCTCATCATATGAAATACCGTTTGACTGTTGTTGCGAGTTCTGAGCGCTTTGTTGCTGAGCATTAGTATTTGTACTAGTTGCCTGTTGCGATTGATCAGAGGTCTGATTCTGAACTTGTTGATTAGAATTATTTTGCTGGTTATTATTCTGATCATTTGCAGGTTGGTTGGATGTAGTAGATTTTTTTGCAGTCTTTTTCTTAGCTGCAGGAGTCTTCTTTTTGGTGACTGTCTTTTTGGCAACGGCGGTAGTTTTATCTTTTTTTTCAGTTGAAGAGCTAGCTGATCTATTATTTGAACATGCTACTAGTGAAAGGGTAGCAGCAATTAGTAGAGCTGATGTGATAATTTTTTTCATCCTGATATCCCCCATATCCTGAATATTATTTAAATCCATTAATAACAATATAACACTTGAGGTATTCAGATATGAGAACGGCGTTTGTCAATCAGACTTTTGAAAGCAAAAAAAAAGTCACTCACCGAAGTGAATGACGTTAAATAACCGATGGCTCAAATTAAGCTTTATTGCAGTTCTGATTGAGTTTTACCACTGACCTTATCATCGGTGAACTTGACGGTGAATTGAGCTCCTGTCTTGCCAGAAATGCCTGTGCTATATGTGTAACTCTTTGATAGCTGATTATTGTTGAGTGATTCGCTATAGCTGTTAGGTTTACCCAAGTTATTTAAAATAGTGCTTTCAGGCATCCCATTTTGAATCGACATGTAAGCATCTAAGCCCAACTTCTTATCACGAGTGACTTTTAAGCCATTCAAGACTTTACTAACAGCACGCCCATGGATGAAATTGACTTTTAGATTTGAGCCGTTGCCACCATTTTGAATCTTATTCCAAGTTTTAGTTTGGATTTTAGTGTTGTTGGCATTAGAAGTACTTGTTGAATCGGCTTTACCGAGCAATCTCTCAACGGTTTCTACAGGTGTACCTTGAGCTTCATTCAGATAAATTCCACTGTATTGAGCAAAAGTTACGCCAGATTTATTTACCTTAGTCTGTTTAGACTTGTTCTGACTTGACTTGGTCGATTTAGCGACTTTGGTTGTGGTATGGAAAGGACCAGTAGCGGTCAATTTCATCGCAGTTACGCCTCCTCCAGCTAAGAGAACTAAGACGATAATGGTCCAGAACCACCATTTTTGATAGAAATGTTGTTTTTTGCGTCGCAAAGAACGTTGATATTGCGTTCTGGATGGCAAATTATTATTGTGATCCATAACTGACTCCTCCCATATTGATAACGCTTTAAACTCATTCTATCAGTAACAGTACCTAAAAGTATTGATATTATAAAAAAAGCAAAACTAATTTTAGTTTTGCTTAAAAATTCCTTATTTATTTTTTTCGTTGGCCTTTGCTTGTTGCTTTTTATAACGTAAACCAATTGGAACCAGATTCTCTTGACCTTTCAAAAGTCGCTTGATATTAGGAATATGACGATAATAAATAATGACAGTAACAATTACAGCGACAGTGGTTAAGATCCAGTCATGCAAGAAGAGGGTCATAATGGTGAAGACTAAGATCGTCGTTAAACTAGCAACACTGACCATGCTAGTCACGTAAACGATACTTGCTAGTAAGATAAAGCAGATCAAAAACAACAGTGGATTGTATGCTAGTAAAATACCTGCACTAGTAG
Source organism: Companilactobacillus sp. FL22-1 (assembly GCF_043951805.1). Taxonomy (NCBI): domain Bacteria; kingdom Bacillati; phylum Bacillota; class Bacilli; order Lactobacillales; family Lactobacillaceae; genus Companilactobacillus; species Companilactobacillus sp. FL22-1. The sequence goes on from NZ_JBINJY010000007.1 coordinate 34,639, forward strand.
CAACAGCTTTACCACCACGGAACTTGAGGAAAATCGAATAACAGTGTCCGATAACAGCACAGATACCGACGAATAGGATCAAGTGACGGTTAAGACCAAAGAAAACTGGCATCAATGCGCCTAAGGTTCCTTTTAAAATATCGATCACTAAAACGACCGTCCCAGCAGTTTTACCGAAAACCCGATAAGCGTTAGTTGTCCCAACGTTTCCACTACCGTAGTCGAAGATATTTTTATGGAAAAATATTTTACCAACGAGATATGCGGTTGGAAATGAGCCGATTAGATAGGCTAAAATTACACAAATGAGAAGTTTCATTAAAAAATCACTCTCTTAGCTTTATTTTTTTGGTATATTGTAACTCTATGGTGTTTTAAAGGAAATGTAAATACCAACCTAGATATTATCCACTATTTCTAGAAAAAGTAAAAGATTTCTCTTGAAAGCGAACGTACATTCGCATAAGATGAATAGTGTTATAATACTAGAATATTGGAAGAGTAGTAAATGAAAAGGAATGATATAAATGCCAAAATCATCTTATGATGATTCGTCGATTCAAATCCTTGAAGGACTAGAAGCCGTACGAAAAAGACCTGGTATGTACATTGGTTCCACTGATTCACGTGGATTACATCACTTGGTCTATGAGATCGTTGATAATGCGGTCGATGAAGCTTTATCAGGATTTGGTAAAGAAATCAATGTAACAATTAACAAGGACAGCAGTATTACTGTAGTTGACCATGGACGTGGGATGCCAACAGGGATGCATGCTTCTGGTAAGCCAACGATCGAAGTTATCTTAACCGTACTTCACGCTGGTGGAAAGTTCTCTGAGAACAGTTATAAAACATCTGGAGGTTTGCACGGTGTCGGCTCATCAGTCGTGAATGCGCTTTCGGAGTGGATGACTGTCCGGGTTGTCCGTGACCACAAAGTTTATGAGGAACGTTTCGAAAACGGTGGTCATCCAGTGGGAACGTTGAAAAAGACTGGAACAACTAAAGAAGACTCTGGTACGACGATCAGCTTCAAACCAGATAAAAGTATTTTCCAAACCACAAAGTTTAATTATGATACTTTAGCTGAAAGATTGAGAGAATCAGCTTTCTTGCTAAAAGGTGTCAAATTCACGATTACAGATAAACGTGGTGAAGAAGAAAAACAAGATATTTTCCATTATGAGGATGGTATTCAATCATTTGTTAAGTACCTCAACGAAGACAAAGATGTCTTAGGGGGCATTTTTTACGTTGAAGGAACTAATTCAGAGATTGAGATCGAATTTGCCGGCCAATATAATGACGGTTATTCGGAAAATATTATCTCCTTTGTCAATAATGTTCGAACAGCTGATGGTGGGACACATGAAGTCGGAATGAAATCTGGTTTGACGAAGGCGTTCAACGATTATGCTCGTAAAGTTGGGCTTCTCAAGGAAAATAGCAAAAACCTCGAAGGTAGTGATGTTCGAGAAGGTTTGTCAGCTATCATTTCGGTCCGCATTCCCGAAGAGATCTTACAATTCGAAGGTCAAACTAAAGGCAAACTTGGTACGCCACAAGCCCGTTCAGCGGTCGATCAATTAGTATACGAACAGATGAGTTTCTACTTGTTAGAAAATGGTGAGCAGGCTCAAATGTTGGTCAAGAAGGCTTTAAAAGCTCGTGAAGCCCGTGATGCTGCTAGAAAAGCTCGTGAAAGTACTCGGAGTGGCAAAAAGAATAAAAAGACCGATGGTTTATTGTCTGGTAAATTAACTCCGGCTCAATCTAAGAATGCCGATAAGAATGAATTGTTCTTGGTCGAAGGGGATTCCGCTGGTGGTTCTGCTAAACAAGGCCGCGATCGGAAATTCCAAGCCATCTTACCTTTGCGAGGAAAAGTTTTAAATACGCAAAAGGCTAAACTGGAAGATATTTACAAAAACGAAGAAATCAACACAATGATCTATACAATTGGTGCTGGTGTCGGAGCTGACTTTAAGTTGGAAGACCGTAACTATGACAAGGTGATCATCATGACCGATGCCGATGATGATGGTTCACATATTCAAATTCTCTTGTTAACGTTCTTCTATCGCTACATGAGACCGTTAGTTGAATCTGGCCACGTCTACATCGCTTTATCGCCACTGTATAAACTACAAAAGGGTAAAGGTGCCAAGACCCAAATTAAATATGCCTGGACACCTGATGAACTACAGGCTGACATTAAGCAAATGGGTAAAGGCTACGACCTACAACGTTTCAAAGGTTTAGGTGAAATGAATGCTGATCAGCTTTGGAAGACGACGATGGACCCAGAGAATCGAATTTTGATCAGGGTTAATATCGATGATGCAGCCTTAGCCGAACGCCGAGTTACTACCTTGATGGGTGATAAAGTTAAGCCTCGTCGTGATTGGATCGAAAGCAATGTTCGTTTCAATGGTACAGAAGAAGGCGACAATATTTTGGAAAAAGTCGATGATGAAACTGACCCAATTGATAGTAAAATCGTTGACGATTTATTGAATAAGGAATAGGTGATAGATAGTGACTGAAAATTCTTCTAAAATTCAAGATATTTCGCTCGAAAAAATCATGGGAGATCGATTTGCGAGATATTCTAAATCAATTATTCAAGAACGTGCTCTACCTGATATTCGTGATGGTTTAAAGCCTGTTCAACGAAGAATTTTGTATTCAATGTTTTTGGATGGCAATACTTATGACAAGGGCTTTCGTAAGTCCGCTAAGGGTGTCGGTAATGTCATGGGTAACTTTCATCCCCATGGTGACTCTTCAATTTATGAAGCGATGGTCCGTTTATCCCAAGACTGGAAATTACGCAATCCTTTGATTGAAATGCACGGTAACAATGGTTCGATGGATGGTGATCCACCAGCTGCCATGCGTTATACTGAAGCCCGTTTGAGTAAAATCTCTGGGGAAATGTTACGTGATATCAACAAAGACACTGTTGATGAAGAATGGAACTTTGATGATACTGAAAAGGAACCCAAAGTTTTACCAGCACGTTTTCCTAACTTGCTAGTTAATGGTGCGACTGGTATTTCAGCTGGTTATGCGACTGAGATTCCACCACATAATTTGGGTGAAGTGATCGACGCAACGATTAAGATGATCGATAATCCCGATATCACTTTGGATGAATTGATGAAAATCGTTAAGGGACCAGACTTCCCTACAGGTGGTATTTTACAAGGCAAGGCTGGAATCAAAGATGCTTATAAAACAGGGCGAGGCAAAGTTTACTTACGTTCTAAGACATCGATTCAAGAGATTCGTGGTCATAAATCACAGATTGTCATCACTGAGATCCCTTATGAGGTCAACAAAGCTCAATTAGTTAAAAAGATGGACGAAATCCGAGTCTTGAAGAAAGTCGATGGTATCGCGGAAGTTCGAGACGAAAGTGATCGTCAAGGTTTGTCGATTGTTGTTGAATTGAAACGGGATGTCGACGCCCAAGGAATTCTCAACTATTTGTTCAAAAATACTGACTTGCAAATTTCTTATAACTTCAACATGGTGGCAATCGCTGACATGCGGCCTCAACAAGTCGGATTGGTCCAGATCTTAAAGGAATATATCAAACATCAACAAGACGTGGTCTTACGCCGTAGTCAATTTGACTTAACTAAAGCGAAGAAACGTCTGCATATCGTTGAAGGTTTGATCAAAGCTTTGTCGATCTTGGATAAAGTAATCAAGACGATTCGTGGCAGTAAGAATAAATCAGATGCGAAGAACAATTTGGTGAAAGAATATCAATTTACGGAAGAACAAGCCGAGGCAATCGTATCGTTACAACTTTACCGTTTGACTAATACTGATGTGACCGAACTTCAAAAAGAAGATAAGGGCTTGAAAGATCAAATCAGTTCTTTGACGAAGATCATTGAAGATCACAGTACCTTGATGAAAGTTATCAAAAAAGAATTGACTGAAGTTCGCAATACTTATGCGGATCAACGTCGTACCAAGATCGAAGCACAAGTCGAAGAGATTGAAGTCGATACTCGTGTCATGGTCGCTAGTGAAGATGTCCGGTTATTGGTCAGTCATGATGGCTATGTCAAACGTAGTAGCTTGCGTTCTTATCAAGCTTCCACTGCAGATGACAATGGTCTAAAAGATGAAGATTATCCAATTATTGATCAAAATGTTAATACCTTGGATCATCTCTTTATCTTTACTGATAAAGGTAATTTGATCTATCGTCAAATTTTTGAGATCGACGACAGTCGTTGGAAGGATATGGGCTCGCATTTATCTCAAGAAATTGGTCTTGATAGCGATGAATCGATCCTACGTGCGTTCGTCTTCAAAGATTTGAAGCAAAAAGGCAACTTCTTAGCCGCAACTAATGAAAATTACATTAAGCAAGTTTCCTTTAGTGACCTCTTGCCTGGTCGAACTTACAAGTCCAGAGCTTCGAAGTATTGTAAGATCAAAGACGCCGCGGCTCGAGTGATGGATGTCTACTATGTTCCAAGTGATGCACAAAACTTAGTCTATGTCTTTACCAAGCATTCCTATGCTTCAGCTTTCCCAATCTCAGAAGTACCAGTTGTCAGTGGCAAAGCTATGGGTGTGAAATTCGTCAGTCTGAAAGATGATGACCAATTGGCTGGATACTTCTTAGCCAACGATGATGAAGAAAAAATCGCCGTCTTGACACAACGTGGTTCCTTCAAGCAAATGAAACTTTCTGAAATCCCGGTAACTAGTCGTGCCCGTCGAGGAGTCTTGACATTAAGGGAATTGAAGAAACAACCACATCGCATCAGCTTAGTAACTAATCTGTCTAATGAGATGGAATTATCGGTTATTACCGATACCAATCAAGAGATAACAATCGATCGTAGCAGTCACCAAAGCACTGATCGTTATTCCAACGGTTCATTTATCATGGATCCAGCAACTGATGGTAATCCAATCAGATTTGTAAAAAAAATTACAGAAAATATGTAATATAAATAACAATGTTTAAGTTTATATAGTATGATTAATCTTATAAATTGCATTAATTTTTACTTGTACAAATACTGAGGAGGATTCTTTTATTGCTGGACGAAAAATCAAGAAGAGTCTTTAGTTCCAAAGCTCTAAATTACTTTGATGAATTGACCAAGAATATGAGTTATACCAAGACGGCTCAACTATTAGGCATTACGCAGCCGGCTTTGACGCAACAAATTAAAAAAATCGAACGAGTTGTTGGAGCACCGTTGTTTTACAGCGTCGGTAAGAAAATCTATCTGACAGATCCCGGAACATCGCTGTTGAAAGCAACTCATCAGATGTTTGATTTAATCAATAATGTAACTGACCAGATTCAACAAGCTTCATCTGAAAAAAGCGGTACGATCAGCATTGGCTTACTATCGACGGCTGAATCAGTTGTAATTGAGGACTTTATCGTTGAATACAACAAAATCAATCCCAATGTTGTGATCGACTTGAATCTCTTAACTCGAAAAGAACTCTGGGATAATATTCAAAATAATCGCATCGATCTTGCAATTATGTATTTACCAGATCGTAATATTAAGAGTTGGAAGATTTATAAGTCCAAGAAGATCATCAGCGACAATATCATGTTGATCCACAACAATGAGAAATTTAGCAAACGTAAGTCGATCAGTTACAAAGACGCGATCACCAAACCTTGGGCGACTTATTTACAAAGTTATTATTTCTCTGAACTGTTGCGAGAACGTTTTAGGGATGCATTAGTCGACGCACCACAAGTCGTAGCCCGTTTTTCATCGCCATATCAGTTATTGAAATTTACTCAAGAATCTGAGGACGTCTACACCGTTTTACCATTGAGTTTTTGCATTGCTCACAAAGCAATGTTTAAACTTTACCAAACACCACTTGAACCAGCCATATCAAGTGATTTATCATTTGTATATCGAGAGGATAAAGAAAAGATTCCACGGATTCAGGAATTCTTAGATGAATGGGATAACTTCTTGAACGAAATGAGTTACATTGATCGTCTTAAATCTTCTAGATAAATATTAAAAAGGGGTATAGTACACATGCCAAAGGAAAAAGAATTAGTTTTCGGACACAAAAATCCTGATACAGATGCTGTTTCAGCAGCAATTGCATATTCATATTTACAAAATCAATTGGGATACAATACAGAAGCGGTCGCATTGGGCGAACCAAATCTTGAAACAAAATTTGTTTACAATCACTTTAATGTTAAGTTCCCAAGAATTATTTCTGCTATCAACGGCGAAGTTAAAAAAGTTATGTTAGTAGATCACAACGAAAGACAACAAAGCGTCAGTGATATTGATGATGTTGAAGTAACGCATGTTGTCGATCACCACAGAATTGCTAACTTTGAAACAGCTTTGCCTCTTTATTACCGGGCAGAACCACTTGGTTGTGTAAGTACAATTATTTGGAAGATGTACTTAGAAAATGATGTTGAAATTCCAAGTCAAATCGCCGCAATCATGGCTTCATCAATTATTTCCGATACTTTGCTATTGAAATCACCAACAACTACTGACGAAGATCGTGCTGCTTTGAAGAGTCTTGCTCAAACAGCTGGCATCGACTATGAATCATATGGTCTTGAAATGTTGAAAGCTGGAACAAACTTAGACAGCAAATCAACTCAAGAATTGATCGATATGGATGCTAAGAGCTTTGATATGAACGGCACAAGTGTACGTGTTGCCCAAGTTAACACAGTTGATGTTGATGATACTTTGAAGCGTGAAGCTGAATTCATTAAAGATATTAAGGCTGAAAATGCTGACAAGGGTTATAACTTGTTCGTACTTTTGATCACAAATATTTTGACTAGTGACACTACTGGTTTAATTATCGGTGATGCAGATCCTATCGCTAAATTTGAAACAGCTCTTAATACCAAAGTAAATGATAACAAGGCTGCCTTGCCTGGTGTTGTTTCACGTAAGAAGCAAGTTGTTCCTCCATTGGATGAACAATTCAAATAAAATTTCAAGCTATTATTGAAAATAAACTGATAACTGGATAAGTCGTCAGTTTATTTTTTTTGCTTAAAAGACTATCTCTGCAGTAATTAGAGGTATAAGCTATTTATGCCTTCAAAAATAAATTATGAAAAATGATAATTTTAAATAATGTAAATCTTGAAAACGCATTCTATTTTCTGATATAATACTAGCATTGTTCAAAATCAACATTATTGTGAAATATCAACTTGATTTTAAATGGAGAGTTTTTTATAAGGGAGTTCAAATAAATGAATGCATTAAATTTATTGATTGGTCTTATGCCAATGATTGGTTGGGGATTCTTCCCAATCTTAACTGGTAAATTTGGAGGTAAACCGGTCAATCAGATCCTCGGAACTACATACGGTACCTTGATCTTTGCCATCGTAGTTGCCTTGGTCAAACAAACACCAATGTTGAGCGGCAAGGCTTTGCTGTTTACCTTCTTATCAGGTGTCTTCTGGGCCGCAGGACAAATTTTAGTTTTTTATGCTTTTGCTGAGATGGGTGTTTCCAGAACTATGCCGGTTTCAACTGGTTTTCAATTGATTGGAGCTTCACTATGGAGCGTGATCGTTTTAGGTGAATGGGCAGGCGTACAAGCAAAATTGATTGGCTTTTCAGCTATTATTTTGATCATCGTCGGTGTCTGGTTAACGACTTTTAGCGAAAAGAAATTGCCGAAGTCTGATGGCGGGATGAATGCCGTTAAGGGTGTCTTGTTGGTTGCCTGTGCTGAAATCGGTTATCTAGGTTATTCCGCTTTTCCTCAAGGAGTTAAGGTCAGCGGTTTTTCAGCTTTCTTACCTCAAGCACTGGGCATGGCTGTGGTAGCAACGATCTTTGCTCTAGCAACTAAGAGCAATCGTCAAACTCAACCTTTCAAAACTAAGAGTTCTTATACTAATATTATCAGTGGTTTCTTCTTTGCCTTTGCTGCTTTGACATATTTAATCTCTGCTCGACCAAACGTTAATGGTTTGGCAACAGGTTTTATCTTGTCGCAGATGAATGTGGTCATTGCAACGATTGGTAGTATTTATATCTTGCATGAAGGCAAGACCAAGAAGGAAATGGTTTATATTATTTCTGGTTTAGTCTTGGTCGTAATTGCAGGAGCAGTCACAACTTTACTTTAAAGCAAACAAAAAACACGTTGGAGATCGATTCCAGCGTGCTTTTTTCATATCAGAGAGTTTATAAATTTAATTGGTCTATCTTTATTAACTATACAAATTGGGAGGATACTTATTTATACGTAGTATTAATGAGAAAATTATATTTTTTTGTAATGTATATCTAAGGAGTATATTTGTCAGATAGCTTTTCTCTATCTGACGACTAGAATATACCGCCAATTAGTTCGATAGTTAAATCATTTGCTCAAGTTAACCAGCATAATGACGTAATGTTGGCGGCGTATATGACTTGATAAAAGTTCCGATTTCTGGCAGAGAATCGCTGAATAATAAGGTGTCGCGGGTCCTTTTTTCCATAAAGCCATTAGCTGTCATTGAGTCGAAGAAACTTTCCAATTTGTCATAATAGTGATTAATGTTGTAAAAGATACAAGGGTTTTGACTGTCACCAATCACTGTCCAAGAGAAGGCTTCGGAAATCTCCTCCAAAGTTCCTGGACCTCCGGGAAGGGCAATGTTTGCAATCGAGTCATTCAACATGGCTTGCTTTCTTTGTGACATATCTTCGACGACATCGAGTTTTGACAGAGTATTATGTGATAATTCTCGGCCAGCTAGTTCCTTAGTGATGATTCCATGGACGAAGCCGCCTTTTTCAAGGACACTGTTGGCGATCACACCCATTAATCCATAACGGCCGCCGCCATATGTTAAACCATAGTTGTTTTCCACGATCCAATGACCTAATTTTTCGGCACCTAAGGTAAAAATTTCTTCATTACCAGTGGAGGCACCACAATAAACTGCAATATTTTCCATAATTTCACTTTCTATACTTTAAAATTTGTCTCGCGTTTGAGGCGACGATAATACATCAAAGAAGGGGTATCTAAGGCATCGAGGGCTCTTTGCTGATCAGTTGTCAGACTATTGGTACTCAAGGCTAAGAGGATAAAAGTTGTATATAGTTTCTTGGGCGCCAGATCAAGCTTAGTTATTTCACTATCTCTTTTGAGGTCACGATGAATAGCGGGGACGGTCAAAAGAGGCGAATTAGCTCCTCGGTTGCGACTCAAGAATAGGTTATCATTATTCCAAAATGAACGATAAGGTTCTATAAAGTTTTGATATAAATTTAAAAATTGTTGTTCGGTTTGATTGAAGTCGATCTGTTGAAATTTGCGATAAAAGCCTTCAGCCATCGCTTCTTTGTAATTGAAACCTTTAGCGATGATCAAAATCAGTAGCCGAGTATAAATACTTAGATCAGCTTTAAGGTAATCATCAAGCTTTAAAAAGACTTCTACGGGGAAATCACTTTGTTTAGGGACAGTTACACTATTAATGTTTAAAGTTGGTATTTCCGGTGTTTTTTTAACGCTGAAGAGGTATTTGAAGTAAACGTTCAAATTGCTAAGTACTTTGTTGATCGTACTAGCGGATAATTTCAAGTTATCAAGCATGAAGTCTTTAAAATGACGTACGTCGGCTTCATGAATCTCTTTAATATCCTCGGAGATTTTATAATCGAGATTATGTTGAATCGTATAGTTGAAAAAATCAGTTAACGAGTTGAGATACTCCGTGTGAGCTTTTTCGGAAATATGACGCGTTTTTAAATGGGCTTCAAAGCCAGTTAAGTAGGGAATTTTGACCATAATAAAACCTCCTTCCTTAAATATTATACATTTTTATATCTGAGCGTAAAAAAAGAGAGCTAGATCATCCTAGCTCAAAAGATATTTAATTAACATCGATCGATAAAACAGCGTCCCCGGCCGTAACATTCTTATCAGAAAAATCACCCATTGCTTTAACGGCATCAGAATTAGTGATAATTGCCATGATGGAAGTATCTTTACCAGCTGCTTTGACTTGATCTAAGTCCATCGTAGCTAATTTTTCTCCGGAGGCAACTGTATCGCCTTCTTTGACAAAAACTTCAAAGGGAGCGCCCTTTAGTTCAACCGTATCGATTCCCAAGTGTAACATGACTTCCAGACCATTTTTACTTGTAATCATTAAAGCGTGTTTAGTAGGAAAGACGGTACCAATGACACCACCGATCGGTGCCACGATCTCACTTTCACTAGGAGCAATGGCAAAACCATCACCCATTAATTTTTGGGAAAAGACTGGATCACTAACTTTTTCAAGATGAATCAAATCACCAGTGGCTGGTGCAACGAATTCGTCAACTTTCTTTTTTCTAGAGAATAACCCCATAATTAATCTTCCTCCTTGAAGTTCATAGCAATTAGTTACTGGTATTTGACCGTGGTAAAATTACTAATGCGCTTACATTGTTAATAGTTCAATTATAATTAATTTTTTCGAATTTGCAATAAGTTGATTGAACAGGTGCCGTTAGCAACTAGTTTTTTATTGAATGAAAAGCTCACTTTATCGTTAATGATCAAAAAATTCTCTTCGGTGGCAAGCTAGTTTGATAAAATGTAACGTAAAAGGAGTGGTCACATGTCAGTTAGAGGTAGGATCGTCAATGCTAAGAATGAATTATCAACGGCTGAAAGTAAGATTGCTAATTATATTTTAGAGAATCCGCAAGCAACCATCAAAATGACTGCGGCACAATTAGCAACCGTTGCTGGAACTAGTCCGGCTTCAGTCATTCGCTTGACCAAACGTTTAGAGATCGACAGCTTCACGACGTTAAAGATTCTGTTGTCATCAGACTTAACTAAGGATCAAGCTAATCCCAGTAAAGAAATCGATATTTTAGCGCAGGAGCCTTTTGATTCCATCAAAGAAAAGCTGTTGAACAATGCTTTGCAGTCGATCGCGGAAACGACCGATCAAGTCAATGAAAGTGCGGTTGACAGTTTAGTCAAAGCTATCATTAAAGCCACTAACGTCTTTGTCTTTGGCGTGGGGGCGTCGTATCTAACTGCACAAAATATCGCTCAAAAATGGAATCGCTTAGGTTATGCCACAATGGCTGACAATGATTTGAACATTTTGTTGCCTAAACTGGTAAATGCTAATCATGACGATCTTCTCTGGATCATTTCAAATTCGGGAGAATCACCTGAAGCTCTAGCGGCAGCGAAATTTGCAGAAAGTTCTGGGTTGACCGTGGCGGCAGTTACTCAATTTGGAACGAATGATTTGAGTAAGCTTGCCCAAATTGTTGTCCATACTTCACAGCCTAAAGAGAGTCCCAATCGGATTGCAGCCACTAACTCACTCTTAGCGCAATTTATGCTGGTTGACATGATCTTCTATGACTTTGTCAGTCAAACGTTTACTGACAGCTCGAAGTTTCTGAATAAATCACATGATTTAGTCAAGGAATATAAAGAAAAATTTGGCAAATAAAACCATAACTTTTGAAAGTAGGTGTAAATAATGAAAAAAATCTTTTATCAAGACTATGAAATCCTAGGTCATAAATATTTAATTGCAGCAACCGAAGAAGGTTTAGCTTTTGTTGGATCACAAGATCAGGATGTATCAGAATTAAGCCGTTTTTATCCTGACGCTGAATTAGTTGAAACTAAACTAAATAAGCTTTATTTTGACCAGATCAAAGAATATCTTAGTGGTCAACGTAAACAATTCACTTTACCGCTCGATATTTCTGGAACTGAATTTCAAAAAAATGTCTGGCAGGCTCTGCAAGAGATTCCTTACGGCCAGACGACGACCTATACTCAATTAGCACAAAAGATCGGCCATGATAAAGCAAGTCGAGCCGTCGGTACAGCAGTCGGAAAAAATCCACTCTTGATGGTCATTCCTTGTCATCGAGTAATAACCAAAACCGGTCAATTAGGTGGTTATCGTGGTGGGATGTCAATGAAGAAATCACTCTTAGAGTTAGAAAAATAGCCTGGACTTTCGTAATTTCAATTAGGTGTAAAGGCATCAAGATAATTTTGTTGTAGTAGTTTGTGATATGCTTTAAGAAGATTATTTTCATGTGATGAGGAGACTTAAATTTGAAATTAGAGGCCATCTTAAAAGAAGAATTTGGTTATGACACTTTTAGACCTGGTCAAAAAGAACTGATTGAAATGGTCATGGACGGTAAAAAGGCGATGGGGATCATGCCAACTGGTGGTGGCAAGTCAATTTGCTACCAGTTACCGGCAACTATTTTATCAGGAATAACCTTAGTCGTTTCTCCACTGATTTCTTTAATGAAGGATCAAGTGGACAGTTTAATTGAAGCTGGGATTCCGGCTACGTATTTGAATAGTACAGTTGAGTGGCATGACCGTGAAGAAAGAATGCGCTATATCGAGAGCGGTGCGGTCAAGCTCTTATTTGTGGCGCCAGAGAAGATCGTCGATGATGAGTTCTATAGTTGGCTGTCAGGATTAGATATTTCATTGATTGCAATCGATGAAGCACATGTCTTATCATCTTGGGGTCATGATTTTCGTGGTAGCTATTTGAAAATGATTCAACCACTGAAACAATTACCAGGTTCAATAGCTTGGCTGGCTCTAACGGCTACGGCTACGGAACAAGTGCAAGATGACTTGGCAAGTATTTTGGATGTACCAGCAGAAAATATTGTTAAGACTGGTTTCAATCGAGATAATTTGGCTTTAAAGATTGAACGTGGCGTCGATAAACCGGAATATATTTTAAATTATGTGAAAGCTCATCTTGATGAGTCAGGGATCATCTATGCTGGCCGTCGTGAAGACGTTGACAATATTTACCACTTCTTAAAAGAAAATGATGTCAGCGTTGGTCGGTATCATGCGGGTCTTAGCGATGAAGAACGCCATCTTCAGCAGGAGGATTTCTTATTCGATCGTATCAATGTAATTGTCGCGACCAATGCCTTTGGTATGGGGATCAATAAGACTAACGTTCGTTACGTGCTTCATTTTACTATTCCTGGAACAATTGAAAGCTATTATCAAGAAGTTGGCCGTGCAGGGCGTGATGGCTTACCAGCTGAAGCAATTTTGCTTTATACGCCAGCTGACTTGCGGTTGCACCAATTCTTCATTGATAAATCAATGGGGGATGACCAATATAAATTAAGCTTGAAGAATAAACTTTTCGAAATGAGTCGTTATGCTGAAACTGAAACTTGTTTAATGAAATTCATTTTGAATTATTTTGGTGAGAGCGATACTACTGTTTGTGGCCGCTGTTCTAATTGTTTAGATGATCGAGATTTGGATGATGTGACGGCAGATGCACAAAAGATTCTCAGTTGCGTCGTGAGAATGGGTCAAAGATATGGCAAAAAGGTAACTACCAGAGTGTTAGTCGGTAAAGATGATGTTGCAAACGATTGGCGTCACTTTGAAAGACTATCAACTTTTGGCATTTTTAAAGACCGTACTTTAAAAGAGACGAGTCGCCTCATTGAATTCTTGTCCGCTAATGGCTTCTTGCAGAGTAGTGGCGGCGAGTATCCGACTTTGATGCTGTCTAAAAAAGGCGCAGCGGTTCTAAAAGGGGAATTGAATGTCGCTAAGAAGCATGATGTCAATCAAGTCACCCCAAGTAAGACCTTATTGGCCGATGGTAGTTTTGATGTCGCTTTATTTGAAAAGCTACGGAGTTTGCGGTTGGAATTTGCACGTAAACAAGCTTTACCACCGTTTATGATCTTTTCGGATCGTTCCTTGAAAGATATGTGCGTTCGTTTACCAACTAATAGCCAAGAATTCTTGGCTGTGAGTGGAGTAGGTAAGGTAAAACTAGAACAATACGGTGAAAGTTTCATTCAAGAAATCAAGACTTATCAAGCTGAACAGGTCAGTTAAATAATCAATTCAATAATTGATTATTTTTTTTGCCTTTTTAGCCAAAAAAAGGGAGTAGGAGAGCAATAATTAAAAACACTGTTATATCAAGGATTCAATTAGATGTAATAGGTTATTAGTCTAAATAAATGTCAAATAATGACTAATTAATGGGGTGGGAAAGTGCTGAGAAGCGTATTCTATGAATGTCCAATGATGAACTCATGGTTAGAAATCGTGAAATGAGCAATTTAAGGCATATATTTGATGCAAAAAATAACTTAAAACAAATATTTTAAATAAATGTTTTACGAAAACATAATAATAGAAAACAAAAACATTAATTAACGGTCAGGAGCAGAAAGTGTAAAATGAATTTGAAGCAAGAGGGACTAAGCAGGGAGGCAGCAAAATGAAGAAGGTAGCCCTAATATCAGATATCCACAGCAATTATACGGCCTTTCGTAGTGTAATTGCTGACGCAAAAAAGCAAAAAGTTTCGGAATACTGGTTTCTTGGCGACCTTTTAATGCCAGGACCTGGAGCAAATTCAATCTTAAAATTGCTCAATTCAATTAATACTACTCTGATGATTCGTGGTAATTGGGACGATTTCCTATTTGAGGATATTGTAGCCATCGGGAAAAAATACCTGGACCAGCCACAAACGCCCTACATTGTTGAATTAGTCAAATACGTTAAGGATCACCTTGAATCACGCTATCTTCAGCAAATCAAGGCTTGGCCAATTGCCTTAGAAACGTCGGTAAATGGCTTAAAAATAGCTTTATCACACAATTATCCAGCCCAAAACTATGGTCATCAGCTTTTACCATATGAAAAACAGACGAATTTTGACCAATTATTGTTCAGCAAACCTTATGATATGGCTATTTATGGTCATACACATCATCAATTATTAAGAACTAGCAGTCACGATCAACTAATCATTAATCCTGGATCAATTGGTCAACCATATACAGCTTGGTCAAAATTCAGTGCTGACAGACGCGCTCAGTATGCAATTTTAACTTTTAATGCCGACAGTTATGCTGGAATCGACTTCAGAAAAGTTGATTACTCGATCAAAGATGAATTAGAGTTCGCAGCAGAGAATCAATTGCCATTTATTGAACTGTATCGCAAAATATTTACTGACGGCAAAGCTTTCACGCATAATGATCAGGCGTTGAATGAGATCATTGAGAAATATGATTATCGAACTGATACATTAAATTATTTAAATAAACTAGCCCTATTTGGTAAAAATATCTAACTTCCTATAATATGTATTATGTAACCTCAAATAAACAAATAGCTCTCTTCAGCCAAATTACTTCTCTATTTTTATGAAGTTCTTAATTTAAAATAAAAGCAATTCCTTTTGAATCTTTCTGTTGTCTGTTATTAGAGATTCATAATCGAATTGTTTTTTTATTTGCTTAACTTGATTCAATTCCATTAAGTAATCTAGCTCAAGCATTTTTGCAGAAGTTGTCTAAAGAAATAACATTTCAACGTCGGCCGACAGTTTTTCTTCAGCTAACGGATTTATTTAAAGTCAGTTCTTTTGGCATCAGAACTTTTAATGCAAATATTTAATTTTGGCATGTCGATGTCATACGTTTGAATTGTACTTACAGGTTCAAATATATAATATGAAAAACTTTATACTGAAACCAATACTTTTAATATCCTTATAGAATAAATAGGAATATTCAAACTTGCTCCTATCAAGCCAATTTTATTAAAAATCGTTGAAATTAACTTATTGCCTAACAACTTAGCTGGTATAGTTCCTAAAATTTGTCCTATTGAATCACAATAGCAAAGTAGAAACTTTATTAGGAAGGTTTTAACCTATCACTTTATCCTTGATATTGATAGGACAAAATCGTTTTAAAAGGTGCTGTATCAAGTACAATAAAGTGATGAACTGTACGTAATATAGTACAATATCACTGATGAATGGAAGTGTTACTTATGGCAACTACTGCTACTAATATTTCGGAAGCCAGAAAAAACCTAAAAAAAATTACCGATGATGTGGTTGATTACGATGATCACGTTATTATTACAAAACCAAAGAATCGTAATGTTGTGATCATGTCTGAGAAAGAATATGAATCTTGGAAGGAAACGATGTATTTATTTGGTACGGCAGAGAATCGTCGAAACTTGGATGAGTCTTTAAGTCAATTGAAAAATGGTGATATAAAGACGTTATCAAAAGCTGAATGGGATAAACTATCTCATGAAAATTAATCGAGTTTCCTTTACGATCAGTGCCCTTTTTGACTATCAATACTGGCAAAAGCAGGATCGAAAGACTCTGAAATCACTGAATAAAATAATCGATGAAATCGTTCGACATCCCTTTGAAGGAATCGGAGCCTGAACCCTTGAAATATAACCTCGATAACTGTTAGTTTCGAAGAATTAATAAAACAGATCGTATTGTTTATACCGTAACAAAGGATTCAATCATTATTATTCAATGTCGTTATCATTACTAATCTAAATAACTAGTAAAAAAGGCACCTCAATCAGATCTTTATTTTCTGATTGAGATGCTTTTTCATTAAATTTCATCTTCAACTGTTTCTTCGTTTTTAACACTAGCTTTTTGCATTGTACCTAATACTCCACGAGCAATTGGTCCAACTATCAATAACTGTAGTGGCAAGGCAACGATTAGATCCAAGATAATAGCAACTATCAAGCCAAGTGGATAACCACTTAGAATCGCCATTGGCAGCTCATTACTGAGTCCTTGAGCCATGGCAACATTATATCCCGTCATTACTAGTACCATCAATCCAGCCATGATGGCAGTGAAAACAATTTCTTCTTTTAAATTACGTGGCATTTAATACCCTCCTATATTTAACAACAGGATTTTAATATATCACGTTAGAAAAATCTTCATAAGTTAAAATTTGATTACAAATTAAAAATCACAGATTTTAAATTATATATTTGGAAGTATCTCAGTTCCCTATTTTCTTCATCAGATCAGTATTATTATCATATAATTTATTGGCGGACTCTATAACGTTTGGGCGAACTGTATCAATTTTTCTAAACGTTACCTTGGATTCTTCAGGAAAAATGATATTTTTAAATGAGGATTCCACTTTTTTGACGCTTCTGTTCGGCCATACGAGACATAGTTGTCAAACAAACTAATAATGCAATCGCAAAGAAAATGAGTGGAAAAGTATTCGATAGCATATCAATTTGCTTGGCATTTGCGCCGTATGTATAATAATCGTCATTATGGTTGAATCAAAAAGAACGTGAGAGTCCAGATGAGATTATAGATATTATCATGAAATCAAGATATCTCAGTCCTTATGATATTTTGGGATTAAATAGCGGAGAAATTGATCATTGAGTCAGTATAAATTTCAGGCAGCGGCCCTGGTTTTAGTTTCATCTATGCTGGGATGCAATGAGTTCATTATTGTAAAAATGTTCTTGAGATAACTTGACGAATTACTTAATTTATTTAAAAGTTAACTTATTAAACACTAAAGGATTGATAATATTGTTCAACGTAATTATTTCAGATTCAATAAAGAATTCATTCCCAAAACAGAACCGTATCGAAGATATTAATATCATCGAAACTAAAGTAATTACTAATTTAAATAATAACTTTTACAGAATCAAACCAATTCGAACAGATAAGGACCACCAAACTTTTGAAATGAGGGTTCATCTTGATTCAAAAAATTATCGAATAGCTTTTTGTTTAAAAGATCACCTTGCCTCTGTCTTTTATTTGAGTACTAGTCTGCAAAAAAGAAGTTTTGACAAGGAGGTTCAAAAAAAATTACGAAAAGGATAAAAATCACTCAACTAAAAAGTATTATTAAAACTCAGTTTAAAAATAATGATGATTTGACTTTAAAAATATTAACTTACAAAAAAGATCGTAGTTTGACTTTAATTTGTCATGATAATCAATATTTGATAAAAGAAAGAGGTTTTTATCAAAAAGATTTCCCCTTAAATTCAAAGAAAACTTTGCTTAAGCAAGCAATGAAACTTGCAAAAATCGAATTTTATCACAGTAAAACACTTTATTTAGAGTAACCGGAAAGAAATAGCATCTTTACTGATCAAACTTGGAGTCTTATCTGAATCAATATAGCGGAAGAACATCTTCAGTGTCAGCTAAGGCAATACAATTCTGGTATGTGGGTAAAATTCAAACAAGAAAATATAGTATGATGTATAAGCTTTATTGAGTGTTAAAATACTCATAAAGTAGTATGATATGAGTAGTAAATGAGCAAAAGCTTAAATTTGAAGGGAGTATGTATTATGGATAAACCACGTAAAAATATTCGTAAAGCCCGTATTCAAGTTCAGGTTGATCCGGAACTAAAATCCAAAGCTGAAGATGTTCTATCAAGTTTAGGAATGAACTCTACTACGGCTATTACAATGTTATTTAAAAGAATTGTTGCTACGGATTCCTACCCTGTAAATCTTAAATTGACTGAGCGCGAAGTTGCAACGAAAAATCTGCTAGAAGCAACTAAGGATTTACCGGTCAAAGATATTTCTCGTACAGAACTAGAAAAAATGTATGAGGATGATGACGATGACGGGTATTAATGAGATTGTCACGCTTTATGTAGCTTATACTGATGGTAATATGGTGGCAAAAAACGTCCGGTTCTTGTCTTACAAGATGTTGATGAAAGATTAACTTTCTATAAAATAACTAGTAAATTCAATAAAAAATCGAATTCAATAAAAAAACAATATTATCAGATTATTCAATGGAAAGAATCGGGTTTAAGAAAACAATCTTATATTGATACTGGCCAGATTTTAAGAATCGAAAAGAATAGTATCGGTCCGATAACTGAAATAGGAGAATTAACTAATATTGATATTCAGGGATTAGCTGATTTTATCAATAATAAAAAATGATAGAATAACTTTTCTTACGCAAATAAAACGCCACATAATCTAAATTTACAGATCATGTGGCGTTTTGTGATTTTCTAATCTCGATTATAGTGCCCATTTATCAATAATCAAACGTCCAATTTCTTGCTAATGAGCTTCAAGAGCAAAGCGACCACCATCGATAGGATGTCATGATAAATATTACTCCTCATGGTAAAGATGATTGGAGTTTCGGTAATGGTGAGGCTCAGTTTACGAATGGAAAGTTATAATTGAATAATATCAGAAATACACAAAAAGCAGTCATCTCGAATGATTTCATATCCGAGATAACTGCTTTTATTGATTATTCGTAATGATTCCCAGCCGAATAAATATAAACTATTTTGTGTTCTTCATCGATTGAATAAACTATCCTATGTTGAATATTAAGTCTTCTAGAATAATAATTATTTTCTGGAGGGACCAGTCTTTCGAAACTATCAGATGGATCAGATGGATTATCAGATAATTTTTGGACTATTTCGTCAAACTTCTTTCGTAATGGACTATGCTTTAGTTTTTTCAAGTCGCCCCTAGATGACTTACGAAATTTCACCTGATATTTTGGCATTAGATTTTATCCCAATCAACACCATTAGTAATATCAAGGCCTCCTGAATCATCTTTAGCGGCTTTATGTACTTTATTAAGCGGTTCCCATCATGCATGAGATAAAGTGTCTCTTGCAAGGCTCTATAGTCTTTAGAACTCATAATCACTGCACTGTCCTCTTCGGATCTACCATTAATTTCGATAGGAGTAGAATCCTCATTTACGGATTTGATTATTTTATAAAAATCCTTACGTGCTTGGGTTGGATTGACCGTTCTTTGCATATGACTCTATACCTCCTTTTTTACTAATGAATAATATAATGTACGCTATCAGGTACGTCAATTGATTGACTTACGAAAATATTTATCGCATCAGCTCTATATAATAATTATTCAATGTCGCTATCACTATTGAATTCATTTAAGACACCAAATAGCCACTAAACTTATCTACAAAATGAAGTTTAGTGGCTATTTGAATATGGCAACACTTTAACGACTTAGTATAAACTTAGTCTAAGGTTGCATATTTTTCTAAACAACGAATCATTTGGGCCGTGAAGCCTGATTCATTATCATACCAAGCGGTTACTTTAACAACTTGATCTGCCCCATTGCCAACGATTTGTGTTTGCGTTGGATCAAAAATCGAACCATAAGTCGACCCGATAATATCTGATGAAACAATTTCGTCGTCGTTATAACCAAATGAGATACTGTTATCAGTATGCTTCTTAATACCAGCATTTAGTTCATCCAAAGTAACCTCTTGATCCAAAGTGGCTACAAGTTCAGTCACCGAACCAGTTACAACGGGTACACGTTGCGCATGACCGTCCATCTTACCTTGTAGTTCGGGAATAACTAATCCTAAAGCCTTAGCTGCACCAGTAGTATGTGGAATAATATTTTGGGCAGCGGCACGGGCTGCACGAACATTTCCATTACGCTCGGGACCATCTTGCAACATTTGCGTAGCTGTATAGGCATGAATTGTAGTCATAGATCCAGCCTTGATACCGAATTCTTTGTTTAAAGCGTCTGCTAGTAAGGCAATACAGTTAGTTGTACAGGAGCCAACCGAAGCAATTTTCACATCGTTGGTTAGTGTATCTTCATTGACGCCGTAGACAATTGTAGGCATTTTACCAGAAGGTGCCGAAATTAAAACACGCTTTGCGCCAGCATCTAAATGAGCTTGAGATTTTTCCATCGAAGTATAGAATCCGGTACACTCTAGGACAATATCGACGCCATCGTTTTCAACCCATTGCAAATCTTGAGCATTTCTTTCCGCATACACAGGGATGCGTTTACCGTCGACTATAATCGCATCGTCATCATTGGTAATCGCATCGATCTTAAAATTACCGTGCGCCGTATCATATTTTAAAAGATGTGCCAACATGTGTGGTGAGGTTAAATCATTAATGGCCACTACTTCAAGATCAGTTTGACCCAAACCTTGCAATTCAGCAATTCTACGAAAAGCGAGTCTCCCAATTCTTCCGAAACCATTAATTCCAATTTTAGTTGTCATAAAATTCTCCTTGTTTATACATTATTATTAATTATCAAATTTAGTATATAGACAATCTAAGGTATGGTAAATCAAGAGGTACTAAGCTGGGCCTTAACATACAATATGTCAAAATAGTTGTTTCAAATTGGTCAAAGAGGCTTTTTTTAGTTATCGTTAGTCATATCGAAATTTTTTTCACCAAAATTATCATCCCTAAAATGATATTCCATTTTAAAATAGTCAATTGTGTTTAACTCAAATTTTAAATTGGGGCTAAAAATATACAGCTGATTTTTGCCGTCAAATCAAGGTTTACAGGCTATTCGATACGTCTATCCTTTAAAGGATACATAATCATTTAACCGTGTTATTATTACAATGTGCTTAGGGCATAAGACCTCTTTTATCCATATGTTTCTTCCCCATATCCGGGTAGAAAATAATATCTGATGTGACCTCTATAAAGGTCACAGGTCCGTTAAAGTTTAAGATGAACAAGCTAAGTTTTGTTCAACTTTAAAGACTGATAAGAAGCCAGTGTGGCGATTAGATTTAAAATAAGACCTCACCACTCGTCGAAGTGGTCGTCTGACCCTAAAAGGGATCGAGTTACATGAATAGCATGCTCAAGGCATAAGAAAAAACCTCTTTGTTGACATGTTTCTTCTTTTTCAATGTTAGGTAGAAATGTCTAGTATTTGATGATTGACCTAGGTTATGATTCGGTTTAAAGTTTCAAACAGACGACGGTCTGCGATTCTTTAAAGGAACAAGATGAGGTAACTCCAACAACATAGGTTTGAGACTATCCTTTAATATTTATCGGATAGCCTCTTTTTTTATGCTCAAATTAAAAATACTAATCGATAAGTAGCGTCAACAAAGTAAATTGGCAACCAAAATAGCCACTAAACTTCATTAGTTAGATGAGTTTAGTGGCTATTCAAATGCAAAAAAATTTTAAGAAGATACAAAGGTTTAACGGTAAGTCAATTCTTCATCTGTGTACGGCGGCTCTTTTCGTGCTGGAGCAAAAGAATCATCAGGTACGGCATAATCCAATTGACGTAACACCTCAATCGCAAATTCACGAAAGAACTGACCACTGGCAGTGACGATTCCCTTATCAGCTACAACAACTTTTCGAGTTAGATTCTGTTTGGGGATAAAGGTATTTTCATCATAGGCCTCTTCATATAGCCCTGCCATAAACTTGGTTTGATCCAACAATCCAGCTTTGGCCAATAGAATTGGTGAACTAGAGATCGATGCAATCAGCGGACGTTTACTTTGAGTATTCAGTTGCTTTAAAAAGTCGATATTTCGTCTATCAGCTAAAGGAATATGGTAATCAGTGATCCCGGGAAGAATCAACAATTGATAGTCGAGAGAATCGATTTCGGAGAACTCCTTTTCGGCTAAAGTTTGCATGTGGTCTTCACCTTCATAGAGTTTCTTTTCCGCAGCAACAGTAGTCAATTGCCATTTGTCTTTGGTAAAAGCCAAAGTTTCGGTTAATAAAGCAATTTCGTAGTTACAAAATCCTGGGTACATCATGACTAAGAATCGACGCATAATAAACATCCCTTTTAGTAATATTGCAGCTATTATACTGCTGGACTGCTGTTAAAACTAATTTAGTTCTTATTAGCTTTACGCTGGAAAAATTTAACAATTTCCACAATCAAGATCATTAACAAGCCAGCTCCTAAAACGATACTCCATTGCAGCAGATTCAATTCTGTCACATGGAATAATTTGTTGAAGCCTGGGACAACGATTGTTGCTGCAACCATAATAAATGATGCGACAACTCCTAAGTTAAAGACTCTGTTTCTAAATGGATGGATCTTAAAGATTGACTGATATGTTGATTTAACATTGAAGGCATGGAATAACTGAATCAAAGCTAGAGTTGCATATGCCATGGTTAAAGCATCAGCGTGCATAGCAGCATTACCTGTATGGACTGGGAACATTAAAGCTAAAGCGTAGACACTTAAAGTGATGACACCTTCAAGGATTCCTTGATAAACGATGGCTGAACCAATACCGCCGCTAAGAAAACTTGATTTACGCCCTCTTGGTTTGCGTTTCATAATACCTGGTTCCGTTGGTTCAACTCCTAGAGCAATCGCTGGAAAAGTATCAGTTGCTAAGTTGATCCATAACAATTGAACTGGTAAGAGAATATCCCAGCCAAGAATCGTCATCATAAACAAAGTCAAAACTTCACCTAGGTTGGCTGACAATAAGTATTGAATCGATTTTTGAATATTGGAGAAAACTTTCCGGCCTTCTTCAACAGCGACAATGATCGTAGCAAAGTTATCATCGGCTAAAACCATATCGGAAGCTCCTTTGGAAACTTCGGTACCTGTAATTCCCATCCCAATACCAATATCAGCTGACTTTAAGGCTGGAGCATCGTTAACACCATCGCCTGTCATTGCAACGACTTTGCCCTTTTGTTGCCAAGCATTAACGATTCTTACTTTATGTTCAGGTGAAACACGGGCATAGACTGAATATTGTTTAACTTTTTTGGCAAATTCTTGGTCACTCATCTGATCCAACTGGGCCCCGGTAATAACGGCATCATCATCGCCCGGTTCAATGATTCCCAATCGAGCGGCGATTGCTTCCGCGGTGTCTTGATGATCACCAGTGATCATTAGTGGTCTGATACCAGCATTTTTAGCATCTTCTACCGCTTTAGCAGCTTCCGGACGTTCTGGATCGATCATTCCAACCAATCCGGCAAAGATTAGGTTAGTTTCAACAGTCGATGAATCAAGCGTTTCCGGAATCTTATCAATGATTTTGTAACCCATCGATAGAACCCGTAATGCTTGAGTAGCCATAGATTTATTCTGTTGAAGAATGGCAGCTTGATCTTCGTTAGTAAAGTCACGAATCTGATCAATTTGAGCTTGAATCTTAGTTACACGTTGTAACAACATATCGGGTGCCCCTTTAACAGCTACCAGATATTGTCCATTACTTAATTGATGAATCGTTGACATTAACTTACGTTCTGAATCAAATGGTACTTCAGCCACACGAGGTTCTTTTTTCAATTCGTCTTCGATTTGATAGCCGTGATCAAAGCCAAATTGGACTAATGCTGTTTCGGTAGGGTCACCGACTAAGGCTCCATCACTTTGAATCTTCGTGTCATTGCTAAAAGTCATCACTTGTAAGAGCTTGTCTGCACCAGTGATCTTGTCGCTTGCATCATGCAACTGTCCATATTGATAGAATTTTTCGACGGTCATTTTGTTTTGAGTTAAAGTGCCGGTCTTATCAGAGGCAACAATATCGGTACTACCAAGTGTTTCCACGGCTGGTAACTTTCTCACTAAAGCTTTTCGTTTCGCCATGCGGGTCGTTCCCAATGCTAAGATAATCGTCACGATCGCTGGTAAACCTTCAGGGATGGCAGCTACTGCTAGTGAGATGGCTACTAACATCATTTCAACAATCAATTGATTCATCGGTAAGCCAGTAGGGTTATTGAAGATTCCGACTGCGAAGATGACGGCGGCGATAATCAAAATTAACCAAGTCAAAGTTTTCCCTAAAGAATTGAGATTTTCTTGTAAAGGGGTACTGTTATCTTCGGCTTTGTTGATCATTCCGGCAATGTGTCCGACTTCGGTTTGCATACCAGTGGCGACGATAACTCCTGTTCCTCGACCGTAAGTAACATTACTGTTCATAAAGGCCATATTTTTCCGATCACCTAAAGGAATATCCTCATCTGATAGAACTTGGGTGTCTTTTTCAACTGAAACTGATTCACCGGTTAAAGCTGACTCTTCAATCTTCATTGAAGCCGAGTCGATCAATCTGATATCAGCGGGCACTATATCGCCGGCCTCCAACAAGACGATATCGCCGACGACGAGATTTTCGCTGCTGACAGTCTCCATCTTGCCATTACGACGTACATGTGCTTCCGGAGTGGACATTTCTTTTAGAGCATCAATTGCTTCCTCAGCCTTTGACTCTTGGAAAACCCCAAAAACTGCATTGATAATCACAACTAGAAGAATTAATCCAGCATCAGCCCATTCCTGAGCCACTACACCGGAAATCACTGCCGCAATCAGCAGTACGATAATCATGAAGTCTTTAAATTGGTTGAAGAACTTCTGAACGATAGTCTGCTTCTTGCCTTGGGCTAAGACATTGGGTCCATCAGTAGTCAAACGTTGTTCAGCAACATTTTGGTTCAAACCTTGTTCATCAGTATCGAAGCGTTTTATTAATTCTGTGGTATCTAAAGCATAATAACGAGTGGTACTTTGATTTTCTTTCAATTTGAACTCTCCTCTCGATTTACCGGGTAAAAAAAGAGACTTGCACGCTAAATAGGCGTACAAGTCTCACTTTTTAAGACAAAACCAGACCGAAGTCTTGTTGACGATTTTGTCACAGGCAACCACATCTCTGCAAGTTACTCCCTTGTTTATGGATAGTATAACAGATTAGTCGAAAAAACTATAGCTTAGTATGCATTAATTACTCTATGTCTAATTCTTGCAA
Source organism: Companilactobacillus sp. FL22-1 (assembly GCF_043951805.1). Classification (NCBI taxonomy): domain Bacteria; kingdom Bacillati; phylum Bacillota; class Bacilli; order Lactobacillales; family Lactobacillaceae; genus Companilactobacillus; species Companilactobacillus sp. FL22-1. The sequence goes on from NZ_JBINJY010000007.1 coordinate 60,136, forward strand.
ATTTTTTCTTAAAAACGACATATCCTAGGCTACCGATTGCCGTTAAAACTGAAAGCAACAGACTGAGTTTTTGAACCAAAGTATAGTGATACTGAACTAAAACCGATCCTTTGCCCTTAAGGACGACTTTGACCAGGCCATGACTACTTTCCATTGGTGTGGTGGCTTTCCCATTTCCAGTCATCGTTGCCTGATAACCTTTATAGTAAAATAAGGGCAAGACGACGGCAGAATTTTCTTTCTTAGTAGAAAAGTTGAATTTAACTTCATTATCGTTGATAGTTGTTCGATCGATATTGATATCTTTTGGATTATATTGTAGCTGGCGACTGGAATTAATCTCGTTGTAATCGACTTTACTTGGCAAATACTCGTGTCCTGCCCCAATCATGAAAGAACTGAGCTCATCATATGAAGAATACGTCTTCAAATCATAAGCAGAAGCTTGGACAGTATCTTGCGATAAATCAAAGCTAAACAGTAATAGTCCTAAGACTAAAGCAGTTTTGAAGTACTTGATGCTCATCAGATGTAAATCATCTTTAGCAATAAAGTAAGCCACGATCAGTGAAATAATTGAGAAGAATCGCCAAGGAAATTGAATCATCTTCAAGGGGTCACCTTTCCAAAAGTTCCAGGGAAAGTATTGTGTGCAGGCGAAAAACAAGCTTAGGGCAATGATGGTCAAACTGAGATTTTCTTTGTGCCAAAAATTATACATCGTATAAGCAACTAAACCTAAAAAAATCACTAAGCCTAAATTAACCGTCGACGCATGGAAAACCTGGTTGTTTAAGGAGTTAGTTACTAGTTGATTCAATGGTAACTTTTCATTATTGATGCTAACGAGTGGATCAGTTGAAAGAGTGAATTTTTGACTCAAAGTTTGCTCGATCAAAGGCAAGTAGAACCAAGCTACTAAACCGAAGTCTAAAACAGCTGCTTTGGCAAAACTGGCAATTATCTTGAGTTTAAAAAAGCTCTGAAAATTCAAGAGCACAAACATTGCCATAAAGGTTATGGCCATTACGAGTGAAATTAAATGCGACATCGCTAAACCGAAGATCGCAAATGCTAAAACGTACCAGTGATTGCGGGCATCGTTTTTAAAGCGGATCATTTCCGACAAAATCAGTGGGAGAAACATCATCCCCAGCAATTCTCCGACATCTTGACGGCTAAAGAGTACTTGCAGACGATAGGCACCCAAAAAGTACAAACTAGTGAACAATAAGGACCGTCTGGTAGAAAAGTCTAGCCGCTTCCCTGCCCAGTAACAAATAACTAAAGTTACAAAGTTGATCAAAACGAGTTCAACTAAGTAAGCAGTGGTCAATGAAACTCCTAACAATTTCAAGATTGCCGCTGGATAAAGGAAAATATCAGGATAGAACATACTGGAAGCATAACCGTAGCCACCACTGAAATAGCCATCCACTTTTGGTAAAAAGTTACCATGCTGAAATGAATATACCAGTGCTTGAATTCGATTGACATGATAATGATAATCGCCAGTTGAGAAGATCAAACCAGTCCGATAATTCAGAATTACAATTGCTGCAATACTCATTAAAACAAACAGCATGCCAATTAAAACGTTGTACTGCATACGTTTGGATAATTTGTTCAACAAAAATCATCTTCTAACTAATTTAAATTAAAAAATCATCCCTATAACATAATTTCTAACGCAAACATTACTGATTTTGATTGCAGCTATAATTTTAGGCAGTTGCTTTCTTGATTCAACTTATAGAAACTGAGTGTTTTCTGAAAAATTATCAGAATTAGTAGCGACCTTTCATCAAATCTTACTCACACTAAGACTTCCGAAATAGTCCTAAGCATGCAGATTTTGGAAGTTCCAATAGACAATCTGAACATTTCTTGCCCCTACAATCAGCCAATATTAATCGAGTTGAAAATGATATAATGAGTAGTAATTATTGTTAAATCAAGTTAACCAGGGGGAGAAGTCATGAAGTATTCAGTTATCTTATTCGATTTGGATCAAACGTTATTTGACACCGACTTAAACGCCGAAAAATCGCTCAAAAAACTCGAATTGCCTTTTTCATTTACATTTACCGATGATCGCATTTTGCACTGGCACCATTTGCAGCAAAAAATGTGGGGTGATTTGGAAAAAGGCAAGTTGTCACGGCAACAACTTAACGACACTCGTTTTCAAGCTTACTTCGATTACTTTGATCAAAAAGTTGACAGCGTAGGTCTGGAACAACAATATGAAGAGATCTTTTATACTCAACATGAATTAATGCCCCATGCCAAAATGCTCTTAGAAACTTTACAAGCAGATTATCAATTAGAAGTAATCTCCAACGGAACAATTTTAAAACAAAAGCAGATGCTCCATAATTCAGCGACTGAACACTACTTTGATAAAATGTTTTTAGCTGAAAATATCGGTTATAGCAAACCAAATGCCAAGTTCTTTGATGCCGTCGTAGATGAACTAAAACCATATCAGAGAAAAGATATGTTAGTAATTGGCGATTCCCTATCGGCTGATATTCAAGGGGCAAATAATGCGTCAATCGATAGTGTTTGGTTCAATCGCTATCAAGTTGCGAATGAAAAAGTCTCACCTACTTATGAAGTATCAGATTTGAAAGATATTATTAAAATTTTGGAGTAAACTAACCGCTACTGAATTAACAGACTTAAAGAATATTTTTATAAGTTTTCAAAAAAATGGATTGTTCCCCGTATTCTATAGGAGACAATCCATTTTTTTAGGTAATTGGTTTCAAAACTTCCAAGATAGATATTCCTTGCCTTAACGTATTTACACTATCTTTGCAAATTTCATATAATAATGCTAATTTCTGTTTAAACAGAAAAGAGGCGTTTCATTATGAAGGCAGCAGTTATTGACAAATTAGGTCAAAGACCCGTATATAAAGATTTTAAAAATCCGATTGCATCAGGCAACAGTGTGGTTATTGACGTTTCTACAGCCTCATTGAATAATCTGGCTAAGCTACGTGCAACTGGTCAACACTATTCTTCGCCAAAAACATATCCGAATGTCGCCGGTATGGATGGAGTTGGATTATTAGATAGCCAAAGAGTCTATTTTTTCACAACAGTGGCTCCCTTTGGGGCTTTTGCTGAACAAACTTTAGTTGATAAAAGTCAGATCATACCAGTACCAGATGAGGTCGATGATATAATGGCAGCAGCTATTGCCAATCCTGGAATGTCATCATGGACCGCTTTAGTTAAACGAATTCACTTAAAGAAAGGCCAGACAGTCTTAATAAATGGAGCTACTGGCAGTGCTGGTAGCTTAGCTGTTAAGATTGCTTACAGTTTAGGTGCAAAAAAAGTTATCGTCACCGGACGTAATGCTGAAAAGTTGTCAAAATTGGGTGCCGATGCTTTTGTCGCATTTGATGTGACAACTCCTCAAGGCAGAGAAAAGTTTATTAAAGACTTACAACCATATCTAATTGATAAAGTTGACGCTGTTATTGATTACTTGTGGGGCGACAGTGCTTTAGCAATAATCAATGCCATTGCAGTCGCTCCGGGAAATTACCCAACACGCTTTGCTAATCTTGGACAATCCGCAAATCAGCCTGATATTGATCTGCCATCTGCCTTTTTACGGGCTTCCGGTATCGAGTTATTAGGAAGTGGTATCAAAAGTGTGACCGATAAAGATTACCTAGAAGGAATCAGTTATGTTTTTGATTTGACTGCTAAGGGAGAGCTGACTACTCCATTTGAAACTTATAAGTTGGAAGATATTGATTTAGCTTGGGACAAACCGATTACTCCCCGACCTATTCTACTTATCTAAATATGTATTAAATACAGTAAAAAAACTATAAGGCATGTTCTCTTTACGCAGGGAGACATACTTTTTTTGAGACTTCTTGATTGTCATTATACAGTTGATTTGTGGCTCTAGAATATTGGTCCGAATTCTATCTTTTAAGGACCTAATTTTGATGGTGCTGAGAGGCGCATTCTATGAAACGTCAATGGGTAGTTGACCGTTAAATATGGCAACCGACTCTTAGAATCAAGATTTGTAAAAATAGCTAAATTTTGTCAAAAATAGGGGTTATTTGTAATAAATGACCCCTGTAAAACATTGACGCATCAGTCTCAAAAAATTACAATATAAGTCTAGGGGTTATTTATCATTAATACTTAATAATAGTCCCCGTTATAAATAACCTATAAAACGGCCTATTTTACCCTTTAAAATCGAAATTGTCGTAAAACAAAGATTAATGGATGACCATTTTAGTAATTTATAGATTGAATTTGAATGGAGAAATAATGAAACAATTAGTTTTACCGATTAAAGACAGTAATATTTTAAGTGAAGTTCAAGATACGTTATTACGCAATTTTAAATATGGCAGAAGAAATTACACGATTTTCCAAACTGGCAAGGCTACCCTACTTCGAGTTTCAGATGTCTTGGCTTTAAAATATAACGATGTGTTTGATAATTATGACGAGTTGAGAAAAACGGCCTTTATTCACGATAAAAAAACGGGCAAACCGAACACTTTGTATTTGAAACCGATCACTCGCGATTTATTGATCTATCAAAAATGGCTGTTGGAAAACAAAGTGAAATCAGATTGGCTCTTCCCATCTATGCAAAGGCTAGACCGGCACATAACTGAAAAGCAGTTTTATAAAGTAATGGCCAAAACCGGTGATTTACTTGATATTAATTATTTGGGTACCCATACTATGAGGAAAACTGGAGCCTATCGGGTTTACGTTCAGTCAAATTATAATATTGGTTTGGTTATGCGGTTATTGAACCACAGTAGTCAACAGATGACCTTGGCATATTTGGGATTGGATCAGGAATCACGTGAAGCTATGTTGGATCAGATTGATTTTGGATAATTATTAATAATCAAAAAATTACAACTATTTACATAATTGAAGTATAGAATTGAAAAAGCATATTCATTTTATAATAGTTTTAAAATAGTTTCGTTAATAAAATACCGTTTAATTAAGACAACTTTTGGTAGTTATCTAATTAAACGGTATTTTATATTAGCTTCAATCTCGATTAAATTAAACTTCTTGACCAGTAGGTCTAATAACCATTTCATTGACGGCCATATTCTTAGGTGTATTGATCACAAATGCTACTGCTTCCGCAATTTCCTCTGGTTGTAAGGCTTGCATATCCGCTCCAGGAAGATTCTTCAAACTCTCAAGCTGTTCTTTTATCTCTTGATTATTGATAGAATTGAATAATTCAGTCTGAACAGTACCCGGAGCAATAACGGTTGTCTTAATATTATTAGTCCGTTCTTCTTGGCGAAGGCCTTCCATAATTGCACGTACAGCGTATTTACTACCTGAGTATGCTGCATAACCTGGCAACACTTCATATCCTAAAACGGATGAAGTAGTAATGATGTGACCACTTTGCTGCTTTTTCATTACAGGTAAAACCGCTGCAATACCATTCAAAACACCCTTAATATTGATATCCATAATATTCTGCCATTCATCGCGAGCAATCGCATCTAAATTATTGACTGGCATGATACCAGCATTGTTAAACATCACATCAACTCGGCCATATTTTTCAACAGTTTTGTCAATCACATTTTGCACTTCATCAGCCTTTGAAACGTCAGCTGCAACAGGTAAGATTTCTGCTCCAACATTATTTTGAACAATTTTCTCCAATCGATTCATTCTCCGGGCAGCAATGGTTAATTTGGCTCCACTTTTTGCCAAAAGATTAGCTGTTGCTTCACCTATTCCACTAGAAGCTCCCATTATTACTACCACTTTATTTTTTAAAGTCATATTCTCTACTCCTCTTATGATTATTACAAGTTTTCTTTAAAGAATGAATCAAATTTATCAAAAGGAATCTTATCCATCTGATCATACAAATCAACATGGTCAGCACCTGGTACAACGACTAATTCTTTATGATCTTTGATACGATTGTATGATTCTTCTGCCATATAACGGGAATGGGCTTTCTCACCGGTTACGATTAAAACAGGACGTGGTGAAATTTCATCGATATGTGCTTGCAAGTGGAAATTGTAGTATCCCCATGGAGTTGTGGCGGTCCAACCATTAGTCGAATTTACGGAACGTGGATGGAAAGCGCGGCCTTTATAATAGTTGAAGAAAGCTGCTGTTACTGGATCAGCATTTTCTGGTAATTTGTCGGGTAGACCAACCATGTCTGTCATAGGCTTGTTGTTAGCATCAAAGTTCAATTCATGAGGGCCATTTGCTAAAGTTCCCTTGTCAGCGTCAATCCAACGTTGTTGTGCTAAATAATCTTTTTCAATTTTCCGTTGTTCGTCAGTTTTGGGATTAAAATTCAAACCTTTCCACATAGAATCTGACATATCATACATAACTGAGGTTGCCACAGCCTTGATTCTTGTGTCAATTGAAGCTGCTGTTAAAGCGTGTGAACCGATACCACAAATACCGATAGCCCCAATTCTTTCTCTATCAACAAACTTCTGCATTCCTACAAAATCGACAGCTGCCGAAAAGTCCTCTACAAAAATATCAGGCGAAGCAACATTGCGAATTGATCCAGAGCTTTCTCCAGTAGTTGATTGATCAAAAGCTACAGTTACAAATCCTTTTTCAGCTAAAGTTTGAGCATAAAGACCACTTGATTGTTCTTTGACTGCTCCGAAAGGCCCCGAAATTACGATAGCTGAATATTGTTTCATATCATCAAAGTTCAATGGTAAATATAAGTGACCTGCTAAAGTGAATCCATAACGGTTTTGAAATCGTACGTTTTGCACGTCAATTTCGGGATTGATTTTAAAAACTCTAGTGTCGTTTGCTAATTTAGTCATGTCATTTCTCCTCTTGTTGTGAAAATTTATATTGATAACGCAGATAGTCGAGACAGTCCAATTTTTTCTTGGAGCCATGCAGCTGTTCTAAAATATCAGTTCGATATCCTTCTAACAAATTGTTTTGTTCAGTTACTGGTAATCGTAAGAAATTATTTATCCATGAATCAGACAATCCGGCGTCTTTAAGAATCGCAATTATTTCGTTTTTATTCGGCATAAACAATTACGTCCTTTCTATGTCATTTACTATATATGCAATCGGGTGTAATGTTAAATACTGATTAAGTATGATGTGACATAACTTGTATGCATGTCAAAACCATGGAGGACAAAAATGGAATTACAACAATTACAAAACTTCCTCATTGTTGCTCAAGAAGAGAATATTACCCATGCAGCTGAATATCTACACATCTCACAGCCGGCCCTTTCTCGTCAGATCAAAGCATTAGAAAATGAATTTGGTAAAAAGTTGTTAACTAGAGAAAATAAACGTGTAACCCTCACTCCAGATGGAGTTCTTTTGCGAAAACGAGCTAACGAAATTATTAAATTAACCGCTAAAACAACTGCTGAATTATCGGCCAGTAATGATGAAATTGCTGGTGACATTTTATTAGGTGTCAGTGAAACCGATTCAATTCGTTATATTAGTGAACGAGCAAAAGCTTTGATTTCTGATAATCCCAAAGTTACTTTAAAACTTAAAAATGGCGATAATGAATCAATTTTGAACATGGTTAATAATGGATTAGTTGATTTAGGACTCTATTTTGGCAATGTTGACCAAAATATCTATCAGCACATCTCTCTACATCAAATAAATCGGTTTGGAATGTTGATGCGACGGAATAATCCCTTAGCAAAAAAGGCCTTTCTAACTCCAGAAGATTTGCTAGATCAGCCTTTGATTCTTTATCAGGAATCACTTGATAATGGTTTGTTATATGAATGGTTTCATACTCGAGATTTAAATATTGTTGGTACTTTTGGTATGTATTTGAGTGCCCAAAAAATGGTTGAAAGTGATCTGGGTATTGCAATGGTTTTCGATAATTTAGTTGATTATTCAAATACTGACTACATTTGTGTACCTCTTTCACCTGAAATTAAAACCGATGTGAATCTCATTTGGAAAAAATATCAAGTGTTTTCTAAACCTACTAAATTATTTTTGGATTCGATTATTAAAACTCACAGTTTATATAAATGAAAATGTTTTATCAAATTTTCTAATAATTAAGAATCTGGTACTACTATTAAATTAAGTTTGAAATTAGAAAATTAAGGAAGAAAAATCAAATGCAAAAGGTAATTATTTTAGGTTGTCCCGGTACTGAAAAAAGTACTTTTGCTAGAAAGTTACGTGATAAAACTGACCTACCCTTGCTTTATTTGGATTTGCTGTGGCACAAAAAAGATCAAACTAACTATACTAAAGCGGAATTTGACAGCAAATTAAAAAAGATACTTCAAGGCGATAAATGGATCATTGATGGTAATTATCAACGAACGATTGAGATGCGCCTTCAAGCATGTGACACGGTATTTCTATTAGATTATCCTGTCGAAGTTTGTTTGAATGGAGCTGAATCACGTGTTGGCCATCCACGTGAAGACTTGCCATGGGTAGAAAAAGTTTTTGATCCTGAATTTAAAGAATGGATCATTAATTTTTCGAAAGAACAATTGCCGGAAATCTATGAGTTATTACAGCAGTATCAAAATAAAAAACGAATAATTATCTTTAAAAATCGGAATGAAGCTAATAAATTTCTGGATGATTATAATTTCCGCCTCAACACACACTCCAACCAACATCAGCTTGTACTATGAGGTGTTATTTAGTTTACTTTAATTTTGATAATTCATTTCTAGGAATACTCTGATTCTCACCTATATCACAATATTAAAAAGAGAACCCAATAATATCAGGTTCTCTCTTGACTAAAGATTTATTTTAAGATGTCTATTTCCGATTCATAAGCTTTTATTTTTCAAAAATACGCTTTTTTAGATTAACCATCTCTAATAAGCTCAAAGCACAATCACTGCCTTTATTACCACCCTTGAGGCCAGCACGATTCATAGCCTGTTCGATCGTATCAGTTGTAAGAACGCCAAACATGACAGGTGTTTCGATTTTTAAATTGACGTTGGCAATTCCAGTTGACACGCCGTTACAGACATAATCAAAGTGGGATGTCTCTCCTCGTATCACTGCTCCTAATGCGATTAATCCATCATATTGTTGCTTTTTTGCTAATAACTGTGTGACCAAAGGAATTTCAAAAGCTCCTGGTACCCAAGTGACCTCAATATCTTCATCTGACACTCCATTTCTCTTTAGAGTATCAATGGCTCCATTCAATAGCTTCGTTGTAACAAAGTCATTAAATCTGGCTACTACAATACCTACTTTTAGTCCATTCCCGTTGTAACTGCCGCTATATGTTTTCATTTTTTTAATTTACCTCATTCAAATTTAATTGATGATGAAACTTTTGTTGCTTGGTTTTTAAATAATCATAATCGAACTTATTAGCTGGAATTTCTAAGGGTACTCTCTGAATAACTTCAATCCCATAATCAGTCAATTGTTTAACTTTATTGGGATTGTTTGTTAATAATTTTATTTTATTAACTCCTAATTGATGCAAAATGATACTGGCTTGATTGTAATTTCTGCCATCAGCAGAGAAACCAAGCTGTACATTGGCATCATAAGTATCGACCCCATTTTCTTGTAAATGATAAGCCTTTAGTTTGTTGAATAAGCCAATTCCACGGCCTTCTTGAGGTAAATAGAGAATTAATCCAGAGCCATTATTTTCCAATTCCCTCATCGCATGATGTAGTTGTGCGCCACAATCACAGCGTAAAGATCCAAACACATCGCCTGTAAAACACTCCGAATGTAATCGAACTAAAACTGGCTTTTGTGTGTCAAGATCTCCCTTTTGTAAGGCTAAAGTAATTTGATTTTGACCAGGCACTTTAAAACCAGTTAACTTAAAATCACCATATTTAGTGGGCAAATTAACTGTGGGTGTCGGTTCTAGCCTTTTTAAACTTTTTTTAACTAAGTATTGTGTTACTTCTTCAATCGTCAACATCGGAATTCGTAAACCTTCAGCTAAAGATTTGAGATTCTTTCGGCGTGCCATCAAGCCATCTTTTTTAACCACTTCACAAATGTATGCGACTGGTGATTCGCCGGTTAATCTTGCCAATTCAATTGCGGCTTCGGTATGTCCTCGTCGTTCCAGTAAGCCTTCTTTTCGACTAATCAGAGGAAAAATATGCCCTGGATGATAAAAATCAGCTTGACGACTTTGAGGATTAGCGATTGCCCGTATGGTTCTGGCCCGATCTTGGGCTGAAATTCCAGTGGTGGTACTTTTGTGATCCATAGACACGGTAAAGGCAGTTCCAAAAGCATCGTTTTCGCTCGTCATTAACTTCAAGTCTAATCTATCCGCAACTTCTGGTGCTACAGGCACACACAGTAAGCCCCGGGCGGAAGTTATCATTCGATTCACACTTTCAGTTGTAGCTTTACTTGCTAGACCAACCATATCGCCTTCCGCTTCTCTAGTTTCATCATCAGCTAAAATAATCAAACCACCATTTTTTAAAGTCGCAATTGCAGTTTCAACTTTACTATTTGTATCCATTCAATTTCACCCCTAAATCCATTTGTCGAACTAAATATTTTCCTAAAATATCTGTTTCAACATTGACCTTATCGTGTTTCTTTAAATTACCTAAAACTGTGTTCTCCCTTGTGTACGGAATCAAATCTACTTCAAAAGAATCTCCAGTTGTCAAAACAACAGTTAAACTGACGCCATCAATCGCAATGGAACCTTTTTCAACTACGAATTGCTGGTATGCTTTTGGTAAAGAAAATATTAATTTTAAAGCATTTTGATCGGCTTGCTGTTCGATGAGCTCTGTACAAAAATCAACATGTCCTTGTACGATGTGACCATCAATTCGATCTTGAAGCCGTAAAGCCTTTTCTAAATTGACCTGTTGATTCACACATAGATCTTTTAAATTGGTCCGTTTGATGCTTTCTGGCATGACTTCCACATCAAAATTCGTCTTATCTTTATTTACAACTGTTAAGCAAACACCATCAATCGCAATACTGTCACCATTTTTGACTTTATCAATCCAAAGTTCTGATGTTTTAATACTCAATTGAAGATTTTTTTGGACTTGCTGAATATTTTGAATGATGCCTTGGGTTTGTACTATCCCGGAAAACATTGCTTATTCCTCTTTTCTTAGTGCACTTATTCTCAAGTTATCGTCGAAATACTTTATTTTTGGTTTTGTAAAGTGGATGTCCCGACCCAATCCAGCCTGATTAACCACCGCTGGCAATGCATTTCCGCCAAAGATTCTTGGTGCAAGATAACTGATCCACTGTTCGATTAAATGGTTCTGAACGAATTGGGCTTGTAAATATGAGCCGCCTTCTACTAGCAGTGATTGCCAACCCTTTTTATAACAAAAAGCAACGATATTTTGCGGTATCCAATTTCCTTTTAAGACATGCACGTTTTCGTATTTTGCCAGTCGATTATTCGTAGTGTCTTGTTTGACCAATAGCCAAGTTTCTACTGATTTATCTTGTAAGAGACTCTTGTTCAAAATCGTTGCGGCATCTGTTAAGACAATTAATCTGACCGGTGGATGAGCCATTTTTATAGTTCTTACTGTTAATTTTGGATCATCAATTTTTAAAGTATGTTCTCCAATTAGTATGGCTTGGTGTTGAGCCCGAAGTTTTTGACTATCTACAAAGCTATCTTTATTAGAAATAATAGTTCTTTGAGCATGCCCTTGATTGATCTTTCCATCCAAAGTCATCGCGACTTTTAAAGTTACCCAAGGTCGTTGCCAACGATAAAAGAAGTTGTAGTGCGGATTCAATTTTTCCACTTTATCTTTTAAAATATCTTTGACGACTGTCACCCCATGTTGAATTAGATAATCTGCACCCTTTCCCATTACAATCGGATGTGGGTCTAATTGACCGATTACCACTTTCTTAATCCCGGCCTCGACGATTCGATGGGAACAAGGTGGTGTTTTTCCAAAATGAGAACATGGCTCGAGTGTTACAAACAATGTTGCACCTTGACTCTGTTCATTGGTCACCTGTTTTAAAACATCGACTTCAGCATGATCTCCGCCAAAATAATGGTGATATCCTTTGGCTATTACCTGATTGTCCTTTACCAAAATGGCTCCGACTTGGGGATTTTGAAAAGTTGCTACTCCACCAAGTTTGGCCTGTTCAATTGCTAAATTCATATAATCATTTAACAAATTACACCTCCTAGAATAAAAAAAGACCTCATTATCTTTTTTTGATAACGAGGTCTTGTGATGGATTGCCAAATAGATTTCACCAGTAGGAATCACCAAATAAGACTATAAATAGCCATTTTTAGTCACTACTGCCTAATAAATAAAGCAATAATTTTTCTTCTCCCATCCAGACTTTACTGTCGGTCCCAGACTTGCACTGGGTCAACCGCTTGCGCGGGTCACGGACTTCAACTAGGTTGTTACCGTCGGTCGGGAATTACACCCTGCCCCGAAGAAATCATATTCAGTTTTCATAAATACAATAATAATAAGTATAATTTTTGTCAAGTCTGTCCTTAATCTTGACAAGATACCAATCTGGTCAGTGGGAAGGATTTCTGCCCTTTTCAAAAATAAAAAGACAGGATTCGTCCTGCCTTTTGAAGAGATTATTTTAAATAACTAAGCTGAGTAATAATACGCCGATCAGACCAACTACGGAAATAATTGTTTCCAAAACTGTCCATGTCAATAAGGTTTCTTTAATCGTCAGATCAAAATATTCTTTGAACATCCAAAAACCTGCATCATTCACATGTGAGGCAGCTAAGGAACCAGCACCGATGGCCAAAACCATCAAGGCTGAGTTTATACCTGATGATTGCATTAATGGTAAGACCAAGCCGGCAGCGGTCAATGAAGCTACCGTAGCAGACCCTAGTGCCACTCTTAGAACTACGGCAATTAACCAACCGAGAAGCAATGGTGATAAGTTGGAACCGGAGAATAATTTCATAACTGCATTTCCGACGCCGCCATCGATTAAGACTTGTTTAAAAGCACCGCCACCACCGATAATTAGTAGCAACATAGCGATTGATTTGACTGCTTCTTCAACTGAATGCATGATCTCTGGGGTCTTAAATCGTCTTGCCCATCCCATAGTGTACATGGCTAATAGTAGTGAAATTGTCATTGAGATTGAAGGCGTTCCAATAAAGGCAATGATTGAATCTAAGGTTGTGAGGTTCTTAGGCAAATGTCCATTGTTAAACATTAATTGATAAATTGTTGTAATGGCCATCAAGATAACTGGAAATAATGATGTCAAAACTGAAATACCAAATCCTGGTGTCTCATCAAGTTTAAATTCTTTTTGTGGTCCCAATGCTGATAAATTACCTTTACGATCAAAAGCTTTTGGGGCTAATTTTTCAGCAACTTTTGTATATACGGGACCGGCAACGATAACAGCTGGAATAGCGACGATAATACCATAAAGTAAAACGTGACCAGCATTAGCACCAAGTACTGCACTGATTGCGGTTGGAGCTGGATGTGGTGGCAGGAATCCGTGGGTGACAGACAAGGCTGCGGCCATTGGAATTCCCAAGTACAGAATTGACACTCCGGCCTCTACGGCAATGGCAAAGACAATCGGTACCAACAGTACCATTCCGACTTCGAAGAATAAGGCAATTCCGATAATAAATGAAGCTAAAACGATTGCTAGTTGTAATCTTTTTTTACCGAATCTTTGAATCAAGGTGTGGGCAATGCGATAGGCTCCACCCGCATCAGCGACTAAGCGTCCTAACATTGCTCCAAAACCAAAGACGATTGAAAGTTCGCCTAATTGACTCCCGATCCCGTTTTGGATACTCGTGGCAATTTTTGTCAGGGGGATCCCTAATCCCACTCCGACTGCGATTGAAGTTATGATCAAGGAGACAAAGGTATTCATTTTAACTCTGATGATCAATAATAAAAGTAGTGCAATCCCCAATATCAATACAATAAAAGGTGTCATAATAAACCTCCATCAGCTGGGTACATGCTTGCGCATCAGCTTTTATTAATCCCCGTCTAAAGACGAGTTATTTTTGTTTTTCCTGCATGTGTTTCTTTTGAAACTCGGCAATACTCTTATATTCTGGAGCAAGGATTTTCGACAAGCGAATCCAGATTGGTAATAATTCACGATATACTGGAAAGTTTTTTTCGTCTGGATGATGAACATTAGTTACGCCAATCATATTTTTAACCGCTGAAAGATCATCGATATAACCAAGTGCATACATCCCCAGTACTGCTGCTCCAAGGCAAGAGCTTTCAAAACTTTCCGGGATCGTAACATCTTGTTCAAAAATATCGGCCAGCATTTGTCTCCACAAAGCAGAACGGGCGAATCCACCTGTTGCTTGAATGCTCTTAGGTTTGCCGGCGACGCCTTCAATCATCAACATAACCATGTAGAGATTATAGACGATGCCTTCCAAAGCGGCTCTGACCATATGGGCACGTGTATGTTGACGTGTTAAACCAAAGAACGATCCTCTGGCATAGGCATTCCAAATTGGTGCCCGCTCGCCACCTAAGTATGGGTGGAATAGCAAGCCATCAGAACCAGCTGGAATTTTTTCAGCAATCTGAGTCAAGATATCGTATGAAGAGACTTGCATCTGTTCAGCGGTGATTTTTTCGGGTGCAAACAATTGATCACTGACCCAGCGAAATACGATTCCACCGTTATTGACCGGACCACCTACAACCCACTTATCCTTAGTTAGGGCATAACAGAATAAGTTTCCATTGGGATCAACTACCGGCTTGTCGACCACTACTCGGACTGCGCCAGATGTTCCGATCGTAACAGCGACGACACCAGGATCAATCGCATTAACGCCCAAATTGGAAAGTACCCCATCACTGGCTCCAAAAACAAATGGGACTGTTTCGCTGATACCTAGTAATTGACCGTAATTCTCGTTGATTCCAGTGATTGAGTCAGTCGGTTCAACTAATTGAGGTAATTTATCTGGTGTGATGTCGAGTAAGTCGAGGGCCTGTTTTTCCCAGTCTAGTTTGAAGATATTGAACATCCCCGTTGCCGAAGCAATCGAGTATTCCATTTTATATTCACCGAATAAACGGAAAAAGACATATGTTTTCAAATCGATAAATTTCTTAGCTCGTTGATATAAATCAGGCTGTTCATTCTTTAACCAGAGCATTTTTGAGAGCGGTGCCATCGGATGAATCGGTGTACCGGTCTTGGCATAGATTTCAGCTCCGAGACCATTTTGCTTGAGCTCTTCACTGTATGCTGCAGCACGATTATCAGCCCAAGTTATTGCCCGAGTTAACGGTTGATCGTTTTCATCCATCAAAATTAGACTGTGCATGGCTGAAGAAAAGGAAACTCCTTTGAGCTCATCAGGTTTCACTTGACCTTTACGCATGACTTGACCCAGTACTTCAACGACAGCGTTAAAAATATCCTCTGGATCTTCCTCGGCCATATCGGGAGTATCTTGATATAGTTGATAACCTTTGTTCGCATACTCGATAACTTTTCCATTCATGTCATACAAAACTGCTTTAGTACTAGTCGTACCTATGTCTGCGCCAATCATATATTCCATTTGAAATTCCTCCTGGTTCAATTATTTCTTAACCACATCGTGACCACCGAATTCGTTTCGTAAAGCGGCGACAACTTTTCCGGTAAAGGTATCGTCCTCCATCGAGCGGTAACGCATCATCAAAGACAAGCCGATGACTGGAGTTGGTACTTGTTGCTTTAAAGCCTCTTCTAAGGTCCATTTGCCTTCTCCAGATGAATGCATGACTCCCTTTAGTTGATCGAGATCAGGGTCTTTAGCAAAAGCTGATTCAGCCAATTCCATCAACCAACCTCTGACTACAGAACCATGTGACCAAACTTTTGCGACTGCTTCGTTATCATAATCGAACTTGCTGTGTTCCAAAACATCGAATCCTTCTGCAATGGCTTGCATCATGCCATACTCGATCCCGTTATGGACCATTTTCAAGTAGTGACCGCTGCCGGCTTTTCCGGTGTAGAGATAACCATCCTTTTGGGCAATCCCTTGAAAAATCGGTTCGATGTATGAGAATAATTTGGAATTATCTCCACCGATCATAAAGTTGCCGTCGTGATTAGCACCACTCATTCCGCCAGAAGTTCCACAATCAAAGAAATTGATTTGTTTTTGTTTGAGGATCTCGTTGTGTCGTAAGGAATCCTCATAAAATGAATTACCACCATCAATTACGATGTCGTCTTTGCTTAATAATTCGCTCAATTTTTTGATGGTATTATCTGTTGGATTGCCCGCTGGTAACATTACCCAGACGATTTTTGGTGCTTCCAATTGATTAACCACATCGTTTAAATCCCTTGCCGTCTGTGCCCCTTTGGTTGCTGCTAACTCTTTGGCACTTTCATCTAAATCAAAGGCGACAACTTGATTGCCATTTCTGATCAAATTCTCTGTTAAATTCATGCCCATCTTTCCCAGGCCTATCATTGCTAATTTCATCAATAAACATCTCCTGTGTAACCGTTTTCAACAAAACCTATTATACAAAAATAATTTTCAAGAATCAATTTATTTGTTGAAAATTATTTTCTTTAACTAAAAAATATGGTATTTTATAGGTGAGGTAAAGACTATGGTAAAAAACATGAATTATGTGATTCACACTTATTATCACAACTTAAAGGGAACTTATAAAGAAATTGCTGATTACATATTGTCTACTGATAAGTTTGCGCCTGATCTGACTATAAATGATTTAGCTAAAGACGCCAAAGTATCCATCTCAACCATCTCGAGATTCGCCAAGATATTAGGATTCAATAGTTTTCAAGACTTTAAAATAAGCTTGTTAACTTCTAATAAGGAAGCTTCAGGTACGTTATTTTTGGATATTACCAAAGAAGATTCTTATATGGCGATCACTAAAAAAATCTTTCAAGCCAATATTTCTACCTTGGAAGCAACGGTACAAGTTTTGACCAATAAACAATTGAATTCGGCAATCAACATCATCACAGATAGCTTAGCCGTCGGCTTCTTTGGTTTGGGTGCATCTTCGATCGTGGCTGAAGATGGCTTTCACAAATTCTTGCGGTCCGATAAACAGCCCTATTATTCAGCTGACTATCATATGCAATTGATGTTGGCCGCTAAAATGACCTCAAAGGATTGCGCAGTGGTCATCTCACACAGTGGCGAAAACAAAGACACTTTACAGATTGTTTCTGAACTCAAAAAAAATAACGTTAAAATTATTGGTATTACTAGTTATGGCAATTCAGCTTTAACTGAACTGGTAGACGTTTGTTTACTGTCCGTTTCTGATGAGACTAAATATCAAAATGAAGCCTTGCACGCTATCATTGCTCAAATTTCACTGGTTGATACTTTGTATGCCATTATTGCCGTAAAGGATGAATTCCAAACTAATTCCTTGCTACAAGAGATCCGTGATACGATCAATCAGACGAGAAACAAAAAATAGCATTAAGTAAGATTCATTTCAAACAACACAAAAAAGACCCCTCTGAAACTATTTGAATCAGAGAGGTCTTTTCTTGATATTTTAAAAAATAATACTTACTTCTTTACTAGTTTTGCTTCAATTGATTCTCTTGAATCCAGGAGTTAGTAGCAACACGATACATCTTGATACCGGTCTTAGGATTTACTGCCCGGCGGTCAACAACCCACTTACTATTAGCATCGAGAACGGCACCAGTAACGTTACCATTGTTGTCGTAAACAGTTGCTTTAGTAGTAGTTGTGACACTGGCACCTGCTAAAAATGAAGCCCAAGGCAACGCATCGTTAGCTGAAACAAAGCCATTAGTACATACGTGATAGTAATAGTTACCATCAATGACAGCAATCAAATCAGAGATCCAGTTACTGTTTGGTCCTAAGGCTAGATCAGTCCGCTTGTTGCCATTGCGGTCATATAAAACAGTAACGGCATCTTTAGTTGAAACTCCACCACGAAGATCGACAGTTACACGGTTGGCGTTATTAGCGTAATCGGGATCATTCTTGTGTGAGTCAGCCAAATCATATTGCGAAACGTTAGCATAATCATTGTTATTTGTTAGGTAATATGCGTAAACATCACTTGGATCGTATTTACTGTATGCAGCTTGATCATTTCCCATTTCTTGAGAGAAATAAATCATTCCATTACTAGAAATACTTACCCCAACTCCAACGTAATTAATGTATGGATTGAGCATGTTCTTACGGTGACCATAATTTGGTTGACTATCATACATTTCCGCATAAAATTCATGAGTCATCTTTTGAGCAATGACTGTGGGATCAGTTGAGCCGATCATCGAATAAGGCATTTGAGCGATATTTTCTTCCGCCGTCAGATTATAAGGATACATCTCAGCTGAGTTCCAGCCAGCATGGTTATCTACTCCACCGCCATTGATAAAGGAATCAGTTCTCTTTTGAGCGTAATTGTTCAAAATATTTACTGATGTCAATGGTGACAAACCATTTTGAGCTCGCAAACGATTTAACTCAGCCAGCATGGCTGCTTTAACAGAAGCGGTATCAATGTTTTGATATCCAGATTGGGTACTGGCATTAGTGGAATTATTAGTACTGCTACTATTAGATGAACTAGTATCAGTTGAATTAGCTGTACTCTTGGTGGTTGATGCGAGATTTGAATCGGCATTAGTGTTAGTCTTATTAGGTGTGGTTACGCTGGTTGTCGTGCCATCAATACTAGAATCGACATCAGCTAAAACAACGTTACCTCCTAAACTTGTAGCAAGCAGTGCACTCGCAGCCACTAAAATTGCGGCTCTTTTGGTTTTTGAAAACATGATACTACTCCCCTTTTCACTGTAGAAATCATTACTAGGTTTATTTTAACTCACTAAATACATTAATAAACTATAATGACAAGTTTATAATATCTCAGCAAATAAAAAAACTTTTTTACTCTTAAAGTATAACTTTAATTGACATAGTTTGGAATAGTAAACGGTTTAAAAAAATACCCAACAAAAATTTCTTTTTGTTGAGTCACAATAATTTCTTTAAGATTTATCAAAATCACGAATCCAGGCTACGGCTAAAGCGCCTTTTCCTAAATGAGCTCCAATGACAGGTCCAAAATATGAACGGTCTAAAGTTGCGTCTGGATAATGTTCATGCACTTCATCTGCCCAACGGTCACCAGCTTCTGGATCATCAGCGTCAAGAACTAATAATCTTAAAGGATACGGACTATCGTTCATGGCTTGGCTGAGCTTTTCTTCGGCTTTGAGCTTAGCCTTCTTCATTGAACGAACTTTGTCGTAAGCGACGATTTTGTGGGACTGATCATCAAACTCTAACAAGGGCTTGATATTTAAAACCGTTCCAATTACGGCAGAGGTATTAGATAAACGGCCGCCCTTGACGAGATTTTTCAAATCATCAACGACAAAAGATTCTCCAATAGATGAACGTAAGGCATCTAAGCGATCGATGATCTCTGCAAGTGGTTTATCTTCTTGAGCCATGCGGGCTGCTTCTTGAGCTAAGTATCCCATCAAACGAACGGTGATTTGGGAATCGTAAACCACGACGTTGATATTTTCAATTGTTTGAGCTGCACTCTTCAAATTATTAACGAAGCCAGAAATCGTGCTTGCCAAATGGATTGAAATTACGGTATCATAACCTTCTTTAGCCAATTTATCATATACCTTCATCATTTCGCCAATGGAAGGTTGAGCCGTCGAAGGTAATTCGGGTGACTTTTGAAGCATATCGTAGAATTCGGATGTTGTAATATCAATGTCTTCACGGTATGTTTTAGTATTAAATACTACCTCGATCGGCACAACTGTTATATTATATTTATCGACTATCTCTTGTGGCAAATAAGATGTACTATCTGTTACAATGGCTATTTTCATAAATTTATCAATTCCTTGTTTGGTTACGTATAATGATTGTATAACCATTAGATTATATCATATTCACGCTATTTTATATTTGTTAGGGATTAAAAGTTTCAGAAATTGTAATGTAAATTAAGAAAGGAAGTAAAATATGTCTTTTGATGGAATGTTTACCCATGCGATGGTAGACGAATTGAATCAAAACTTGAAAGGCGGTCGGATCAGTAAGATTCAGCAACCTTTTGCCAACGAATTGATCTTAACGATCCGGAGCAACCGAAAAAATCGGCAGCTCTTATTATCAGCCCACCCTTCATATGCTCGCGTTCAGATCACTGACCAACCTTTTGCTAATCCAGCTAAACCGTCAACGTTTGTAATGTCATTGCGAAAATACATTACCAGTGCGATCGTCCAAGATTTTCGCCAATTAAATAATGATCGGGTAGTTTCAATCGACCTTTCAGCTAAAAATGAATTAGGCGATATCCATGACTATACTTTGATCACGGAAATCATGGCCCGACACAGCAATATCTTTTTAGTGGAAAAAGCCACTGATAAGATTGTTGATCTGATCAAACGAGTTTCGCCGGAAAATAATAGTTTTCGTGGTCTGTTGCCTGGAGACGATTATAAATTGCCACCAACCCAAAATAAAATCAATCCCTTTTCGACTACTGAGACGGATTTAACTGGATTGACCGCAGCCGATATCAGACAAAAGTATGAAGGAATCGGAATCGACACTTCCAAAGAATTAGTGCAAAAAGTGGCCAATGGTCAAAACTTGAACGACTTTATCAAAGCCTATCAAACCCAGATTCACCCTAATACAGCCAATAATGACAAACACAAACTAGGTTTCTTCCCAATTGCGTTTGAAAATACCACCACCCAGGTTAACGAATACGATTCACTCAGTGAGTTGCTCGATAATTATTACTTGGACAAAGCTCGCCTTGACCGCATTGAACAACAAACTAAGAGCATTACTCATCGTCTTAGCATTATTTTGAAAAAAGATAAGTCTAAAATCAAGAAGTTGAATCAACAACTGGATTCAACTGATGTGATGAACAAATATAACCTCTACGGCGAACTTTTGACCACATATATGTCGAAAATTCAACATGGTTCTAGCAAAATCACTTTGACTAATTATTACAATAACGAAGAAGTAACTATCAAGCTCAACCCAGAATACTCACCTTCTTTGAACGCTCAAAGCTACTACAAGAAATATCGTAAGCTTCAAAATTCGATTCCTCATATCAAAGAACAACTGGAAATCACGACTAATGAAGTCAATTACCTTGAATCAGTCTTGGCTTCCTTGGAATATGTGGATATTGACGATGTTGATGGTATCGTTGAAGAATTGATCGACTCCGGATACATTAAGAAGAAGCGTAAGAATGCTCCTAAAAAGCGCAAGAAAAAAATCGGTGAAAACTTCCAAACTTCAGCCGGTATCGAAGTCACAGTTGGTAAAAATAACCTTGAAAACGACCAGTTAACAATGAAACTTTCACAAAAGAATCACTACTGGCTACACGTAAAAGGCATCCCCGGGTCACACGTTATTTTAAAGGATAGTGATCCTGACCAACAGTCAATCACTGAAGCTGCTACGATTGCAGCCTACTATTCTAAGGCTAGAGATTCTAGCAAAGTACCAGTCGATTATGTCCAGATCAAACATATTAGAAAGCCTAATGGTGCTAAGCCTGGCTTTGTAATCTTTGAAGGTCAAAAGACGATCTTAGTCGATCCTGACCGCAAGTTAGTAGAAAAGTTACGCGTTAAATAAAAATAAGCCACGGCGACTGATTATTCAATCTTCATGATTTGAATAATCGATCAGCCAGTGGCTTTTATTTTTTCTTAGGACGTAATTCTTTTAGTTTCGCTTGAGCTTCTTGTTTATCTAGCAACTGATAACGTTTATCGTCAATTGTTAACAAATACTGTTCATCAAAATTATCAAAGATTTTTTCAAGCGACAGGTCATCATCGATCTTGTTACCAAGCAATAACTTCACTAAGGTATCTAAAACATGAACGGAACTAGCTAGTTCGTGGCGAATAATATCGTTGGTCATCCCCCGATACTTCTTAGTTACTAACCAGTGATCGTGATTTAAGATCATCTCAAAATTGAAAATATCCACTTGGTTATCTTCTGCCAACTCCTGATTGATTAAATTAGCTACCTCAGCTCGATCTTCTGCTGTCATGAAGTTATTGATCGAACTCACTTCATAGATATGTTTGTCTCGTTGAGCACGATAAATTACTGATGGGGCTAAATAATTTTTCCCATCACTGACGACCATTACTCTGAGAATTGAGTCACCAGTGAGGTCCATATTTTTGATCTCTTGGGCGCTGAATTGAAAGACATGACCATCTTCAGTATTTACGATATTTTTCGAAAGGTCGATGATATTCAAGACATTTTCACGCTTGATCAGATCCAAACTCTTCATTTCCATGTGCGGGTCATCAATTTCGACAACTTTGCGTCGCATTGACAACGGAGCATTCCATGGTTCACGGCCAATGATAATGGGTTCAAGTCCATTTTGATCGATTGACTTGGCTAATTGGAACAAGACAAATTGCCGAATCATGATATCGGTTTTTGAAGTAATGATCGGCGTGCGGACAATGATTTTCTTTCTGTCGCTGAGTTGCAGTTCATTGCTGATACCACTGGTAACAAAATAATTGTGATTGATATATTCATTGTTTGCGACCGACACAGCCCGTTTATTTTTAACTACTGTTCGGGTCACGATATCGGAACTATCTAACAGTAATTTACTGTGACCAACCCCTTTAACACCCATATTGACCATTCGTTCAACATTGTTGCCATCGATCTCGCCTTCTCGAATGATCAGACTATTGTCGATGATGTTTTGCAGAGCTTGTAAATATGGCAAATTGACCCCGGTAATCTCTGAAAGCATAGGCATTTCAAATTTCCGCCGCAAGGCTTCTGACAAGACATCTAAAATCCAGCTCGTCGGATGGATGATCTTTTCAAACAGATCGTCATCGTCTAACTTGCGTAACTGATTATAACGGTCAAAGTTGTTGTTCAATTTATCATTTAAGGCCCCCTTATTGAGCACTTCTTCCAAACTAAAACCGTTGACCACAATACTAGAATCTGAGGTCTTACTTGGTCCCAAGTAAATTTGCTCATCTGACTTCCATTGTGGGAATCGGGAAGTTAAATGGTCGACAAATGGTTCGGCCGCCCCATTAAAAGGATTTCCGGCGTCTAGTTGTAATTTATCCAAATGATAACCTAAACACAATTCGACTACCGCCGTCGCGATGGGATAACTTGTCGCATATTCCAAAAACTTCGTTTCTTCACTCAAACGAGGAATAAATTCCGTAATATAAGATTCATTCGTCGTATGGTTGTATGCAAAATGAACTGTGCAGACCCCAATGATATTGAAGGCTCGAGCCAGTTTTATCGAAAAGTTTCTTAAACGTTGCAACTTCGAATCATTCAATGAAATAGCTGGCGAGACTAAGTTAGAGTCCAAATGGTGAATACCGATGGGTTCGATATCTTCAATTGTGCCAATCAACGCCGAATTATCATAGCGGTCACGTAAAATTGTGAATGAATACTCACTGAAACCTCTGATGCTTCGTTCAATTTCAATCTTACTGTCGGAAATATCTTCCATGGCCATAAAGTTATCGAGTTCAAACAGATTATTAATATTAGTCCAGCCACTCGAATGGCGATTCGAATAACGTCGACGAGCGATTATCGGAAACCCGATTGAACGGATAAAACTGTAAATTTCTTTTTCATCATCTGAAGAAACAAACTTGATTACTGGCAAGTGAGCTTTGGTTAATTTTTTGATGAAAAGTTCCCGTTTGAAGGTTGCTAAAGAAGCAGAGAAACTGGCCCCTAAGACTTTGGTATTAGCTAGTTTACCGTTCAAACTGGAGACGATTCCTAAAGCATTCCGATCGCCGACTGTTGGTAAGATAGCGTCGGGATGGTACTTCTGCACAAAATTGAGTACATTTTCACCGGTAACTTTTTCGACTACCGTCTTATCAAAGAAACTACCTGACGATAATAATGAGGTTGGATCTTCGACGATAATTGAGGTCTTGTAACCCAATTGGTGCAAAATATCGACGGTATCATAAAGAGCGGTCGAAAGATCAACATTTTTGTCGCTGCTCGTCGGACCGATAATTAAGATAGTATGTATATCATCTAAATCCATTGATTTTTAGCTCCTTCTTGCTTCTTGGCCGATTCAACTAAGTCGATAAATTCATCAAAAACATAATAGCCATCAGTTGGTCCAGGAGCTGCTTCAGGTTCAAAAAGTACCCCCATAATGGGCAAGTATTCATGACGAATTCCTTCGATCGAACCATCAGCAACACAAACATTCGTAACAATGAAGTCCGAGCCACCGATAAATTTTTCGTCCAAGGTATAAGAATGATTATGATTGACAAAATCAATTTTGCCACTGGCAACTTCTTTAACTGCTAAAGAAGATTCATGGTGTGGTTCTTTTAATTTGGCTATTTGGCAATCATTGGCCAAGGCAATCAACAAATTGCCCAAACCGATGCCTAAAATAGGATAACTCTTTTGTAAAGTTTGAATCGTTTGAATCACTTTCGGTAGATCTTTGGGATCACCAGGTCCATTGGAAAAGATCATTCCATCGGGATGGAGGTTTTCGATTTCTTTAACACTCGAATTGTAATTAACAATGATTGAATTGCAATCTCGATACGACAACTGGCGCAAGATCGAATACTTTAACCCTAGATCGACGATGACGATTTTTAAGCCCATGTTTGGATTGGGATAAGATTGTCTCGTCGAGACCCGTTTAACTAAGTCTGGTGGCAAAACTAGAGCTTTGATCTGGTCGATTGCATGTTCATCGTGCGTGTCCATAATACTGGCCTTCATCTCACCATGTTCAGCAATATGTTTAGCTAAAGCTCGTACGTCAACATTTTTAATGCCGGGGATCTTCAGACTTGTAATCCAATTTTCAAATGGAATTGAACCATCAACCGTCGCTAAACTAGAGGAGCCGATGACGACACCTTTACATTGTGAGTTGATTGATTCATAAAAATCACGGTTTATCCCTGAGTTACCAACTGAAGGAATTGTGAAAGCCAAAATCTGACCCTCAGTATCTGGATCAGTAACGGATTGCTCAATTCCTGTACGATTATTTGAGATTACCAACTGTCCCGTGGTAATGATAGAAGATCCAAAGCCTTCACCAGGAAAGACCGTACCATCTTCTAAAATTAAATAACGTTTCATTACTAGCAACTCCTCAAATTATTTATTCGATTTCGATTTTATCTTCGCCATCGATCTCTTTCATCGATACCTTGATCTTTTCCTTTTGAGAAGTTGGAATATTCTTGCCGACAAAGTCAGCTCTGATCGGTAATTCACGGTGACCACGGTCAACTAATACCGCCAAAGAGATTTTCTTGGGACGTCCAGCCGACATCAAAGCATCCATAGCTGCACGGATGGTTCTGCCTGTATAAAGAACGTCGTCGGTTAAAATAATATGTTTATCATTTATATCGATATCTAATGGTTGCGTTTTTACGGCTGAAATATCTTTTTCCTCGTGAGTTTGATCATCACGATAAGGTGTGATATCCAATTCTGCCACTGGAATTTTGATATTTTCTAATTGTTTCAATCTGGATTCAATTCGGTGGGCCACAAAAACACCCCGAGTTTTGATCCCTACTAAAACAAGATCGTCGATTCCCTTATTTCTTTCAATAATTTCATAAGTGATCCGGGTCAATGCACGTGTCATTGTTTGACCATCAATAATTTCTTTAGCCATAATTTTCCCTACTTTCAAAAAAGCACTCACAAAGTGAGTGCTTTTAGTTTTTCATCGCACACAATTCTATTGTTAGATTATAGCACGAGCTTACGGCTGTCAATGTCGTAATTGTTCTAACGTGTCTAAGAAAATCTTTGGTGGTTCCACGGAAAATTCCATCCACTGATTCGTTCTTGGATGAACAAAGCCTAATGTCTTAGCGTGTAAAAATTGTCCATGTCCAGGCAAAGTATTCTTTGGTCCATACAAGGGATCTCCAGCAACGGGATGTCCGATATATTGCATATGAACTCTAATCTGATGTGTTCGACCAGTTTCTAATTTCAATTTTAAAAGTGAATAGTTCTCAAATTGCTCTAAGACCGTGAAATGTGTCACCGCATTTCGACCATCTTCAACCACTGCTTGTTTCTTACGATCAAACTTGGAACGACCTAGTGGCGCATTGATCTTGCCGGTCTTCTCTTCAAAGTTACCATGAACGATTGCTAAGTACTCGCGCAAATTGCTCTTATCTTTAAGCTGCTTCATCAAAGATTGTTTAGCAAGATCGTTTTTGGCAATCATCAACAGGCCCGAGGTATCCTTGTCGATCCGATGCACGATTCCTGGTCGGATCACGTCATCGTCATTGATCTTACAATGATATAAGATAGCGTTGACTAAGGTTTTATCAGGATGACCAGCCGCAGGATGGACAACCATTCCTTGAGGTTTATTAACCACGATCACATCGTCATCTTCATACACTACATCAATAGGAATGTCTTCTGGAATCGCCTTGATTGGTTCCTCCTCTGGGACATTGACTAATAATTTGTCACCTAAAGTTAACTTAGCACCAGTCTTAATAACAGCTTGGTCGTTAACCAAGACGTCACCATCTTTAATGAGTTTTTGAAGACGTGAGCGGGTCATTTCTGGGATCTGTTCGCTCAAAAAGGCGTCCAAACGTGTTTTTTTAGCTTCTTGATATTCTAATTCATACGACTTACTGATTATTTTTCTCACCTGCTATTTGGATAATTAACGACACCACGATTAAGATAACTCCGACAGTTATAAAAGTATCGGCTAAATTAAAAATTGGGAAATTGATGAAGTCCAAATTGAACATATCAACTACAAAGTGTCTTGTAAAACGGTCAATGGCATTCCCAACTGTGCCGGCTAACAAAAAGATCAACGAAAAACGATAGAGGTATTCTTTTTTATCAGCTTTGACAAATAAATACATCAACACGCCCACTGCAATGATAGTTACTAAATAGAAGAAAAGCATCTTCCCTTCTAACATGCTCCAAGCGGCACCAGTATTGGTAATATGCGTGATCGACAATAACCCCGGGATAAAATCGTGGATTGTACCTGGAGCGATATTGGTGTAAACGTAATATTTCAAACTTTGGTCACTGACGACTAAGACTGCGAAGAGCAGCCAATAAATCAACTGCACTAGAATAGTCCCCCAATTGTTCCTTCATTATCGACATCCATTCCTAAAGCGGCTGGCTTTTTAGGCAAGCCTGGCATCGTCATAACATTACCTGTCAGAACAACGACAAAACCGGCTCCTAACTTAGGTACGATATCTGTGACATGTAAGGTGAAATCACGTGGAGAACCAAGTTGTTTAGGATCGTCGCTAAGTGAATACTGAGTTTTAGCGATACAGACTGGCAAATCGTCCCATGCTTGGTCTTTTAGAATCTGTAATTGTTTCTTAGCCTTACTACTATATTCGACATTATTGGCACCGTAGATTTCAGAAGCAATCGTCGCGATCTTAGCTTCAGTTGTCTCGCCGTCTTCATAAAGTCTTGTATAATTAGCTTCTTTTTCTGTGGCCTTGATGACCGCTTTGGCTAATTCTTGACCACCTTTGCTACCGTTGTGGTGAATTTCAGCTAATTGAACATCAACTCCGACTTCGTCACAAAGTGATTCTAAGAGCTTGATCTCATTGTCAGTATCTGTTTCAAATTTATTGATCGCTACCACAACGGGAATGTGATAGTAGCGCATATTTTGAATATGACGTTTCAAGTTCTTGAATCCTAGATTCAAAGCATTCAAATCTTCATTCTTAATATCATCGAGTTTTTGACCACCATTGTATTTCAAGGCTCGAACAGTCGCCACGATCACAATTGCGTTTGGCGCATAGTCTAGTTTTGGTGTCACGATATCAAGAAACTTCTCGCCACCAAGGTCAGCTCCAAATCCGGCTTCGGTAACGGCATAGTCACCTAACTTCATCGCTAGTTTGGTAGCTAAGATACTGTTACAGCCATGGGCAATGTTTGCGAATGGACCACCATGAATAATAGCTGGAGTATTTTCCAAAGTTTGAACGAGATTAGGCTTTAAGGCGTCTTTCAACAAAACAGTGATGGCACCTTCAACTCTAAGATCTCTCACGAAAATTGGCTTTTTATCGTAAGTATAGGCAATCAAAATATTGGAGATTCGTTCTTTTAAGTCATCAATGTCTTGAGCAAGACATAAAACAGCCATTAATTCACTCGCAACAGTGATTTCAAAGTGATCTTCCCGAGGAACAGAACTGAAAGGTCCACCTAAACCGATCACGATATTTCTTAAAGAACGGTCGTTAATATCTAACGCACGTTTCCAAACGATTATTCTTGGATCGATATTTAAATCGTTGCCTTGGTGAATGTGATTATCGATCAAGGCTGCCAAGGTGTTGACCGCACTAGTCAATGCGTGCATGTCACCTGTAAAGTGAAGGTTAATATCTTCCATTGGTACAACTTGAGCGTAACCACCACCAGTGGCTCCACCCTTCATACCCATAACTGGTCCTAGTGAGGGCTCACGTAAAGCTAAAACAGTCTTTTTGCCCAATGATTGTAATGAATCAGCCAAACCGATAGCAACCGTCGACTTACCTTCACCGGCCGGTGTAGGATTGATCGATGTGACCAGAATCAATTTACCATCGTCTTTTTCCATACTTTTAAGAATACTTCGGCCAGAAAACTTAGCTTTGTAATGGCCGTATGGTTCAATATCTTCCGGTGTTAAACCGACCTTTTGAGCAATTTCGTTAATGTTTTTCATTTTATCGTGCTCATTTATTTGAGCAATTTCGATATCACTTGGAAATGACATTGCTTTCACCCGCTTCTTCTTTGATAATATTTAAAATTCCCTTAGTAGAAGTAATCTCAAATGGAAAGAAATCATGATTATTGAAATCAAACTTCAAAGTCCATTTATTTGCCGTAATATTAACATTAGTCTGTTCAAAGACACGTGTTTTATAATATGGTTCTTTGATGATTACTTGGTCAGCAGTTATCTTGATCCAAGAATTAGTTATAATATAGAAAACATAAGCCGCATCGACTATCCAAACTAAAAATGGAATGATGCTGAAACTCATTATCTCTAATTGTAAAATAATTCCTAAGCAAAACAAACTTAACGCTATCGACCACATGATGATACCCCATGCCCCAGTTGGTTGAACGAAATGTTTCTTTGACATAATTTCTCCTGAAAGGTTCTAAATAATATGATTAAATTGTACACCGATGCTGGACTAAATACTAATCTAAATCTTGGTGTAGTAGCATTTGTAATAACAAAAAATAAGGATACTTATAAAGAGGCTCTCCAACATGATAACCTAGATAACCACTATTTGGAATTTTTGGCATTAAAACTTGCCCTAGATAAGATTATAACCGAACGGTGGAATGATGAGATAGTTTTTATCCATTCTGACAGTCAGATTGTGATTGACAGTTTGGATAAGCACTATTCCAAGCATTACCAACCGATCCTTGATGAAATTTTAATCGACCTCAATCAGTTTCCAGGCTACTTTGCCAAGCATATTGCAGACAAAGATAATCGCCAAGCTCACACGCTCGTTCACCAAAAAATGTTAAAGATTCGTTCAAGTGAAGATAAATAGTTTCTGATTTTCACAAACTGTGCTACGATAAAAACGTTTCCAAATAGTTGAGGAGGTTTATTCTATGTACTACGTTGTGATGAAAGATCGTGATATTCGTGATAATTTGGCTACAGAACAATATTTGATGAATAATGTAAAATTCGACGAACCATTAGTGCTATTTTATATTGAGAAACCTTGTATCATCGTTGGCCGTAACCAAAACACGATGGAAGAAATAAATAGTGATTATATTAAGGAACACAATATCACTGTTACTCGGCGGATCTCTGGTGGCGGTGCCGTCTACCAAGATCTTGGCAATCTATGCTTTAGTTTTGTGGTGGACTCAGATGATAAGAACTTCGGTGATTTCAAATCATTTACACAACCTATCATTAATGCTTTGCATGAAATGGGAGCCACAACTGCTGAAGTTTCTGGTCGAAATGACTTATTAGTTGATGGTAAAAAATTCTCTGGCAATGCCATGTACTCTAGAAATGGTAAAACATTCTCTCATGGTACTCTATCACTGGATGTTGACTTAGACGTTTTAACTAAAGCTTTACACGTCCAAAAAGATAAGATTGCTTCTAAAGGAATCAAATCAATTCGCAGTCGTGTAACTAATTTGCGCCCTTACTTAGCTCCTGAGTACCAAAACTTAACTACTGAACAATTCCGTGACCGTCTATTGTTGGAATTATTCCATGCTAATGATTTAGCTGAAATTAAAGACCGTGAATATATTGTGACACCAGCTGATCAAAAGGAAATTGACAAGATCAAGGAACAATATTATTACAATTGGGATTGGGTTTATGGCAAATCTCCAGCATTTACGGCCAAACAGAGAAAACACTTCGATATGGGAACTGTCGATGTCAGATATAATGTTGAAAACGGTAAAATCGAACATGTAGAAATTTACGGTGATTTCTTTGGTATGAAAGATGTGACCGATATTAAAGACAAATTGCTGAATGTTAAATTCGACCGTGACGAAATCTTGAAAGTTCTCGATCAATTCGATTTAGATGATTATTTCAAAGGCATTCCTAAGGAAGATTTAGGTAAACTCTTTACTCCTTAATCATTGTTAGCAAAAAAATAAAGAAATGAGAAATATATTCTCGTTTCTTTATTTTTTTTGCTATGATTATTGTTATTGAGGAGAAAAAAATGATTAATGAATTAGTATTAAATTCCAAAATACAATTGATCGACATTCATTCCGAAGACAGTTTATCAGATGATGATCGAAGTATTTTAATTGAAAAGTACAACTTAAATAACGAAATTTTAGATTACGCAGATGATGATAATGAACGCGCTCGATTTGAATACGATGAATTGACTAATACCTTTTTGATCGTTTATAACGTTCAAAACGAAAATGAACAGACCGAGGATCTGTCACAAAGGGTATTACCAATTTCTTTTGCCATCAAAGAACAACAATTGTTTTTGTTTACCAATGATGCCACCCACTACATTAAGGATTATTTGGTAAATGCCAAGTACCGTCTCAGTGAGGGAACGCAAAAGGAAATATGGGAGTTTATTTTTAACACCTTGGATCAAATTTCTAGTGACTATAGCGATAAAATCAGCGAAACTGACGGTCAAAGAAATCATATTCAAGCTTTGATCAAGAAACACCATTCATCAGAGAATCAGATCCTAGAATTGGCTGACTTAGAAGATTTAACGACTTATTTGAGTACGGCGATCAATGGTAATCTAACCGTCATCAAGCAGTTACAAATGACTGCCACGGGCAATTCTCAATCGTTATCTTTTAGCCAAACCACACGGGAACATTTACATGATTCCTTGGTTGAAATTGAACAGATCAAAAACGAAGTCGACCTTTCTGCTGATATAATTGATCGTATTTCTAACACTTACAACAATATTTTGAATAATAGAACAAATACGACCATGAAAGTACTGACAATTTACACAATTGTTCTCAGTATTCCCACGATCGTATCTGGTTTTTACGGTATGAATATGAAATTGCCAATTGCTGACCAAGGTTGGTCTTGGGTCTTTTCATTAATCATCACGGTTGTTATTATTTTAGTAATTCTTTGGGACTTGCATCGCCGGGATAGCCTTTAATGCTTGTTAGCCCAGTATTGATAAAGGTCAGTTCTTAAAGAACCGTTGTAAAGCTTACGCTTCTTGGTTGCTTTTTGACCATAATAAGTTTCAAATTCAGTATCACTAGTCAAAATATACTTATTCCATGTGGGAGCGGTCGCAAAGACTTCTCCCATTTCTTTGTATAGTCTACGGACATTTTCCATATCGCTCATTCTTTGGCCGTATGGCGGATTAGTTATGATCGTTCCAAACTCGCCTTCAATTTTCAAATCTTTAACGGCAATTTGCTTAAATTGAATGTCGTGCAAAACTCCGGCATCATGGGCATTCAATTTTGCCACATCGATCATTGAGCCATCGATATCACTAGCAAAAATATCTAAGTCGATATCTTTTACACCTGCTTGAGCCTCTTCTTTGAGATTGTCGAGGATCTTATTATCGAACCAATCGAAGTCTTCAAACAAGAAATGACGTTGGATGCCGGGGGCAATATTCTTAGCCAAACGAGCAGCCTCAATTGCAATTGTACCGGAACCGGTTGTTGGGTCCATGAAAGGATCTTCTGCGGGATGCCAGACAGTTAATAAAATCATGGCGGCAGCGAAGTTTTCTTTCAAAGGAGCAGCACCGTGTTCGATTCGGTAACCACGTTTGTATAATGATTCGCCAGTTGTATCTAAAGTAACTTCAACTAGATCTTTATGAATACGGGTTTCAATCTGAAATTTAGCCCCTGTTTCAGGTAAACGTCCTCGACGCATGAAAACATCGGCCATCTTATTGACGATGGCTTTTTTGGTGATGGCTTGAATATCACGTTCCGAATGAAGTTGTGATTTAACCGTCCGGGCTTTAATTGGAAAAGCTGCATTTAGAGGTAACCAATTATCCCAATCAATTGCATAAACTTTGTCAAATAGCTCTTCGAAAGTCGTTGCTTTAAAGCTGTCGATCAAGATTTTAACTCGATCAGCACTGCGGAGCCACAAGTTAGTTCTGGCAATATCTTCATATTCGCCTTCAAAATAAACTTTACCGTTCTCAGTTTTAGTTTTATATCCTAAATCTTGTAATTCTTTAGCTGTTACAGACTCAAAGCCACTCGACATCGTCGCAATTAATTTCATATTGTTCCTCTATTTTTTATTTTTTTAAATTTTTGTATAAAAAAAGGACGAACAAGTCGTCCCTTTTGCCTCGATAAACTCCTATAGGCCACGTTCTGTTCATGTATTAGGATGGCGCCCTAATACAGTTAGTAATCATCTATCTACAATTAAGTCTTCACAGTAGATTCAATTCTCGTTGTGAAGCGCCCCTACCAAAGTTTGGGTTGCCCGCTTGCGGGGTTTACCTCGTTCCACTATTGCAATTTCTCGCAATAATACGTCTCTGTGGCACTTTCAAGCTATTCACACATAGTCAAAGACCTTAGTGCTTTCGCTGCCGTTACCTTAAAAGGTACCTTGGCTTATTAGGCCAAGCACAAACACTGCCAGCATCGCAGCTCGCGCGGGCGTGGACCTTCCTCAGCCTAGATAACTAGACCGCGATTACTCGTAATTTACCGACTTAAATAGTATACACTAAAATTGGTTAGAATTGTTAGAATTATTAAAATTTCCATTAAAATTATTTTGAGATGGATTTGATCCATTGTTCATAGGACGATTTGCTTGGAAATTATTTGAATTTTGATTTTGGAAACCATTATTCAGGTTGTTTTGGTTCATACCTGGATTGATTTCAGTGTGACCACTTTCGAAGCCATTGTGATTAGCCATATTATTTGGCACTGCAGCAGAAGCAAATTGTTTAGCATCATTATCTTCTGGAACACCATTAGCAAAATCATGACCAAAGACACGCTTCTCAAGATTTGATAAACGTTTCAAAATATCATAATTCTTTGAGGCTTCAGCTGTAGCACTAGTTGCTGGCTTAGGCTGAGCCGGTCTCATATGATTATTTGGTCTGGCTTGTTGAAAATTTGGACGATTATTCATCGCACCGTTGCCACGATTGTTCATCAAACTTTCATTTTCGCTCTTTAATTGGTCGATTTCATTGATAAATGTTTCGTAATCTTTAATGATGCCATCAAGGAATTGATCAACTTCCGTTGGATCATAACCACGCATTTTAGTCTTGAATTCTTTTTGTAAAATGTCGTTTGGTTGATAATTGATTGAAAAATCATTACCATTTCCATTACTTGCTTGTGGCTGTTGGTTCATTGAATTATTCATGTTGTTCATTTTTAAACACCCCAGTGTTAATTATTGTCAAATTCTTGCTTCTCTTAGCTATCATACAACATATTAGCAAAGTCTTGCATAGAATCAAAATCAATGAGTTCTAATTGGTAATCAATACCCCGAGCTTGGTAGTTTTTGATAGCCTCATAATCATACTTAGGTTTGCCACCACTATCAGGATCGTAGAAGATCAGCGCCCCATCGGTATGTTCTAACATAAACTCCTGCCATACTTTTAATTGCCTAGGATTATAGTAACTCATATTAGAAATTTTATTAACATAGTCCGCATTTCTTAAAAAAACATTTAACAATAGCTGATTGTTCTCATTCCATTGGCTGCCAAATTTAGCAAATGGTAGCATTACTGCATGTTTTATATTATAATCTTTTTTCTTAACTTGTTGTACAGCTTTCCCAACAATTTGTTCAGTCCCCATTTGCGCACCAGTAATCACCCATTCTAGGCCGTCTTCGGCATAACTGAGAATACGTTGTTCAAAAAAGTCTTGAATAACTTTTGCTTTTGGGTCATTATCTTTAAAAATACCTAGTTCATAAGATCGGTAACCAGTGATCCATAAATTTTTAATCATAAAGAACCTCCCTAATAATGATTCTCTTTACCATCATGGTATAATTTGCTCAGTAGGAGTTGATATTTTGAAAATAAACTACCCCGATGGTCAAATTTTTAACCGTCCATCGAATCTCTCCAATAAGGCATCTACCGATACCACCGCTAAGAAAAAAATGATTTTTGGCGATCGTGGAATGACTCTTGAGGAAGAAATTAATGAAAGTAATAAGTACTATCGAGCTCATGAAATTGCAGTGATCTACAAAAAACCAACACCTATTCAGATCGTAAAGGTCGATTATCCTAAACGTAGTCGAGCAGTTATCAAAGAAGCTTACTTTAGACAAGCTTCGACAACGGACTATAATGGTGTTTTTCGTGGTCATTACGTCGATTTCGAGGCTAAGGAAACTAAGAATAAAAATACATTTCCATTGAAGAATTTTCATCAACATCAAATCGATCATCTTCGCTTGTGCCAAAAACAAGGTGGCATCTGTTTTGTCATTATAAAGTATGTGACCTTAAAACGCTATTTTGTAATGCCAGCTGATGATCTATTTGAACATTGGGATGCGCAAAAACATGAGGGGGCCAAATCAATTCAATTAAACGATATCGTAAATAGTTCAATTGAAATTAAGGCTAATTACGATCCTACTTTACCCTATATTGATGCCGTACAGCAGCTAATAGAAAGTGGGAAGGAGAAATAATGAATAATAAAAATATCTTTACCTTCAAAAATATCTTAAAGTGGCTTGCTTCCATATTAGCCGTTTTAGTCGGAATATTTTTGTTTATCTTCATATATTATGCTTTTAGTGCTCCAGCCGTCAGTCAAGAAAATCTTCAAAGTGGCGGTTCGTCGACGATTGTTGATTCGACTGGTAAGACCATCGCTTCACTCGGAGACAATAAAAGAAATTATGTGACGATTGATAAAGTTCCACAGCAGATGCAAGATGCAGTAGTTTCTATTGAGGATAAGAACTTCTACAACGAGCCATTTGGTATCGATCCGGTTAGAATCGCAAAATCGGCTTTTAACAATGCTACTACGGGTACTTTACAAGGTGGAAGTACCTTGACGCAACAATTGATCAAGTTGACTGTCTTCTCCACAGACACGAAAGATCAAACATTTAAACGTAAAATGCAAGAAGCTTGGCTGGCCATGAGGGTCAGTCAAAAATTCTCTAAACAACAGATTCTCGAATTTTACATGAACAAGGTCTATTTGAATAATGGTATTTATGGTATGGAGACCGGTGCAAAGTATTACTATGGAAAAACCTTAAAACAGCTTACTTTGCCGGAAATGGCAATGCTTGCTGGTTTACCTAATGCTCCTAGTAACTACGATCCTTACACCCACCCTACCGAATCAAAACAACGTCGGGATCTAGTTATTCGGGCGATGTACGAAAACAACAAAATCACTAAGGCTCAAGCTGATGCAGCTATTAACACGCCAATCAGCTCTGGCTTACAACCATACAAGAAAGTCTCAAATAGTAATAATGAAAAACGAATTGTTTCTGATCCATATATTAAAGAAGCTATAACGGAAGTTAAGAAAAAAGGCTTTGATCCATATCGAGATAATCTAAAAATTACTGTCAATATGGATTACGATGCTCAAAGACGTCTTTATAACATCGTGAATACTTCTAATTACGTCCAGTTCCCTGATTCTAAAATGCAAGTTGGAGCAACTATCGTTAACCCTAACAATGGTAAAGTTGTTGCCATGATTGGTGGGCGTAACTTGGGTGATATTCAATTTGGTCTTAATCGGGCTGTTCAAACTGGCCGTAGCAATGGTTCAACTATGAAACCTATCTTAGACTACGCTCCAGCAATCGAATATCTCAATTGGTCAACTTACCATCAATTGGAAGATACGGAATATACTTATCCCGGAACCGATATCCAATTGAAGGATTGGGATGAACAGTACGAAGGACAAATGAGTTTAAGAAAAGCTCTAGTCAATTCACGAAACGTGCCTGCAATCAGAACTCTTTCAACAGTTGGTTTTACTCGCGCTAAGAGTTTTGCCAAGAAACTTGGTATCACGATTGGAAGTGACGAAGGACTATCAGCAGGTATCGGTAGTAAAGTATCTTCACTTCAAGGTGCTAGTGCTTATGCGGCCTTCTCTAACGGTGGAACGTACTACAAGCCATACTATGTTTCTAAGATCGAGACCGCTGATGGAATCGTTCATAACTACGATAAGTCTGGTACTCAAGCCATGAAAGATTCGACTGCTTATATGATCACCGATGTCTTGAAAGGTGTTCCGGCAACCTATGCAACTTACGCTAACATCTCTGGCTTACATCAGGCTGGTAAGACGGGTACAACTAATTATTCCAGCGAGGCAATCGCCTCAAATCCTGCTCTAAGTGGAACTGCAATGGATTCTTGGTATAACGGTTATACCAAGAACTATTCAATGAGTGTCTGGACAGGTTATGATTCTCCAAACGAGAGTGGTATTTCTTCAAGCGAACAATCGATTGCCGGCAAGATTTACAAGGCGGAAATGAGTTACTTAGCTAGCCAAACTAACAGCAACCCTAACTGGAAGAAACCTAGCTCGGTTGTTTCAATGATGATCAAGAACTCTGGATCAACTACACCAGTAGTCGCCTCCCCTAGTTCAAGTTCATCTAGTTACACTAAAGAATTATTTGTTAAGGGTCATGCACCAAATAATCCTTACAAAGATTCCGACTACAGTACAAGTAGCGCCACGGGCTCAAGCAGCAATGAAGTGACAACAAACCGTCCTTCAAGCAGTACTTCAGAGTCTTCAACGGATGAGAATAGTACAACTAATTCTGATGGCAATACTGAAACTGGTACTGGTTCAGATAATCAAAATACAACGAATAATTCAACTGATAATTCCAACAGTTCTGGCAACACTAATACTGGTAATACCGATTCCAATACTGGTGGGACTACTGGTAATAACAACGGTTCAACTGGTGGCAATACCGGCGGTACAACTGGTGGTGGTTCCTCTGATGGCAACTCTAGTGGTTCGACCGATGGTGGAACGTCCAGCAATGGTGGTTCATCAACTAATGGTGCAAGCACGAATAGTGCGACCGATTCTAATCAATAAGTTGATTTATCTGTAATTAATAGCGACAAAATAGCCCTTGATTCTTCGGAATCAAGGGCTATTTGAATGCATTCAAAACTTAATTGGCTTCATTTTCGGTGTTCAGTCGGTCACACTCAATAATCAATTGATTAGTTTCTTTAGCAGGATCAAGTTTCATAGAATACTTACGGCCATATTCAATCATCGTATGATGAGCTCAATGCAATTCTTGTGGTTCCATGACCGAAACGATCTTTTTTTCAACTTCCAAAGGACTAGCCTTCTGGTCGACAAAATGCAGACGCTTTGAAATAGCTGAAACGTGTGTATCCACGGCAAATGTTGGCTGATTAAACACGTCACTCAACACGACATTAGCTGTCTTTCGACCCGCTCCAGGAAGTGCCATGATGCCGCTTCTAGTTTCTGGGACGACGTCATTAAGCTCTGTGTGGACGACTGCGGCAGTTTTAATGATGTTTTTGGCCTTGTTGTGAAAGAGCCCAACACTCTTAATAATTTGTTCCACATCCGCAATATCAGCCTTCATCAGGTCCTTTGGTTCAGAATATTTGGCAAATAAGACTGGAGTAACTTTATTCACCGAAACATCAGTTGCTTGAGCACTTAAAATTACCGAAACCAAATACTGAAATGGTGTGCGGGAATCAAGTGATGGCCCGACTGGTCCAATATCCTCTTCCATTTGATGAATTGCCCAAACAATTTGTTCATCTTTTAACATTAATAACCCAACTTCTTTCGCCGTTCTTGCAGTTGTTCTGCATATTTAATGTTGCTCTTTTCCCAACTGATCAAAATTCGATCCATATATTTCAATGAATAAGCTTGATTCAAAACTGCCTCTCGTAGCGACAAACTAATTAAGTCGATACTGTAATGGTCGTCGTCGATCCACTGATGAATCTGTTCTTGCTCAATTGGAGACAGAGGCCGCCCAAACTCAACTTCAATCTGTTTGAATAATTCTTCAGTTTCAGACATCAATTTATCCTTTTGATTCGATTGCTGTTCTTGAGCTAATAAATTCTTGATTCGATGATAGATTGGTGTTAATGAATAGAGGTCACGCTGCTGGTGATGATCCATTACGGTTTTAAGTTCAATGATTCCTAGTTTGATCATCCCTTGAATGATGGCGTAGATCGTCGTCTCATCAAGTCCTGTATCGACAGCTAAATCAGCTGCCATCGGAAATGTGTTACCCTTTTGAGCATACATGGACAAGGCCAAATAAACTATTAGATCCTGTTCTGTCATGCCTAATTTGTGATAATTTTTGAGAATTAAATTGTTGATAGTCGTTGAACCACTGTCAACAAAGTCATTAAATAATTCATCGTTCATTTTATATTTTACTCCGCTGAATAAAAAAAGCCCGAGAAACCAAATTGTCCCGACTTTTTTTATGTTTTAAATATTATTGATAATCTGTTTACTCTGACCAGTTCGAAAATCGATTAGATTATAACCGATGCTGCCATTCTTATTCTCAAACGCTACTTCCCAAGTAGGTTTATTTTTATATAACCCTAAATTAACATGGAGGATCTTTTTGGCATTATATTTGGAAATTACTTCGTCCATCACGGTTTGACGAACCGGAGCATTATTCTTATTGATGATTTCTGTTTTACCAGACTTAGCATTGATAATTATGTAGCGATATTTTTGATTTTTAGTTAAACCACCAACAGAGTAATACTGTTTATCACGCGTATAGTTGCCAAAATAATCCGGCGTAACAATGCCTGCTCGGTCCTTAGCGATTTGATTAGCCTGAGACTTAGCACTCGAATATGGTGCAAACGAGAGATTGATATAAGTTAATACCGAAACGACTGCAAGTGCAATCAGCGAGATAGTCAATAAAATTTTTGTGCTTCTATTCATAATACGTCCTTTTTCTAATTAACAAAAATAGTATAGCAATAATTTGTCTAATTCAAAAATTCATTTATATCTTTTTTAATTAAATCCATATTTTCATTGACTACTGGTAAACCTTTCGGTAATGAGTCTAAAATTGTTTTGCCGTAACTCTTCGTCAAAATGCGGTTATCTAACAGTATGATGACGCCTCGGTCGTTCGGTGTCCGTATCAAACGACCCAATCCTTGGCGTAATTGTAAGATAGCATTTGGTAAAGAGTCAACTTTAAAGACATTCATATCCTGTTGTTTCAAAATATCTTGCTTGATCTTCACATCGGGTTGTTCTGGCGATTCGAAAGGAATTCGCGTCACAATGAGAATCTCCAAAACTTTTTTGGGAAAGTCGACGCCCTCCCAAAAAGAATTAGCTCCGAGCAAAACTGATCTCTGTCCGATGGCAAAGCGTTTCTTGATCTTTTCATTCGATCCCGTTACACCTTGTGCCAGAATTTCCCATTTTTCCTTAACGTCAGTTTCCATTAAGCGTTCATAGACTTTGCTCAGAGTATTCAGAGAATTGAAGAGGATCATCGTTTGATGATCTAAATGGTCCAAGACATCGACGATATACTTGGTAACCATCTCAAAGTACTCATCGCTAGAAAGACTCTGAATGTCTAATAAATCGCTTGGTAAGTAGATTTTACTGTTCTTCGAAATGCTGTTATTGTCTGGCAAAATGACCATCTGATTGATCTGATTCTGATTCAGCTGCGTGTCCAAAATGAAATGTGAGAAATCCTTTTGAATCGTAATAGCCGCCCCAATCGCAAAGATCTGACTGAACTTGTCAGTCGTTTGATCGATCAAGTTACGAATGTCATATTGGCGCCAACTGATTTTTAAGGTTTTAGGATCATAGTAATCGCGCATTTCTAATTGAATGCCAAACTTATCTTTCTCGCTTTGCATTGCTTGGAGAAGTTCATCGAGATTTTTCAAGACCACGATCAACTTACTATTCTCGATCGTCAAGTTAGAGATAACTTTTGACAACTCGACTGAAATGAAATTCTTTTGAAAATTATATTGGTCGAATAAAGTTTCAACCCGATTAGAGATCAGTGATAATTCAACGATCAGATCCGACAACAACTCCGTCAAGGCCTGATTATCTTTCCCAAAATTATTACTACTGTCCAAGATTGAGACAAAGTTCTCACGATCCTTAAAACTGACCTTATTGCGGATATAATTACCAAAAATGTTGTATTCCAAGCGTTCCATCAATTCATCGACGGCTTGAAAATGAGTTTCCATATCTTGTAAGTCTTGATAATTCCACAGTTGCGTCGTGACCTCGGTAAAAGCATAGCGCAGTGTGACCCGATTTTGATAAAGAATATCACTGATTTTTTTGACATATTCATTCAATTGCAAAAAGTCGATCGTTGGTGAACTTGCATCACGCAGACTGCCTGCAAAATGATTGGCTTCATCGATAACTAAGTATGAATTACCACCCCAATAAGGACTGTCTAAGTGTCGCGACAAGAAAGCCTGATTGGTGACTAAGATTTTGGCTTCAAAATAACGATTTTGTTGATAGAGCCAAAAATCGTCATTACTAAAGGCCGTATTCTCTTTGGCTTCACCACGATGACGAATGATACTAAAAAGCGGAATATTATAATTCGTCAAGTGCAGTTCACTTAAATCGCCAGTAGTAGTCATGGTCAGCCAAACGATAATTTTCATTTTCAAGATGGCTGTATGGCTATGCAAGCGATAATTGTCTAAGGCCTCATAAAAACGGTCAAGGTCGATAAAGTTGTAGCTGCTTTTGACGATCTCCGCATGATAATTGCTATTGGTAACTTGATTCAGTAAAGGAATCGACTGTTCAACGATCTGTTGTTGTAAAACTTTAGTTGTCGTAGCGATGACCAGTTTTTGATCGTTGTTAATCAAATAAGACATGGGTAATAAATAGCCCAAAGTCTTCCCTGCACCCGTTGGTGCTTCAATCAAATTCCACTTTTTAGTTTTGTCACGATGCTGACTAGTTTTGAAAATGTTATCCATTAACTTAGATTGATTGACCCGATAATCCAAAACACCGTCAAGCATGGCTTTTTTGGCTTCACGTGTGGCTGGATATTTAGTCGAATGGTCGATTTGTTCAGTGACGTGATAATCTTTTTTTCGTAAGATCAAGCCATTCTTCTCAAACAAGAAAGCGGGTAAAACTTCGGTCCGAGATGATTGTTCACGTTCTTCCAAAATGGTTTTAAAGACCAAATTAGTTTCCCGAATCGTATTTTTACCGAATTTAGCTAATGATCTTAAGGTTACTAGTGGTAACTGTTGAATTCGTTTTAAAATAATGAGAAATAATTCTGCCGTCACATGAGCATCACTATTAGCACTGTGCGGATTCTTATGCACGATACTCAAATAATTCGTTAAATCTTGCAATTTATAGCTGCTGATAGTTGGAAAAAGTATTTGCGATAATTCAACCGTATCAATCGCTTTGACATTTAATTGATTCATTCCGATTCGTTTTAATTCACGGTTTAAAAAAGTTAAATCAAAATTCACATTATGAGCGATAAAAACTCGATTTTTTAATAGTTTAAAAATATCAGGTGC
This sequence comes from Companilactobacillus sp. FL22-1, assembly GCF_043951805.1. Taxonomy (NCBI): domain Bacteria; kingdom Bacillati; phylum Bacillota; class Bacilli; order Lactobacillales; family Lactobacillaceae; genus Companilactobacillus; species Companilactobacillus sp. FL22-1. Next base: position 102,553 of record NZ_JBINJY010000007.1, read on the forward strand.
AACTTCTTCAAATGTAGGTGAATCCTTGACATCTTCGTCACTTAATCCTGTTAGTGCCGTGATTCTGCCAGGAATTGGCACTTTGGGATTGATCTTCTGATCATATATGTGCGTAATTTCACCATTTTCGATAAGAGCACAGCCGAATTGAATTATACGCCCGTTGTCATGCCAATTAGAATTGGTCGTTTCAAGATCAACAACAGCGTAAGTATTTTTCAAATCATTCACCTCTCATCTTTGTCATTTTTGAAGATCGACTGCTTGATTGACCTTCAAAAAGTAAAGATATTTCCCTCTGACGGGTTGATTTTTGATGGCAGAAATTGCTTCTGCGTATAAATTGACTTGTCCAGAATATTTTGAAACTAATTCATTACGATTTTTATCTGTCACATTATCCGTCTTATAATCAAAAATCGTTATTCCGTCTTTCAACTCAATCATACCATCAATAATACCATGAACTAGTATCTTATCGTTAGTGGAATAGTTCTTGTTTTCATTCTTAAACAATTTGGTGGCGGGCATTAAAATTGAACAAGGAAATTCCCGACTGACATGTTGATGATTTTCAACGATCAGTTGTCCTAAATCGCTTTGATAAAAGTCAGCTAGACTTTGACAGTCGATTTTTTCAGCCAACTCGGCCGTCAACAATTTTTGATTCACCAAATCTTGAACTAAGCTTTCAAAGTCTGAGATTGTGGGCGTCGTTTCAATCTTGATTTTTTGCAAGACCAAATGCGTAGCACTACCCACTTCGGCACTCGTAACCTTTTTTGTTTTAGTTAAAAAGTTTGGCTTTGAGAAAGAACCTAAATTATAGCGAGACTGGTCGCTGATCAAATCTTCAGCCATGTTTTCATCATCAGGGTCCGCAAACAAACCTTTAATCTCAGAAACTGACTGATAAGCTGTCGTCTCAACTGATTCTTGATACGGATAATTGAAATCTAAAATACCATTGACTGATTCTTTAAACGTATCGTTAATTTCACCAACTGCTTGTTCTGGAATAATAATCTGATTGGACTGGTCACTAGCACTCGTGACGGGAATGATTTTAAAATCAAGTTTCATTTTCTGATCGAAATAATCAGATTTATCGACACCATTGAGGGTACTCATCCCTACGAGATTTTGGAAACTACCAGCAGCCAATCGGGCTGAAGCATTGATCAGCTTGCCATTACTAGTTTTATCGAAGTCTTGAAAGAGCTTTGCTTTATCTTTAGTAAAGCCTAACATGATCAACTTTTGTTTAGCGCGAGTCAGTGCAACGTACAGCAGACGCATCTCTTCAGAAACCGTTGAGATCTTCTTTTGATTACTGATAATACCTCTTTGGGGCATTCGATACTTTAGGCGATTTTGAATGTCAATTAAAGTGATTCCGATACCCTTTCTTGCGTCAAAAACCGTCTTTGCATTGACATCCTTAAGGTTGAATTTCTTATCCATGTCTAAGTAAATCACGATTGGAAATTCCAAGCCCTTTGAACCATGCACGGTCATGACTTTGACGGTATCATCGTTAGCTTCGATACTATTAGGTTGTGATAAATCTTTATCTAAACTTTGCATCCGTTGAATGAAATTAATAAATTGATGCAAGCCTTTAAAATTATTTTCTTCATAAGCATTGGCTCTCTGATAGAGTGCGTGTAAATTAGCGGCACGTTGTTTACCACCGGGCATACCCGAAACATATTCCAAAATTCCCGTTTCTTGATAAATTTTCCAAATCAGGCGAGCAATACTGTTCTTATTGGCAAAATCACGGTAATTCTCGAGCTGTAATAAGAATGATTTCAACTTATTTTGAATATGTTGGTCGATATCATCCGTTGCTTTTAGATATTTTAAAATCGCGGTGTAATACATATTGCGCTTATCAATCAGACGAATCTTCGCTAACTCTTCTTCATTCAAACCGACGATTGGCGAACGTAAGACTGCCACCAATGGAATATCTTGATAAGGATTATCAATAATGTTCAACATCGACATCATGATCTGCAATTCAGTGGTCTGGAAGTAATTTTGAGCATCAGTTACCATAACTGGAATATTGACTTTGGAGAAATATGAAACAATATCAGTATTGCTATCGCGGGTCCGAGCCAAAATAGCCACATCCGAATACTTCATCGGACGAATTTTTTCAGCCTCTGTTGTAGCTTTTAATTTACTGTCATAAATTTCAAAACCTTGGTCCATCAAACTTTGAATCTTTTTAGCTGCGGCACTGATCAGAGTTTGTCGCTTAGTGATCTCCGCTTGACCATCAGTTATTTCATCAGCTTCTTTGGCTTCTGGGAGTGAATAGATTTCAAACTCATTCTTAGTATCGACATTTTTGGGAAATTTGGTACCTGTCACAAGTTTAGCTTTATCGTCGTAGTCAATATCACCAATTTGTTTGTCAAACACCCTCGTGAAAATTTGATTGACAAAATCATCGATTGCTTTTGCAGAACGGAAATTCATTGATAACTGGACTAACTCGTTATCATTGTCTGCTTTTTGGAAACGGTCATATTTCTCGGTGAAAAGTTGTGGTGCGGCCTGACGGAAACCATAGATCGATTGTTTGATATCACCGACCATGAAGCGATGATTAGTTTCACCTGATAAGAGATCAATGATTCTATCTTGCATTTCATTAACATCTTGATACTCATCGATCATCAATTCGTCAAATTTATTTTGGTAATACTCTTGGGCAATCTTTCGACCATCGACTGCACCTGTTAAAATTTCGACCGCCTTATGTTCCAAATCGTTAAAGTCTAAGACGTGACTGTTTGCTTTTAAGCTGGCAAATTTCTTCATGAAGCGTCGCTCTACTTCAACTAATTTGGCGATCAACTTTTGGGCTGCAACTAATGATTGATTAATTTCAGTTTCCGACTTCAAAAAATAGTCTTCGACGATCTTGTTGCGTCGAGCAGTAAATTCCTTGTTCATTTTGGTGGCAGCCTCTAGGACTGTCTGATCTTTGCCCGCTTTGTCATCTGCTTTTACAGGCTCCTTCTTAGCAGCCGTCTTAAAGTTTGTGACAGCTTCTCTTAACTCTTGATATGAACCAAAGTGTGAATTCTCAAGTTCTTCTAACTTCTCATTTCGTTCTTGAAAGACATTTGAATACGATGAAGCTAATTCATCAGGTGAACAAAGGTCGAGTGCTTCTAAATTGTATTGGCGTAAATCCTCAAGCCGTTGTTTGATTTGAGGCAAGAAATCATCTCGGTAAAAGTCACTGTCAGCAAAGCTCTTGTCAAATTGATAAGGTTTAACTAAGTTATCTAACCAAGCTGTCGTGTCGCGGTTCGTGATTGCAAAGTCATAAGTTTTAAACACAATATCCTTGAGTCCGTCATCTGAACGGTCATCAGTAAAATTATCAGTCAAAGCAATGAAGTCCTCATCAGCTTTGGCGTAATAGTTATCACGAATCTGTTCATAAGCTTGTTCTTGAATGATCGACTTTTCGGTTTCATCACTCAACAAGCGGAAATTAGGATCAAGATCGATCACATAATAGAATTTTTTAATAACACTCAAACAGAAGGCATGAATCGTACTGATGTTAGCCATCGGGATGTGAAAAATCTGTTTTTGTAAATGACGTTTAACTTCCGGGTCGTCTTCTTGATTCACAGCTTTTTTCAAAGCCTCCAAAAGACGTTCCTTCATCTCTTGTGCAGCGGCTTCAGTAAAAGTAACCACTAACAGATTATCAACATCTTCTGGTTGATGATTTTGATCACCCTTTAGTTCTCGTAAGATCCTTTCAATCAGGATGGTAGTTTTTCCTGAACCAGCGGCGGCAGAGACTAAAATGTCATGTCCTCGATGTTCAATTGCTTTAATTTGATCGTCAGTCCACTTAGGCATTTTCTTCTCCCTCCAAAATTTCCTCAATTCGTTCTAAGACGTCTTCTTTGTTGTAATTAATAATGTCGTGATAATCGTTTTCCGGTAACATTGCATCAAATTCAAAAATAGGTCGATAATCACTGTATTGTAGAGCGGTTTTCTTATCATAGCGGTATGGATTCAACGCCAATTTACCAGAATAGATTTTCTCACCAGCATTTTTAATCAAACGTCGATTGTAATTCAAAATCTTAAAGAGATCTGCATCACTGATTACGTCTTTTTTGCTAAAACTTACCACCGGTGAATTGCTTGAGCGAGTATGATTTTTATTCCGAGCTTGTAAATCAAAATTATCCAATAATTCTTTATCATCTAACAAAATTCCTTGTAATTTAAAGTTAGCCAGAATCTGTTGATGCAACGGTACTTTTTTTGTAGACAGCTGGATGAACGGATTGACGATATGCTCGTACAGTGCTCCACCAATCTTGATATCCTTATTACTTTCTTTAAAGCGGTCTAAATTGTCAGTTACGCTTTGGATATAAGTTGGCATTTGCATAGTAAGTCCATCAAGAAATTGAGCATAATCAAACTTCCGATCACTTGACTTATAGTCAATAATGGCTAAATAAGTTAAGTCGTCCAAACTCATTTCATCAATACGATCGATTTTCCCACGCACGTAGATTTCATGCCCATCAGCCAGATGATAAGTCATATAAGGCAAGTCTTCCTCGTTATTCAAACGGCCAAAAGTTACTTCGGAACGTTTTGGTACAAAGTTATTACGTTGGTATTGCAGTTTCATATTTTTGGCCAACTGAACCAACGTACTCTGCAACTTGTCAGCAATATACAGCATTCGGTCCGATGATTTAAAGATTTTATTTTCGGGTAATTCGGCCTGCTTTGCAAACAAATCTCTGACCAAATGATCGATTTCTGAATCATCAAAGTCAGTTAAACGTTTGCCGGTTTGGTTCAAATATTTCACTAAGCTATTTAACACTGCATGAAAAACCGAACCAGTTTGAGCTGGCGTAATTTCAAATAATTGCCTTGGTGCCAGACGAAGCCCGTACTTGAGAAAATACTCGTACTCGTTCATATAAAAAGTTTCGAGTTGTGAAATTGAAACTTGAATCTTGTCGCCATACAAAGCATTGACGGTCTGTGGGTCCAAATCAGCAGGCTTATTTTGATATGTCAATGAACTCAATGCAAAATCAGTCGATTCGGGAGCTCTATTGGTCAGTTGCTGTTTGACATAATTCCAAATCTTTGGCAGCTCGACTTTTTTATCCAAAGCCAGCCGAGAAACACGAATCAAATAATTCAAAGTCGAGTCCTTAGAACCAACGTATTCCAAAACGTGATTGTAATTAACATCGTCAATTTGCGGATTAGCCAACTTATCTTCAACTGTCAGGTCAAAATGATTGATAATTCGCTTGACATAGCTGGATAATTCTTGTTTCTTATTGTCTTCCGATAAGTTAGGGTATGTGAAGATCAAGCGCTGCGAACCAGTAGTAAAAATTAAGTCATGTAAGAATGGTTCGGAATTATTCACAACCTCATCTGAGTCTTTCAAAAACTTGCCATCAGTTAGATTTTGATTTAAGAATCCTCGTTCATCATCAGTAACCAAGTTATTAGAGACAGTTGCCCCAGGCATATTGCTGGTAGTACTGCCGAGAATAAAGGTAATTTTACGATTATTGGGCTGAATCATCCCAATTTCAGAAATGCTGACGGCATCAAGAGTTGAAGGAATCTGCGAATAAGTTGCACTCTCAAAAGCAGCATCCAAAATGCTGATAAAGTCAGTTGAATTAAAAGTTTTCTCGCCAAAAATGCTGACATATTCATCTAAGATTTGATTGAACAGATTGATAATTTGCTCGGGTTGATTAGCCAAAGTGAGATTGTTTTGTTCAGTCGCCTGTTGTTGCCACTTTAACAATACTTCAAAGACACCTTGAGTAGTCAAAAAGCTATAAAGCTTTGTCGCACTAGTCAGGGAATCTTTGGGTTTATCTAGGAACTTCGTCAATTGCTGATAAATGCCTTTGACAAAATTCTTGATCAAATTGATTTGTTCAAATTCACTGATACGAACCGCATCGACCTTTTGATCAAGCTTGACATTCGGACTGAAATCGTCACCCAACCAGCCCCGTTTGGTGATGCCATTTGCCAAAACATAGTTTTCTGTTAAATCGACTGCTTGTCTAAAACCAACGATATCGTCTTTAAAGACTTCTGGGATCAGCAGCTCTGTCCGTAAGAGACTGATCACGTCATCTTCTTGCATACCTAAGTCATGAATGGCAAATAAGAGATCGATCAAACGCTTAAAGGGATGGTTAGCCATTTTCTTTTGCAGATCAATGAAATATGGGACTTCGTTATTTTCCATGAAAGACTCAATAAAGGAGCTATATTCAGATAGATTTCGACTGACAATTAAAAAGTCCTTATAACGATACCCTTGACGAGCTACCAATCGGCGAATATAGGAGCTAATGGCCGAAACTTCTGTCTGCTTATCGGTTGCTTTCCAAATTTGAATCGAGTTTTGATTATCCAAGTGATGGGACTGAATTGAACCTGTGCCGCTTGATTGAATCCAGTAATTTTCTAAATTAGCCAAATCGGGACTAACTCGTAATTGATCACTAAAATACACATGGCTAGCATTTTTTTGCTGCTTAGAAAATTCCAATAACTCCTGGTAAGTGTGCAGTGGCCGATAAAAGAATTCTTGATCGGACAATTGATTCAAACTGGTATTCTCGATCACCAAAGAGACGTTCAAGTCAGCACAATTGATCATCATCGCTTTGACAAGATTAAGCTCGGTAGCGGTGAAGTTAGAGAAACCTTCAATATAAAAATGATAGTGACTAGTATCTAATTGCTGATTTAAAAAGTCTGCCAGAGCATTCAATTGATAATCAGCTGTTTGATAAGTGGCAATTTTTTTGAGATATTCTGTATAGATTAAATTTAATTCACCGATTTTATCTGCAAAAACATCCGTTTGATTTTGAGCTAGGATCTCGCCAATGTCATCTGGCTGCACTTGACCATTAATAAATTCATCGAATTGAGTGATCATTTGGTCTATGAACCCTGGTTTATCAACCATATGCTTGAATACTTTTAAATTCTTTTGATTGCTTTGCACAATTTCTTTTAAAAGCATGGCCGATTTAGTTTGCGTTAATGTTTCACGGTTATAATCACTGCTGTCACGCAAAAAATACCAAGCTAGTCGTGAGAACGAAAAAGTTTGGACGTTATTAGTAGCAATGACTTTGTCATCACCTTTATCAAATGATTTTAAAATATTTACTTCCGATTCAAATTTTATGTGATTCGGAACCAGAAAGAAAAATTGACCCTCTGGATCAGTTTGAAAATCTTGTTGGAACAATTCCATCAGCTTTTGATGATGATCAAATTGGTTTTTACCAAGTACAAAATTTAATGTCATAATTATTCACCCGCAAAAATTCTATCATAGTTGATGGACATAAGGTGGAAATCGGTGCAATAGATGTATAAAATATAGACTTAGAGAATATGAGGTGAGCATGTGCTTAAAGGAATAGGTAAAAGTCACGGGAAAACGATTATTATGGGAGAACATGCAGTAGTTTATGGCTACCCAGCCTTTGCAATCCCCCTCTTAAGTACCCCCGTCATTGTAAAAATAAAACAAAGTTCTGAAAATAATTTAATTTCAAAATATTACGCTGGTAAAATCGACCGCATCCCCGATTCACTGTCAGGCGTGAAATATTTGATAGCACTCTTAGATGAAAAATTGAATACATCTCATCAAAATTACACCATCAGTATCGATAGTGGCTTACCCATCGAACGAGGTATGGGGTCATCAGCTGCAATTGCTGCCGCCATTACACGTGCCTTTTTTGATGCCTTTGGAGAAAGATTAGATCATCAGACATTAATAGATTACGTAAATAAATCTGAAACTGTCACTCATGGCAAGGCCAGTGGCTTAGATGCTTTAACAGTCAGTTCCGAAGACCCCATCAAATTCAGTAAAAACGATGCACCTAAACACTTTAATTTCAACTCGGACGGTTTCATCGTCATTGCTGATTCCGGCGTCAAAGGACGTACTAAAGAAACTGTTGCCGATGTCAGACAAATGTATGACGACCAGCCTGAAAAAACTGGTGCCTATCTAGAGCAATTAGGCGACTACGCTACTAAAGCCAGTTCATATTTGACGAATGGAAACTTAAAAAAATTAGGCTTAGTTTTCTCCTTAGCCAACGAAGTTTTAACCAAACTCAAACTGTCGATCCCCAAGACTGACAAATTGATCGATGCCGCCAACAATGCCGGAGCTTTGGGCAGCAAAATCACTGGTGGCGGTCGTGGCGGCTGTATCATTTGTTTAGCCAGAAATTTGAAGAACGCTCAAATGATTCAAAAAGCATTAATTAAATCCGGAGCTGAACAAACTTGGATTCAACCTTTATCAATTTATGCGGAGGAATCGGATAATGACTAGGACAGCACGGGCCTATACAAATATCGCTTTGATCAAGTATTGGGGTAAAAAAGATCCACAATTGAAACTGCCCTTCACTAATAGTCTTTCTTTGACGCTCGATCGTTTTTATACCGACACCAAGGCCACTATCATCGATTCTGACCATGACGTGATTTATTTAAATGAGCAACTCTTAGATGACACAAAAAATCAGCGCATCGTTAATTATTTAAACACCGTCCGTCAGATGTATTCATTTACGGAACATTTTCAAATTGACAGTGTCAACCACGTCCCAACTTCTGCCGGTTTTGCCTCCTCAGCATCAGGTTTTGCAGCTTTAGCTGTGGCAATCAATGAAACTAAACAATTGCAATTAGATTCACGACAATTGTCGATTTTGGCGCGCAATGGTTCTGGATCAGCCTGTCGGTCGATTTATGGTGGTTTTGTCGAATGGCAAGCTGGAACTGATAATCAATCGTCTTTTGCCGCGCCAATTGATGAAAATCCAAATATCGACCTTTCCTTACTCTCTGTAGTTGTTGACAAGCATAGTAAAAAAATTTCTTCAACTTTAGGAATGAAAAATAGCGTAAAGACCTCCCCTTTTTACTCAAATTGGGTTACACTAGTGGCTTCAGAGATAAATGAAATTAAGCAAGCAATTGCCAAAAAAGATCTACAAAAAATCGGTGAGATTTCTGAACACAATGCGATGAGTATGCATGCTTTAACGCTTTCAGCAAATCCTTCGTTCACATATTTTGCTCCGGAAACCATTGAAATCATTCAATTAATTCAAGAAATTAGGCAAAAAGGTATCTTTGCGTATGCTACAATTGATGCCGGTCCGAATGTTAAAATTATTTGTACGAAAGAATCTCTTCGAAAGGTTCAGCAATACATCGAACAACAATTATCAAACGTCTCTACTGTGATCGCAAACATCGGTCCTGGTATTCAACTCGTCTGATACAAATTGAAAGGTATGATATTTTTGTCTACAGGAAAAGCACCTGGAAAATTATATTTGGCTGGAGAATATGCTGTCGTTGAAACAGGTTTCCCTGCCGTCCTAACTTCAGTCAATAAGTACGTCACTGTTACAATCAATAAAACTCAAAACGGTGGTACGATTCAGTCGAAAAATCTGAATAAAGAATTGATTCATTGGAATCGTCAAGGCACACAGCTTGTCTTTGATGACTCTGAAAGTCAGTTGCAATATATCTTGGCGGCCATCAAGTTCGTTGAAAGATACGCTCTCGAAAGAGACGTTAAGTTAAATTATTATGATTTATTAGTAACTAGCGAGTTAGACTCAAAAGATGGTAAAAAATACGGTCTGGGTTCTTCTGCTGCTGTTACTGTTGCAGTGGTAAAGACTTTAGGTGATTTCTATCACTTGGAGCTTTCTGCAATGGATATTTATAAAATAGCTGCCATCTCCCATCTATCTGTTCAAGGAAATGGTAGTTTAGGCGATATCGCTGCTAGCGCCTTTGGAGGCATTGTAGCTTACTATTCACCTGATCGTAACTGGATCTTCAATATGGTCCGCAATCACAGTATTACTGAAATTCTTTCACTAGATTGGCCTAAGTTACAGATTCACAGTTTAGAGTTGCCTGATGACTTGGAGTTAACCGTCGGTTGGACTGGTTCACCCGCTTCAACTTCGATCTTAGTCGACCGAATTGCCTTAACTAAGGCACAAAAGGTCGATAAGTATCAACACTTTTTGCAATCCAGCCGTCAAAACGTCGAAGATTTAATTGACGGTTTCAAAACTAAAAATTCCACAAAAATCAAAAAAATGTTCAGCGAATATCGTCAATTATTGGCTGATTTAGCCGATTTCAGCGATGTTCATATTGAAACAGAACTATTAGAAAAGCTTTGTGATATTGCCGAAAAACTTGGCGGTTCGGCCAAGACTTCCGGTGCAGGCGGTGGTGACTGTGGTATTGTCCTCAGTGATAAGTCCCTTGATATAGCCGAACTAAAAAAAGAATGGCAACAAGTTGGGATCACCCCACTGACTTTAAAAATTGGAGACATAATTGCTCATGCCTAAACAAGATGAACAAATTCAACGTAAAGTTGAGCATCTTTTCTTAGCAGAAAAATTTTTTAAGGAAACAGCATCTGCCGATTTTAATCGAGTTTCACTCTTGCATGATGCCCTACCTGAATTACGAATAAAAGACATCGATATGTCGACACAATTTCTGGGCCACCAAATTAGTGTGCCCTTTTATTTTAATGCGATCACTGGTGGCTCAAAACAATCTGAAAAATTCAACCAACAATTAGCCATGCTAGCAAGTAAGCTTAACATTCCCGTATCCAGTGGCTCCATGGGAGTCTATTTCAGATTACCTAAAGAAACTAAAAGTTCATTTACAACTTTGCGAGAAAACAATCCTCATGGCCTAGTAATAGCCAATGTCTCTGGTAAGGCTAATGCCACTCAAGCACAAACGGCGATTGACCTTATCAAAGCAGACGTTTTACAGATTCATCTCAACGTTTTGCAAGAATTAGCTATGCCCGAAGGCGATCAGGAATTTTTCTGGCTCGATAATATTAAAGATATTATTTCAAATGTTTCCGTGCCGGTAATCGTCAAAGAAGTTGGCTTTGGAATCAGCCAAGAAAACATTGCTCAGCTCTATAAAATAGGAGTTCGCAACGTTGATATATCTGGTCATGGTGGCACTGACTTTGCCCAAATCGAGAGTGCTCGAAACCACGACTTAGATTTAACTTATTTAGATCAATTATCCTTGACGACTGTTGAAGCTCTCTTAGAAACGGTCCCTTATCAAAATAAAATGACGATTTTTGCTTCAGGCGGCATTCGCACACCACTAGATGTTGTCAAGGCAATTCGTCTGGGAGCAAAGGCTGTGGGTATGTCAGGCCTAGTCTTGCATCATCTCCAAAAACATTCTTTTGAAGAAACAGAAGTCTTTTTCGACGACTTCATTAAACAATTACGAATCATTATGGCGGCTATTGGTGCTAAATCGGTCAACGACATCAAAAAAGCCCCCATCGTTTTCGATGAGAGCTTGATAAATTATATGCAGCAACGCCAAATCAACTTCTAACGTCTTAATCCTTTGGGATAGACGTTTTTTATTTGCTGATTGCTGTAACGGCCCCAACTGAATAGCTTTTCTTGAAAAGACAAGCCGATCCATTTATTATCAAAATCAGGTTTGGCAGTCAAAATAATCGATTCGCCATGCAAGTATTTCTCAAATTGTTCCGTCGTTAATTCATAAACTGTCTTTAAATCAGTAGGTTTGAGCGCCAATATCATTGCGATATCGGGTTCAAATCTATTTTTTTTGAATTCACCTAGTTTAAGACCATTTCTAAGAATATGCAAACCTTTGAAACGATTATCCAAACTAGCGGCCTGATATAAGAAATCAGCAATCTTTAACCAATTTTGTTCTTTAAGAGTAATCAAATTAGCTTGACTGAATTTTTGAACAAACTTGAAATCATCTTTTTTCAAGCCATCGTTAATTTTACGTTCTTTGACTTCAACCGGAGTACCATCTTTGACCAATTTGCACATAAAGTGGCCTTCACCGTTGAATTGATCAGGAAACATTCGCAACGTCTTAGTTAATTCTGGGTTACCATCAGCCCATTGTGGTCGACCATCTTCCATACCAGGATATTTTTTGACTGTTGCCAAATGCATATCGGGATACTTATTCAAAAACCAAGCAACATTTTGCTCATTTTCTTCAGGCGAAAAGGTACAAGTCGAATAAATCAATGCTCCACCGTTATTCAACAACTTATAGGCTGAATCTAAGATGTGTTGTTGTCGGTTAGCACATTGCTCAACATAATCCAGAGACCAATACTGAACCGATTCTGGGTCCTTACGAAACATCCCTTCACCGGAACAAGGCGCATCGACTAAAATTTTATCGAAGAAACCGGCAAACTTTTTCTCAAAATCTTTTGGGGAATTATTCGTCACAACTGTATTAGTAATCCCCATTCTTTCGATATTTGAGGACAATACTTTGGCCCGCTTGGAATTTATCTCATTGCTAACCAAAAGTCCCTTAGAGGCCATTTTTGAGGCAATATAAGTAGTTTTACTTCCTGGTGCGGCACACAAGTCGAGAATTTTATCGCTCTTTTGTGGATCAACGATCTCGGTCACATACATTGCACTAGGTTCTTGACTGTAAACATAGCCAGACAAATGATCGATTGAGTTACCGTCAATATCACCATAATAACCAATATTACTATAGGGGATCGGTTGGTCTAATGAATAGGCCACATTTTGAAAATTTGCTTTCAGCGGATTGAGTCGAAAAGCTTCTTGGCTGTCTGTTTCAATTGCTGCAAAGAGTTTCTCTGCTCGTTCCCCCAATAAATTACGATACTTTTCTTTGAAGTCAGGACTCAAATTGACTTTCATTTAAATTATTCACTCCGTTTACCAAAAAATATTTGCGACAGACCTATCAAAATCGTCACGATAGCCGACATGGCCATAAATAGATTGAAAGTGCTGTGACTTATGATAACGATTCGCCAATCGACCGCAATAAAGCCTAAGAACATTGGCACCATCGTATAGAGCAAGTAGCGAATCATCAGGCCATTACGGTAATTGTTCTTCAAATCACCCGTTAAATTAGAATGCGCTAAATCAAAACGCAAAGGAATCAGAATATAAAAGGCGATTGCCATGATTAAGAAGAACAACAAGACGATTCCGACCAGATACAATTCACCATTATTAGTTGCTTCGACATTCGTAAAATCGTCCGTCTGTGGAACATATTTATGCATCGAGCGCGTATGTAAAACTTGCTTGATCTTGCTCAATGTTTCTTTATTGTTAACTGCCCTGCCATCTAAAACTGTCGTCACTTCATTCAGATGATACTTAGACTTTGGTTGATTAGGTGACAGAGAGATCAACGTTTGTGAGTTGAGAATATCTGCGCCATCAAAGCCAATATTTCCAATGACTGAAATATAACGATTGTCCACTTTGATATAAGCTTGACTTTGAGGTTTGTAGGCTTCTAATTCAGAGGTCTTCCCCTGGATAGCAAAAGGAATTTGTGATGTAAAGTCATCTTTTGAAAAATAACGTCCGGAAATGATTGGCAATTTGTTGATTTTATTATGACTATAAATATAACCAACGTCACTATTCCCCTTTTCAAAGAAGATCAATTGATAGCCAGACATTTTCTTTTTTTGACTCAATTGTTGCACAGCGGTCACAATATTTTTCTTAGATTTTGTTTGTAAAACGACGGCTTCTTCACTCATACCTAGCCGATTCATCGTATTATTATATTTGATAGCATCACTTTTAGAAATGGCAACTCCGGTCAATAATACCACTAAGAAGATAACAATACTTGAAACAATTTTTTTCATAAAAATTCACCTATAATCTTGTCTTACTGATATCTTATTCTACACTAATCAACAATTAAAGGCTGAAACTAATTACAAACGCTTCAGCCCCTTTCCTATTTGATTAAAAATAATTGATCATGCACTAAGTCGTAACGTGAATAAAATCGATTGATCTGTTCGATTCTTTGATCTTCGACTAACTGTGCATTGTCCCAAAATTTCTGACTATTAGTGGCACCATCTTTTTCGCCAATCAATAAAAAGTTCACGTCTAATTGGCGGATTCTTTCAAGAATTTCATAGTCAATCTCTTCTCGGTCGGGACTCCAAGCAAGGATAATATTGTCAACTTTTTGACCATACTTTTCAATTGCCGAGATGGCATCGAGTGCTTCAATTGAGGTCAACTTTAAGTTACCCGTTTGGTCGTGCTTGGACCAACTTAAATCATCAGTACAATAAGTCTCAACCCCTAAATCTCGCAGTCCTTTTGAAAGATAACCATTACCAGCCATCAATTCTAAAAATGATTGACCAGAAAATTGGCGCTGAAGTTCAGCAACAAAGTCTTGCGTAATTGTGGCCCAATAACCAAAACGAATCTGTAGATAAGTTCGGAACTCGCCCAAGTCATGATCGAATTTTTCTAAATGAGCTGACATGGTTTGATAGGCAACTTCATCCAGTCTAATATTACTCTCCATAAAAGAAGTGATCTCTTTTTCAGTTAACTGAAATTGCGGAAAATGATATTTGGGCAATTCGTCTTGAGACAAAGCCAAGCAAATTCGTTCCATGAATTTTATGCGGGCATTAAAAACCATCCCATTCGGTAAAACTTTAGTATCTTCGCGTAATCCGTCAATATAATTCATTTTTTTCTCCCAAGACAATCTGCCGATATTTTAAAACTTTTCGACCTTCATCTTACTAAACTTTTCCCAACACTTAAAGTTATTCTTCCCTACTATGACACTTAACTGCGAAATGTTAGCATTCGATTAAATTTTAATAATGAAAATATCACAAATATTTCCAATAATTACGAAAAAGTGTAATATCATAAGTAGTACATGTACGAGGTGAAATATGGCAGAAAATAATCGTAGACGACAGCCTCAAAAAGACGAAGAAACTGGTTGGAAGTTTTGGTTGCAAACCATTGCTTTAACCATTGCAATCTATGCAGTCTTCTTCTTAGGGTTTAAGTTCATTCTTTCCAATGACAAAGTTTCGGGACCATCGATGCAACCGACTTTTGAGAACGGTGATAAAGTAATTGCTACTCGGCATTCAAATATCACCCGTGGCGATGTCATCGTTTTGAAAGCTCCTGATGAACCGGGCTCATTCTATATCAAACGAGTGATCGGTTTACCTGGTGACACTGTTGTTTCTAAAAACAACAAGATTTACGTTAATGGCAAACAACTTAACGAAGACTTCCTTAAAGCTGGTAGTAAGCTGAAGGAACCTGATACTAGTCTATATGCTGGTAAACCATACAGCTATACTTATAACTTTTCTCTGAGTTCTCTAGCAAAGAATTCACCAGAGTGGCAACAACGTTATAGCAGTTCTTACCTAAAGAAGATTGAAATGACTAACAAAGTTCCTGCTGGTACTTACTTCGTTATGGGAGACCACCGAACTGTATCTAAGGATAGTCGTATCATCGGTTTTATTAATAAAAAGAGTGTCATTGGTGAAGTTAAGTGGCGCTATTGGCCATTAAATAAATGGTCAACATTTTAAAATTTGAGTATCAAAATAATTGGAGGCATTTTTCATGGATAAACCAAATATTGCTGAAATGATAATTCAGTACGAAAAAGATAAAGACATGACTGATACGCAATTTGCTTTTGAGAGTCATATCTCAGTAGAAAGAGTTCATAATTTAAAATCAGGTGAATATGAACCAACAGCAGATGAAGCAAAAACAATCTTGGAATATATCAAACTACATCAATAGAAGTAATATTTGTAGTTTACCCTGATGGCGGTAACCAATTGGTTATCGTTTTTTTTATTGGTTTCGATTCAAATAATATTTTCTTATGTTATATAATATCTGTATAATCTATAAAAATATAACTTATAGTTTTATTTGATGAGGTGATTGAATGTTTTTGGGCAAAGTAATTCTTGAACAACGCAAAAAAATGACTTTAAATCAACAACAACTAGCTAACGGAATCTGTACACAAACCGTCATCAGTCGGATCGAAAATCAAAATATCTCCCCTTCCGTTGATGTTTTAGTAAAAATATGTCAGCGCTTGAATTTGACTTTGAATGACGTCTATTCAGAATTTTCCAAACTTCCTTCAAATAATTTGGTTAATGATAAATTAACAACCTTGTTTGAATTGGTTCAAAAAACAGATTTCGAAGAAGCAGCCAAGCTTCTTCCTAAAATTGCTACCAGTAATTTAACCAATCCGCAAAAATTGGAATTGAATTTTTTAAAGGGACAATTGGAACTACAAAAAAAAGAATACGACCAAGCCGTATTCCAATTCACTTTTGTTTTGACCAGCCGCAACCGTCAAAAAGACAGTTTTTGGGAAGTAATGACTAATATTGAACTAGCCGAAGTCTATTTACTAAAAGAACAACCAGAAATTGCCCAACACTACTTTGAAACTGCTAGTAAAGTTCCATTTCTGACCAATTTGACGATGCTTGAAACCATTGCATATCGAAAAAGTCAATTGAAGCTGGCGGCCTTTTTGTCGGCCAACCATGAGCTAGATACTAGCAATCAAGTCATTTTCAACAATCTAAGGCACAGCGATAATAATATGGTTGTAGCCCAAGCTACAGATGAGTTTTATTATTTAGCCGCTATCAACGCTCTTGCACAGGCTCCAAACGATCGTAACCAAGTTAGTCATTACTTGCTGTCAGCGATTGCTTTCGCAGAATATAACACCAATGACGCCTTGTTAGACAAAATTAATCAGACGATGCAAAAACATCAAATTACTGAACTCAAAATCAAGTCTTAATTTTTCAAATAGTCAAAAATACGTGAATCGTGAAAGTAAACAAAACAACCTTTGATACCACGTTTCATTAAAACATTGATCGAATTAAGAATGATTTTTTCTCTACTTTGGTCTAGATTGAGAAGATCATTTTGATGACGTTTTTTAAAAGCTTCACGGTCTTCATAGGCCTGCAAATCGATCTTGATTTTCCCAGATCCGTCATAGACCACAGAAGGACCAATTATCACTGCCACATAGTTTAAATCAAAACCTTGGACGGTATAGATCGAACCAATCTCATTGATAGTCTCAGGTTTTTGTGCCCAAGTTGTAGTTGAGTAGTTATACTGATCCCATGGCAGGTGAAAGTTACCTTCATTGACGAAATGCTTTTTCCCATCCAAGGTCGAAGGATAATCTGCCGTCGCAACGATTCGAGACTCACCTACTTGATCGTTGAACGATTTAATTTCTTGATACATAGTTTCAGCATCATTGTAGATTCGAAAGTCGTATTGATTGCTCAATTTAAGGAAATTGGACTGAGATTCTTGAACGGAATCGAGCGTCAATTTCTCAGTCAAATCATCGATCCATTTGGTGATTGATTTAGGGGCCTGCATGCGCATTTGCTGAATCAAAGTCGCCTTAGCATAATTTGCCCGTTGACGTTTAACAATTGCATCTAAGAGGCTTTGAGACCAGTAGCTTTTTAGTTTAAGCACTTGACGTTCATCAAAAACCAAAATGACAACTTTACTTAATTTAATTATTTCTTCTAATTGATTCGTTTGATTGAAATTATTGTAGTGATCACTCTCACTCAATAACAGATGAGCTTCATCGATAACGACGATATCAGCCGACCTTTTTTCTTTACGCAAACGGTTGATAAAGGTAGTAGGCCGCAAGAAACGATTCTTACGCAATTGCGAAAAAGCACCGGCGTTCTCTTGATAAACTTTCAATAATTCCGGGTGATTGACTAAAAAGTAATTATCTGTTTGATTATCTTTTGCTTGCTGTTCGATTTTTAAAAATAGTTGCGTTAAGATAACACTCTTACCCGTTCCAGCATCACCATTTAATTGAAAAACAGCTTTGGTTTCACCATTCAAATTAATTCGGCAAAACGTTTCAATCTCATCGAAAATAGCCTGTTGCTCTTGAGTAAGTTTTTTATTCGGAAAAACAGATTCTAACATTCAAATTACATCTCCAAGAAAAAAAAGCCTCACGGCTTTTTTATTTTTCGTCACTCTTTAAAACGCCACCAACTGCATAGTGTTCTTTTTCCATTTCGTTCAAGACTACATGAACGTGTTCAGCAGGAGCACCAGTGTTTTTTACGATTGCGTCTGTAACATCTTTGACCATTCCTCTTAATTGTTCTTCAGAACGACCTGCAATTAAATCAATGTGTACTAATGGCATAATGAATTCTCCTTAATTAAGTGAAGTAAAAAGCATTTAAATTATCTCATAACCTCAACGTTTTTTAAATACAATTCCCCTAACTTTAAGCCATCACGCCGACAGGTTTTTAATTAATAAGCGGGCAACAGCACTAGCAGAAAATGGATTCTGGCCCGTAATCAAATGACCATCCTGAATGGCAAATTCTTTGTAAGCTCGTTTCTTTTGAAACTTTGCACCATGGTCAAACGCTACTTGTTGGTTTAAAAAGGGAACGATTTTTCTCTTGCCGGCAAGTACCTCTTCGGCGGTCGTAAAGCCGGTGACCTTCTTATCCTTAATCAAATATTGGCCATTTACTTTAACGTTTAATAAACCTGCGATACCATGGCAAACCGAAGTTACGTAGCCATTCTGTTGATAAATCTTTTGAGTAAGATCTTGAAGCTCTTGATTCATCGGAAAGTCCCACATCACGCCGTGACCACCAGTATAGTAAATTGCCGCATAGTCTTGAATTTCAACTTCATTAGGAGAAAGCGAGTTCGTCAGCGCCCTTTTTTGAAAATCTTCACTCTCATAAACTTTTAAATCAGCTTCAGTTACGTACTTCATACTCCGAGGATCTAAAGGCACAAAGCCTCCTTTGGGACTAACATAATCCACTTTAAATCCAGCTTTAGTAACTTCTTCAACGAATTCCGTCGCTTCGCTCAACCAAAGTCCAGTAGCCTCATGTGTATTGTGATAACGGGTAGTATTAGTTAAAACAAGCAATATCTTTTTCAAAGTTAGTCTTCCTTTCCAATTATCCTCGTTGTGGAACCAGAGCTGATAAACCTTGCTCTTTAACCGCAAATCCTAATGAACTCCAAGCATTATCTGTGATCTGGACTGGTAATCCCTTGGCAATCCGCGCCATTTGTTGTTGATAATAACTTAGACCAATTAAAGAACCAACCTTCTTGTCTAAACCTTTAAGGTGAGTAGTTAAATGATGTAAGGTAATAGCTGTAAAGTTTCCTAGTTCAAATTGATTTGGTAAATCAGGTAATAAAACTAATGGACGAGCTAGACCAATGAGATCTGCTTCATGATTTTCAATCGCCTTTGACATACCATTAGCTGTACTAAAACCACCAGTTACTGCGACCGGAACTGTGACAGCTTGTTTAACTTTTTGAGCATACTTAATGAAAAAGGCTCCCTTACCAATCCCTTGAACTGTCGGTTTCTCATAGTTACCACCAGAAATCTCAATCAAATCAATTCCCAACTGATCCATCTTTTGAATCACCTTGAAAGAATCCTCTTCAGTGAATCCTCCCTCACGAAGGTCTGATGAATTGATCTTCAAAGCAATCGCAAAATCATTCCCAACTTTTTGACGCATTCCTGTATAAATTTCTACCAATAATCTCATTCTATTGTCTAAATTGCCGCCATATTCGTCAACCCGCTGATTATCATGTGGTGATAAAAATTGACTCAGCAAATACCCGTGGGCCGCATGAATTTCGACTCCAGAAAATCCAGCCTCCTTTGCAACGACAGCCGCATTGATAAACTTTTGAATAATTGTTTGAATCTCCACTTTAGTCAGAGCTCGTGGATCATTAAAGGCAAAGCTGTTTGAGCCCTCCATGGGAACTGCACTAGGTGCGACTGGTTGTTTACTGATAGTTTTAGGTGATTGTTTGCCAGGATGATTCAATTGCATAAAGATCTTAGCTCCATTGGAAGTCCCTGCCTTGGCCCATTGTTTTAACAAATTCAAATTGCTTCTGTCTTCAACAACAATGTTGCCAAATTCACCTCTGGCACTTTGATCGACCATGACATTACCTGTAATAATCAGTCCGGTTCCACCCTTAGCCCATGCCGAGTAAAGGTTTATCAACTCTTGCGTTGGACGATAGTATTTATCCCCCATTGTCTCACTAGTTGCGGCTTTCATAAAACGGTTCTTTATGGTGGTTCCATTAGGTAATGGTAGTTGCGTAAAAATATTAGTCATAATTTTTCTCCTGTTAATGGGTTTAAACATTTAAACGTATAGTTCAAAAAAATAATTTCATCTTAATTAGACGAAATACTTTCCTCTAGTGATTTGGTCAGCTCTTTAAGTAATTTAACCGTATCGTTTAACGAAACTTGATAAAACCGTTCTTTACCAACTTTGTTGACTGTAATTACACCTGCATCTAGCATCAATTTCAAATGATGAGAAACCGCTGGACGAGAGAGTTCCAATTGATCAGTTATCTGGTTGACCGTTAATTCTTTGTGTTTGCACAGTAATAAGATTATTTTTTGACGATTTTCATCTTGAAAAATTGCAAAAATAGGCATCCCGCGCTTAAAGATTGCCATTGTCTCTTCGGCCATTATTTATCTCCTATATGTTTAAATGTTTAAACGCATTGTATTACGATAATTGGTTAGTGTCAATAAAAAAACATTTCTAAGAAAAAAGTCTTCCCAGAAATGTCCTTTAGTTCTATCTTTAAAAAATCGAATTTGTATTACTTCTCATCGCTGGCCTTCATTTTATCATTGTATCCAAACAACCACGTGAGAATAAATGCGACTACAAAAGTACCAAAATGAGTAATTAAATAATCATAAAAGTTGGGACCAAGTACACTCTCAGTACCAAAAGGAATAATATCGGCAATATTGATATCAAAAAATCACTAAGGTTACATAAGAAAATATATTTGAAGTGAACATTTAACAAAATGAATCAAACCTAAACGCAACATCTTATCCATTATGAGAAAGAACTATTCCTGTACTCTTTTTTCTATGAGAAAAAACAAAAAAAGTCTCACACCTTGGTATTTCTACTAGGTATGAAACTTAACAAACGATTGGCTAACTTTATAATCAAGTTAGCAACTTTAAAAAATGACAAAATAAAAACACCAAGACGTAAAAATCAAGTATCATTGGAGTTCTCACCCAAACAATGAAAGATTTTTTTCGTCTTGGTGCTAGGACAGAATATCTTAATCGTCCCAAAGGGCTAACTTGTTATGAAATTTTCGATTAAAACACGATTAATGTTTTTCACTATTTAATTTAATGATTTCGAGAACAACATCCACGGCCTTTTCCATTGCTTCTTCAGAAACATATTCAAAACGACCATGCATATTCTCGCCACCTGCAAATAGGTTTGGAGTTGGCAGACCTTTGAAGGAAATTGTTGAACCATCTGTACCACCACGAACTGGTGCTTCATCTGGAACAATATCCAAGTTCTTCATTGCCTTTTCAGCTAATTGAACTACGTCCATATGGTCTTTCATAATCTCATACATATTGTAATATTGATCATTCATGTCGATCTTAACGGTTTCAGCACCATATTTATCATTCAATGCTTTAACGATTTCTAAGACCTTATTCTTACGTGCTTCCAGTCCATCACGTTCAAAGTCACGGATAATGTATGACATATCAGTGTGATCAATGGTACCTTGTTCGTCACATAATAGATAGAATCCCTGACGACCCTCAGTCTTTTCAGGAACTTCATCGGCTGGTAACATGCTTTGGAATTCATTTGCAATCAACATTGAATTAACCATAATACCTTTGGCACCAGATGGGTGAACATCTTTACCTGTAATATGAACCTTTAAACCCGCAGCACTGAAAGTCTCATATTCAAGTTGTCCGACTGGACCTCCATCGACTGTGTAAGCAAAATCAGCGCCGAAGTCTTTCACATCAAAGTGAGTTGCTCCTGTACCAATTTCCTCATCTGGTCCCAAGCCGATCTTGATTTTTCCATGTTTGATTTCTGGATGATTGATCAAATATTCCATAGCTGTAATGATTTCAGAAACCCCAGATTTATCGTCTGAGCCCAGTAAAGTATCACCACTAGTAGTAATTAGGGTCTGACCTGCGTAATTCTTTAGCGAACTAAATACTGCTGGGTCAAGAGTATACTTACCCTCTTCGTCAAGCTTAATAACACTCTTACCATCATAATTTTCAACGATCTTAGGTTTAATGTTCTCAGAATTAAAGTCAGCAGTATCAACGTGTGATAACAAGCCTAAAACTGGAACGTCATAATCAAGATTTGAAGGCAATTCAGCGGTCAAATATGAATCAACTTTGCGAATCTTAACATCTTTCAGACCAATTTCCATCAATTCTTCCGCTAATTTCTTAAGAAACTCGGTCTGTCTCTCAGTCGAAGGAATTGTAGTAGAATTCTCATCTGAACGAGTATTTTGCTTTGCATATTCCAAAAAACGTGGAATTAATTTTTCATATTTTATTGCCATTTTTATACACTCCCTATAAGAAATTATATGGTTCCGTATCCACTTCTGATTGTACTATATCTAAGCTTAATTTATTAGACCTTTTCCAATCATTTAAAATAGAAGCCATTTTCTTAATAAAGATTGCTTCAATATGGTGACCAGGATCGATTACGTTCAAACCATTAGCCATCATATCGTGGGCAGTATGATAATAGACATCCCCAGTGATAAAAGTATCAGCTCCAGCTTTTAAAACCTCTGGATAAAATTTACCAGCATCTCCACCGATGACAGCAACTTTTTGAACTTTTTGATTGCGGTCAGATTTCACATAACGCAAATTTTGGACATGAAAGGCATCGCGGACTTGCTTAGCAAAGTCGATTAAGTCCATAGGTTCTGCAACTTCACCCATCCGGCCAATTGAATAGTCATCATTTTCATCAAGGAAAGTGATGTTCTGGAGATCAAGAGCCTCAACCAGCCAATCATTCATCCCATCATGTGCTTTATCCAGATTAGTATGACTAGCGTAAACTGAGATATTGTGTGACAACAAGTCACGATACATTTGATTTTGTGGTGAAGCTAGGTCCAAATTATGGGCTGCATGAAACATTACTGGATGGTGAGCAACGATTAGGTCTACGTTTTTCTCAATTGCTTCAGCCACAACTTGAGGACGCACATCCAGAGTCGTCATGACTGTATTGACAGTCTGTTGGCGATCACCTAATTGAAAGCCTGTTGGATCACCATCCATTTTAATTGATAAGGGAGCAAATTCTTCGATTCGATTGATAACATCTTGAACTTTTACCATTTTAAAGTATCTCCTCAATATATTTAATATATTGGTTCATCACATCAATTTTTGCTTGGTCGATCTTTTTAGCATGTTGCATATTATTGACTGCCTTTTGGTAGCCATTTAATTTGCGTTGCCATTTATTGACAAAGCTTGCAGTTTTCTTTTCCATCAACACTGGACCCATTAGGAATTGAGCTTCTGTCAGACCAAGTGGCTTAGTGACTTTAGTAGCTTTAATAATTTCATAATCGTGATGATCTTCTTCCACGATATCTTCATCAATGATTGCAAAGCCATTTTCAACTAACCAATGCCGAACCAATGGTTCACCGATATTGGGTTGCAGCACTAAGGTTTTCACATGTGATAATTGTTCTGCAGTCGCATTCGTTAGGATATTTTGAATCAAAATTCCACCCATACCTGCAATTACAACTGTATCAATTAAATCTTCTGGTTGAATGACAGCTAAACCATCACCCAATCGAACATCGATCTGCTTACTCAAGCCGAATTTATCAACATCAGCCTTGGAGCGTGACATCGGCCCTGGAGCAACTTCTCCGGCAATTGCAAAATTGGCAACTTTTTGCTCAATCAATTCCACAGGTAAATAAGCGTGGTCTGATCCAATATCAGCCACTCTAGTATTTGCGTCAACCATTTGATAAACGGCTTGTAATCTTTTTGATAGTAAAGTCACTTTAACCTCTATTCTGCAGTCTTTTTATCTAAGTCTGTCATGTATTCGCGTGTCATTGGCATAGCTGTGCCACTTGGGCCATTAGTCAATAAGTACTGGATAACATCGATGTTACCACTTTCAAAGGAAGCAGCACAGGCTTGTAGGTACAAGTCCCACATTCGAACGAATCTTTCGCCATACATTTCCTTAACTTGATCTTTCACTTTACTGAAATTATGATCCCAGATTTCAACCGTCTTTTGATAGTGACGACGAAGTGGTTCTAAATCATCAATTTGTAAACCGGCATCCAAAATATTACCGACATTTTCTTTTACATCAGGAATATAACCACCTGGGAAAATATATTTAACTAGCCAAGCATCAACACCAACACCGTAATGTTGACCAGTAATACCGTGAATCAAAGCATTCCCATTGGGCTTCAAAAGCTTTTTGACTGTTTCGAAGTATCCAGGTAAGTTTTCCTTACCAACGTGTTCGAACATCCCGACTGAAACGACATGATCGAACTTTTCGTTAACTTCACGGTAATCTGCCAAAATAACTTCCATCTGATCTGTAAGATTTTCATCTTGTATCTTTTGGTTAACAAAGTCATATTGCTCTTGACTTAAAGTAACACCTTTAGCCTTAAGGCCATACTCTTTAGCAGCAGTGAACATCATTGTTCCCCAGCCACAGCCAATATCAAGGATTGTCTCACCTGGTTTGGTATTGAGCTTATTCAAAATGTGGTGAACCTTATTCATCTGAGCTTGTTCCAAGGTATCTTCTGGTGTTCGGAAGTAAGCACAAGAATATGTCATAGTTTTATCTAACCATAACTTATAAAAATCATTACCAATATCATAATGTTCTTGAATTTCTTTTTTATTTTCTTCTTCAGTATGACTGAACTTAGGAATATATTTCTTCAATTTAATACTGGACATGAAACTGTCAGACTGCGTATATGCCGAAGTGATCAATTTTTGAATTGAACCTTCGATTTCAATCTTTTTGTCCATGTATGCTTCACCTAAAGTTAAAGTAGCATGTTTTACAACATCGGAAATTGGAACCTTGTCATTAAATTTGATTGTTATATCAGATTTTCCCTGTGGTCCATAACTCTTTTCTTTGCCATCCCAAAAGATAACTTTAATCGGTATGGTAAAGGAACGTGAAAATATTTCATCATAAATCTTCTTATCTAACATAAAAATCCTCCAAAAAATATATGATTCCATTGTAAAACAAATCATGAAAAAATATAAATAAAAAGGTCATTTCCAGAAACACATTTTATTAATTGTCTGATTATTTCATAATAGGTTAATTATTTTTACGGAAATACGGATTGTTTTTTAAAATTCGAGTATAAAATGTTAAATCTTCAAAGGCTTCATTGAGGCGTTTTTGAAAATGGTCACTGTTGGCAACTTCTAAATTCAATTCACCCTGATCAGTAAAATTCTTACTTGCCTCCCACAATAACACTGGTTTTGGCAAAACTATCATCTCTAACATTTGTAGAATTGGCACTATTGCTCTGGCCGCCAACATTCCACCATCGGTATAGTAAGAATACGTTACAATTTGAACTGGTTTATGATCAACTTCTGGACCAATAAAATCTAAAGCGTTTTTCAAAGCTCCGCTGATTCCATGATCATACTCTGGTGACAGAATGATGTAGCCATCTTGCTTCGCAATAGTATTTAGCCAAGCTTGCTCGTTTTCATTCAAATTGCTGATGTGTCCCTCTAGAGGAGTTTCTTCATGGTCATAAAATGGCAATGGGTAATCCTTTAAAGGCATCCAAGTATAATGAACCTCTGCACTATCTTTAAAAGTTGTTTTCAAATAATTTAAAATATTTTCTCCCAATGAATTCGATCTAGCCGTACCTAAAATAATTCCAATCTCTAATGACATTTTCAATTTCCTCCTTAACGCAAAGTCCATTATAGCAAACCAAGAAAGCAACTGTCTTTGCCAAGACACAAAAAAACATGCTACTTTAGAAATACCAGCAACATGTTTTTCAAATCTATTCGTTATGTAAAATTTTATTACTCAAGGAAATCCTTAAGTTGCTTAGATCTTGATGGATGGCGCAACTTTCTGAGAGCTTTAGCCTCAATTTGACGAATTCTTTCACGAGTAACACCGAAGACTTTACCAACTTCTTCAAGTGTTCTTGTCCGGCCATCGTCCAAACCGAAACGAAGACGTAAGACGTTTTCTTCACGGTCAGTCAAAGTATCAAGCACGTTTTCAAGTTGTTCCTTCAAAAGCTCATATGATGCGTGATCTTCAGGACTAGTTGCATCAGAATCTTCAATGAAATCACCTAAATGAGAGTCATCCTCTTCACCAATAGGTGTTTCCAATGAAACTGGTTCTTGAGCAATCTTCAAGATGTCACGAACTTTTCCAGTAGGCATATCCATTTCAGCACCAATTTCTTCTGGTAAAGGTTCACGACCTAAATCTTGAAGCAATTGACGTTGAATTCTGATCAATTTGTTGATAGTTTCAACCATGTGAACTGGGATACGGATGGTTCTAGCTTGGTCAGCAATTGCACGAGTAATTGCCTGTCTGATCCACCAGGTTGCATAGGTTGAAAACTTGAAGCCTAGTCGATAATCAAACTTCTCAACGGCTTTCATAAGTCCCATATTACCTTCTTGAATCAAATCCAAGAATTGCATCCCACGTCCAACGTAACGTTTAGCAATCGAAACAACCAGACGTAAGTTGGCTTCAGCAAGTTTTTGTTTAGCTTCTTCATCGCCTTGTTCGATCTTCAAAGCTAAGTCAACTTCTTGTTGAGCATTCAACAATGGAACTCGACCAATTTCCTTCAAGTACATTCTTACAGGATCATTGACCTTAATATCGGTAGGAGCTGTAGTATCATCTTTATCGCTCTTCTTTTCTTCGCTCTTTTCTTTGATCAGAGCTAATTTAGAAGGATTACCTTTGTCGTCAACAACACCAATACCGACATCTTCCAATTCACTAATAAAATTATTTAAAGCGTCGCCTTTAAGCTTATAAGGTTTGATGATCTTTTCATTCAAATCATCTTCAGTAATCTTACCGCTCTTCTTAAGATCCTTGATCAGTTTCTTAGTTGCTGCTTCCAATTCTTTTGATACTGCTGGTTTTTTTGCTGTAGCCATATATATTTTCCTCCAGTATGCTTAATTACTTAGGATTCTTCGTACATCAACCAATTTCTTGACTAACTCGATCTGTAACTTATTGTCACCGACCATCGCCGCCCTTTTTAATTGTTCGTTGATTTCTTTTAATTGTGTCTCGAGACTCGAATTTTTGACATTTTTGACGTAGTCTTCAATTTCTTCGTCACTGTACTCTTCCGGCATGTTCATCATTTCCAGATCCGCTAGAAGATTCTTATCATCATCATCTAAAACATTCATGAAGTCAGAAACATTGATTTCATCATCATTCACATCATTTTTTTCAACATATGACAATAATTTATCAAAAACTCGTTGATAACTTTGATGAACAAAAGTAAAGCCTTCCCCTTTTAGGTTGATCCTCACTTCAGGGAAATTAAGCGCCCAATATAATAAGTAACGTTCAGATTTTTCTAAACGGTCATACTTAGGCTTGACGCTAGAAGTTACTTGTTCCAAAGCTTTTTGTTGAACGTGCTTATAATTGTTGGCTGGCTGTTGTATTGCCATTTGTCGCCGCAAAGCATCTAATTCTTTATTGATTGCTTCTTTAGATACTTGCATCTCCTCGGCAACTTTACCAACATACATATCTATTTCGACCGGAGACTTTAATTTTACGATTTCTCGCAATGATTGGTTCAAAAACTCTAATTGATCGTGTTCATTATTCAGATTATAGTTGCGCTTGAAGTAATTCAAAATAAAGGCAATTGGTGTCTGTACACCATTATTAGCTAAATTCTGAAACTTTTCAAAACCTTCACTGCGAATGTATTCATCAGGGTCCTTTTTATCAGGAATACTGATCACACCGTAAGTGAAACGTTCATCAGTCAACTGTGTCAAAGCTCGATAAGTTGCTTCAACTCCAGGATCATCACCGTCATAACAAACATTGATTTTTTGAGTCAATCGACTCAAGACATAAAGCTGTTGGTCAGTCAAACTTGTACCCATCGAAGCCACACCATTAGTGACGCCAGCCTTATAAGCACTAATGACATCCATGAAGCCTTCAAACAAGATCACACTGCCCGATTCTCGAATCTCTCTTTTAGCATTATTCAAGTTGAACAAAGTCTTCCCTTTATTGAAGATCTCGGTTTCTGGACTATTGAGATACTTGGCGGTAGATGCTTCCTTATCTAAAATACGTCCGGAAAAAGCAATGATATTGCCCGACTCATCAGTAATAGGAATCATCACTCGATCACGGAATCGATCAAATAACTCCCCCGCCTGATTTTCGGCAAACAGCCCCGATTTTCGTAAAACATCTTCACTGATATCACGATCCTTAAAGAACTGCAATAACAGGTCATTGTTATTGGGAGCATAGCCAATGCCAAAAGTTGTGATCAATTCATCCGATAAATCCCGACTTTTCAAGTACCTCATGGCAGGAGTACCGTTCTCTGTCTTGGTTAAAATGTGCGAATACAGTTTAGCTGCTTCGGCATACATTTTTAACAAAGTCTGACTGTCAGAATTTTGATACTGGTTATTGGTAGCTTCATATTGATCAGGAACCGGAATATTTCCCATCTGGGCAACTTCGATCACTGCCTCTGGAAAAGTCTTGTTCTCCATCTCCATGATGAACTTATAAACATTGCCACCACGACCACAACTGAAACAATGAAAAATTTGTTTGTCCTCCGCTACTGAAAACGATGGAGTTCGTTCTTCGTGAAACGGGCAAAGTCCAAACAAATTCTTACCTGACTTCTTCAATTGTACATATTTGCTAACTACGTCGACGATATTCGTCTTCGAGGTAACCTCATCAATGAATTCCTGAGGAATTCTCGTTGCCATGGCCGTCACCTCCTCATATGTTTACAAATAGAGCGAAACATAATCTAACACATTCATTTTTGGAAAACAAACATGTTGCATTATTCCACCAGCGACTAGAAATAAAAAAGTGCTCCCACAAAAAGTGCAAACTGGGACCACTAGCCACTTGTCAAATAACTATTATACACGGTTGATACTAAAAGTCACGTTATTTGATACTTTAAAACAAAAAAGTTGAATCATTCGATTCAACTTTTTAGTATCAATATTATTGTAGCAACACAACTATTTTGTCACGATCTTAGATAAATCGCCTAAGTTAGCAATCAAATGATTGGCAATGACCAATTGTGTTAAACGATTATTCTTAACTTTTTCATCTTTAGCCATAATCATATTTTCATCAAAGTATGAATCAATCACTGGACGCAATGCTGCTAATTGTTTAAAGAGTGCTTCCGCATTTTCATCACTAACTTGATCAACTTGTTCTTTCAATTGAGATTCTGATGGATTTTCAAACAAATTATCATCAACTGCTAAGTCATCTGAATAACCAAATTTAGCTTTCTTAGACAAGTTAACGATTCGGCCTAAGGCTTCCATAACTACCTTGAAGTCATCGTCAGTAGCATGTTTCTGGAGAACTTCAGCCACGTCGATCATTGCAATTGGGTCAACGTTAGAACCAGAAGCAACGGCATCAACGATATCGTTTCTGATACCACGTTGATTCAATAATTGACGAACCCGGTCGATCATGAACTCATTGATAGCTTTTTCATTCTTATTTAAATCAAGTTGAGCTGGAACTGTTAAATTAGCTTTCAAATAATCTTGCAAGTCTTCGAGGTTCAATGACCATTGATATTGATCAAGGATCCGAACGATACCATAAGCTTGACGACGTAATGCATATGGGTCGTTTGAACCACTTGGAATCAAGTCAACCGCATAGAAAGTAACCAATGAATCGATCTTATCAGCGATTGCTAAAGCAGCCCCAACTTTACTTGCTGGTAAAGCTCCTTCAGCTGAAATTGGCATGTAGTGTTCACGAATTGCTTGAGCAACAGCTTTTGTTTCACCCATAATCTCAGCATACTTTTCACCCATCACTCCTTGCAGTTCAGGGAATTCATCAACCATACTTGTTACGAGATCGAACTTGTAGATATCACTGGCACGAAGCAAATCTTTCGTCTCTGTAGCATCCAATTGGAAAATTTCTGCTAAATGTGCCGCAATTTGGTGAACTCGAGCCATTTTTTCGTACATTGTACCGATCTTAACGTGGAAGTTAACTGTCTTCAGTTTTTCAACGTAGTCAGCAATAGTCTTCTTTTGATCTTCTTTGAAGAAGAAGTCGGCATCTTCCAAACGGGCAACGAGAACTTTTTCATTACCACGGATAACATTTTCGATATGTTCGGTATTACCATTTCTAACTCCAATAAAGTAAGGAGCAAGTTTTCCTGCTTGGTCACGAACATAGAAGTAACGTTGATTATCTTTCATAGAAGTAATCAGTACTTCTTCAGGAATCTCTAAGTACTTTTGATCGAATGAACCATAGAAAGTAGTTGGAAATTCAACTAAGTTGTTAACTTCTTCCAACAAGTCAGCATCAACGTCAATATTCCAGTTATTATCAGTAGCAATTTTACTAATTTGGTCAGAAATAATTTGTTTACGTTCCTTAGCATCAACGATAACAAACTGTGACTTTAATTTTTCAACGTAATTTGAAGCACTATCGATCTCAACATCTTCACCTAAGAATCTGTGACCACGAGTCATGCGACCAGAAGTAATATCCAAAATTTTAACAGGAACTTCTTGATCATC
This sequence comes from Companilactobacillus sp. FL22-1, assembly GCF_043951805.1. Taxonomy (NCBI): domain Bacteria; kingdom Bacillati; phylum Bacillota; class Bacilli; order Lactobacillales; family Lactobacillaceae; genus Companilactobacillus; species Companilactobacillus sp. FL22-1. The sequence goes on from NZ_JBINJY010000007.1 coordinate 133,483, forward strand.
AAGTAAAGAAACCAACCAGTGGATTGGACGGATATACTCGAAATCATATGAACCCCAACGCATTCTAGTTGGGAAAGTAATTGCTTTAATGACTTCATCCATGTGGCTTAAAACAGCTTCAACTTTTTGACCATCTTCATGTTTTTGAATATAAGCGTATTCAACGCCTTTTAATTCTTCAAAGAAGATATCATCGGGATTCATCCCTTGTCCGCGGGCAAAACCTTGCGCAGCTTTAGTCCAATTACCATCGGCATCTTGAGCAATCTTCTTTGAAGGTCCCTTAGCTTTCACGTCGATATCAGTTTGTTTTTCAGCAATACTCTTGACTAAGATCGTCAAGCGTCTAGGAGTAGAAAATTTTTCGATTGAATCAAAAGAAATACGGTTTTCTTTCAAGAATTTTTCTGCTCTTTGGGCAAATTGATTCACACTCTTTGTCACAACATGAGCTGGCATTTCTTCTAAGCCGATCTCTAACAAGTAATTTTTAGTCATTTTCGTTCTCCTTTACTGCATTGCTATTTGCCAAAAGTGGGAAGCCACGTTTCTTTCTTTCTTCAACAAAGGCTTTGGCTACCTTGTGGGCCATCTTTCTAATTCTTGAAAGAAAGGCCGCACGTTCAGTAACTGAAACTGCGCCACGGGCATCAAGTAAGTTAAATGTATGTGAGCACTTCAAAATATAGTCGTAAGCAGGATGCACTAGTCCTAAGTCCATCAAGCGGTTAGCTTCTTTTTCATAAGAATCGAAGAAGTGGAACAACATATCTTGGTTACTTTCCTCAAAAGAATACTTTGAGTGTTCGTATTCAGGTTCTTTGAAAATATCGCCATAAAGTACGCCATCGCCCCACTCCAAGTCATAAACTGAGTTCACGTCTTGAATATATGAAGCTAAACGTTCAACACCATAAGTGATTTCACTAGTTGTTGGGTGACATTGTAAGCCCCCGACTTGTTGGAAGTATGTGAATTGTGAAACTTCCATTCCATCAAGCCAAACTTCCCAACCAACACCGGCACAACCCATTGAAGGATTTTCCCAGTTGTCTTCAACGAAACGAATATCATGTTCAAGTGGCTCAATACCTAAAGCACGCAGTGAATCAAGATAATACTCTTGAATATCTTCTGGAGCTGGTTTCATGACAACTTGAAATTGATGATGTTGGTATAAACGGTTAGGGTTTTCACCATAACGGCCATCAGCGGGACGTCTTGAAGGTTCAACGTAAGCCGCATTCCAAGGTTCGGGGCCAATTGCCCGTAAGAATGTATAAGGGCTCATTGTTCCGGCACCTTTTTCTGTATCGTATGCTTGCATCAACATACAACCTTTATCACCCCAAAATTTTTGAAGCGTAAGAATCATGTTTTGAATATTTAACTTCTTTACCATTTTTTCTCCCTTCAGGTAGAAGACAAAAAAATCCCTTGCAGTGTACACTTAGGCACTTTCTGCAAGGGACGAGTATTCGCGGTTCCACCCTAATTCAGGACTAAAGTCCTGCACTTTTATATTCGAATTAAAAATTGTTCGCCATAAATCTGATCGAAGCTCTCACTGTCCTTCGTCGCTGTTTCAACATAAATCAATATACCATTTTTGAATGAATTGTCAATTACAGTCGCCAACGTTTCATTTTGTCGATGAAAACTTTACTCTTGGGATAATAGCCAACCGTCCCTAAGTAAATTGAGTCAATAGCATGTTGAATCAGATCCTTGTTATTCTCTTTAACTTCAATACGACCAACATTGTCCAAATCAATTTTACTGAAAAGACGCAAGAAATAGATGATGCGCTTGGGGATATGCAGACGATGGATATCGTTGTCATAATGCTTAGAACAAAGTAATCCTCCCAACAAGACCGAAAAATCGAAGTCTCCAGTTGTTTCGCCACCAACCACGCAAGCGTCCATATTAGGCTCTACTCCAAAGGCTTTTAATAATTTCATCTGCATGATATTCACGATGATCTGAGCATCAGAACCATTCTCGATATACAACAAAGCCTTAAAGAGCATGCGATACCAATCATCAGGCACTGGGTCATCAACAAACGCCTCATGGTATAAATCAAACAAAAAGGTCGCATAGGCATTCAATTCAATATCTTGGACAATTTCAGTGAACTGTTTAACATCACTAGCCGAATTAAGATATGACAAGCCACTTTCACGAATCACGCCTGAATATTCACCATATGAGAAAGTGATAACGGCGCCAGAGATCTTTGATTTGGCCGTTTGTGTTCCACGAACCAAAAAAGTTTTGAAACCATATTCTCGAGTCAAAATAGTGACTAAAGCATCTCGCTCTTTGTAACGCTGCCGGCGTACGACAATACCAAAAAAGTTATTTGGCGAGTTGGCCATTAATCCTTCAGATCCTTCAATGAGTAACCAGCACTTGCTAAGAAGGCTTTATCATCACGCCAGTTCTTCTTAACCCGGACCCAAAGTTTCAAATTAACTTTTTCACCTAACAGATGTTCAATTTTAATTCGTGAACCGATTCCAATATTCTTTAACATGGCTCCGCCTTTACCAATAACGATTGGCTTTTGGCTATCACGTTCGACATAGATATTTGCTTCGATCTGTAGCTTGCCGGTTTCACTGCGTTGATTCATCGATTCGACCACCACCGCAATTGAATGAGGAATTTCGTCTCTAGTATCTTCTAGGATCTTTTCGCGAATCAACTCACCGACGATAAAGTATTCCGGATGGTCAGTAATCTGATCATCAGCATAATATTGTGGACCAACTGGCAAATGTTTCGTCAAAGTATCGATAAGATCTTCAATATTATTACCATTAGTAGCGGAAATTGGGATAATCTCTGCAAAGTCCATCAAATCTTTATATTCGTCAATTTGAGGTGCCATTTCATCTGGATTGATCAAGTCGATCTTATTGAGTACTAAGAAAACAGGTGCTTTGACTTTCTTCAATTCTTCAATAATGAACTTATCGCCAGGGCCAGCTTGTTCGCCCGCTTCAGTCATAAATAAGACGGCATCGACTTCTTTAAGAGCAGAGATCGCCGCCTTGTCCATATATTGGTCCAAGTCGTTGTGTGGTTTATGAATTCCCGGTGTATCGAGGAAAATAATCTGACGTTCATTGTCAGTATAAATACCTTGAATCTTATTTCTGGTAGTTTGAGCTTTTGGTGAAGTAATGGCAATCTGCTCTTTGATGATTCGGTTCATAAAAGTTGATTTACCAACGTTAGGACGTCCAATAATTGCGACAAATCCTGACTTATAATTTTTATTATCCATAATTAATCCATGTCCTTATCACTGAATGCTAGTGGCAAAATTTCTTTAAAAATATACTCACGATATTCGTTGCTGTTATTGGTCAAGTAGACTGTATCTTCTGGTCCCATGAATTCACTCATAACTTGACGACAGGCACCACAAGGCTTTGAAAGTTCGTTAGTTCCATTGACGATCAAAATCTTGGAAACATGTGTTGCTCCCTCTGAAATGGCTTTAAAAATTGCTGTTCGTTCGGCACAATTGGTCAAACCATATGAGGCATTTTCCACATTGATTCCCGAATAGATCTTGCCATCATCACACAAAATGGCTGCTCCCACCGTGTAGTGTGAATATGGTGCATAGGCGTGTTGCATTGCTTGGTGGGCAACTTCAAATAACTGCTTTTCAGTAATTTCCACTAGTTCCAGTCTCCTTTTTTGTGTATCTCAGGTAATAATTATATAACAGAAGTTTGTTTCAAAAAAAGAATATCAGACTATTGCCCAATATTCTTTAAAAAATTTATTTTTCTAAACCATATGCACTTAAAATCTTCTCTTGTAAGCCAATCATGACTTTCTCTTCATCTGGTTTGATGTGGTCATAACCATTCAAATGCAAAATTCCATGAACAATTGTGTAACCTAGTTCACGGTCAAATGAATGCTCATAGTCTTTAGCATGTTCAGCCACGATTTCAACACTGATAAAGAGGTCGCCTAAGTCAACTGGCAGATCAGGAATCTGTGCTTCGAGGTAATCTAAAGAGTCTTCCCCATCGTTGATGGCAAAGCTGATTACGTCTGTTGCACGATCAGTGTCACGATATTCTTTGTTAATTTCATGAATCTTATCTTTCGTCACGAAATGAATCGACAATTGTGTACTATCTTTTAAATCCAATTTGTTGAAAGTAAATGAAACGATATCTTTGACCCAAGCTTCACGTGCTTGGTCGATCAAATTATCATCATTATATATCTCTAAATCCATAATAATCCCCAATAGTTATTTTTCAATTTTATCTGAATCTTCATAAGCATCGATGATCTCAGCCACAACTGGATGTCTCACCACGTCGGCTGAACTGAAGTTTACAAACTCCACGTGTGGCAAATTCTTCAAAATAGCCTGTGCTTGCACTAACCCACTACGGGCATGACCAGGCAAGTCAATCTGAGAAATATCACCATTAACGATCATTTTGGAACCAAAACCGAGTCGTGTCAAAAACATTTTCATTTGCTCACGAGTCGTATTTTGAGCCTCATCCAAGATTACAAAGGCTTCATCCAAAGTACGACCACGCATATAAGCTAACGGTGCTACTTCGATCACACCACGTTCCAGTAAGCGACTAGTATGATCAGAGCCCATAATAGCATAAAGTGCATCATAAATTGGTCGCATATATGGATCAACTTTTTCCTTCAAGTCTCCTGGTAGAAAGCCTAAACTCTCACCTGCTTCAACAGCTGGACGAGTCAAAATGATTCTTTGAACCTTACCCTGCTTGAGTGCAGCGACTGCCATAACTACCGCTAGATAGGTTTTACCAGTACCAGCAGGACCAATTCCAAAGGTAATATCATTGTGATTGATTGCATTCACATACTGACGTTGGCCAAAGTTTCTGACCCGGACCGGTTTACCGCTGAAGTCCTTGATCAACTCATCTTTATATAAGTCACCAAAGTAATCTAAAGTCCCTCTTTCGACCATTTTCAAGCCACTGACGATATCGGCCGCCCCAAGGCTAACTCCAGTTTGAACCAATTCCATTAGTTTTTTCAGTAAAGCCAGTGCATGATCAACATTTTCCTCAGTTCCCGTCACATCTAAACGGTCACCGAATGCATGAATTTCAACATCTAACCCTTCCTCAATTAAATGTAAATTACTATCATTAACTCCAAATAGATTTACAGCGTTTTGCGGATTTCTGATTTGAATGCTTTTTTTAATTTGTTCAACTTTTTCTGTCAATAAAGTCCAACCCTTCCATGTATTACCTTGAATGATAGCACAACAGATGATTTTTTTGACAAAAAAAAGGTTAAAACAAAGTAAATTGTTTTAACCTTTTGAAACTATCGATTAACGACGTTTCTTGTTGCGCTTACGAGCAGCCTCAGACTTTAACTTTCTCTTGACACTTGGCTTTTCGTAAAACTCACGTTTTCTATATTCTTGAAGAGTACCACTCTTTGAAACGGAACGTTTGAATCGACGAAGAGCATCATCAAGCGACTCGTTTTCACGAACGACGGTTTTTGCCATATGATAATCCCTCCTTCCGATTTCTAACGTAACTGTCTATTGCTCTTGCAGTTCATATGTTATTATAACAAAAAGAAGATAATGTTCAAATAATTTTTTACATTTTTTTGGAGGAATTTACTATGAAACAAAAATTAGATGTCTTTGTTCTCTCTGATGGTGTTGGTGAAACCGCTTTAAGAGTTGCTAGAGCAGCTTTCATACAATTCCCAGAAATGGATACAACTTTCACTAAATATCCCTTTATAAAAAAAGATGATCAGCTTCAAAGGATCTTAAATCGGGCTCGAGACGTCCATGCGGTGATTTTACATACAATTGTCTCAAAAGAAATCTGTGAAAATATCAATGAATTTTGTCAAAAGAATGGCATCGTCTATTATGATATTTTAAATCCCATTATTGGAACATATTCACAGATCAGTCATCAAACACCTTTGCGTAAAAAAGGCTTGTTGCATGAATTGGATAAAGACTATTTCGATATGATCTCTGCAATGGAGTTTACTATTACTAACGATGACGGTCAAAATCCAAAAGGTTTCCTCGAAGCCGACTTAGTTCTACTTGGTATTTCCAGAACTTCGAAAACCCCACTGTCGCTTTATCTAGCCAATAAAAACATTAAGGTAGCTAATCTACCACTATCACCGGCAACGGCCATCCCAGAGCAATTATGGGCGGTTGACAAGCAAAAGATCATTGGCTTAACTAACGATATGAATGTTCTATTAAAAATCCGTCGTCAAAGAATGATTGCCTACGGGTTAAATCCTGATACTAATTATTCAGATGAAGGCGAGATTCAAAAAGAAATCGACTACTCGAATGATATTTATCAAAAATTAGGTTGTCCGGTGATCAATGTTGCTGATCGTTCAATCGAAGAGACCGCAGCCATCATTATGGAAAAATTGAATTTCAATGGCTACAAAAATAGTTAAAAAATAATCCAAGTTACTAACCTATTACCTCTGACTCGAAACTTTGAATCAGAGGTTTTTTTATTTCATTAATCCGAAAATTATAAATAATTAAAAATATTTACTAAATTTGGTATATACCTATTGTTTGCAAACGATTCCAGGTTTATACTCTTGTTTGTTGTCAACTGAATTGAGCAACTATTAAGAGGGGGGATTTTTCATGAACAAATTCATGGATTGGCTTCAAGGAACTATCATGCCGCCGATGTCTAAAGTCGGTAACAATCGATACTTAGTCTCGATTCGTAACGGTCTTGTACTAACGCTTCCAGCTATTATCAGTGGGAGTATCTTTCTTATTTTAGGTAATATCCCGATTGCCGCTTGGACTAATCTGATCAAGCCTTATATGAATATGATCAGCGTCGCCGTCAATGGTTCTTTTGGAATCATTTCGTTACTAGCTGCTATCGGTATCGGATTTGAATTGGCTAAATCGTTAGAGATCGATCCAATTTCTGGCGCTGGGTTATCGACTATGGCCTTTGTTATCGTCTCATTCGATAATAAATTCAAACTCAACACTGATAATTTTTCATCATCAGGTTTATTTACAGCTATTATTACAGCAATGATTTCAGTAACTATTTTTAATTTCTTCATCAAAAAGAATATTGTCATCAAACTACCTGATGGTGTTCCCACGGCGGTATCAAATTCATTCGTTTCACTACTGCCTGGTTTTGTCATCCTGTTACTCTTTTGGGTCATCAGAATGCCTTTACACATCGATATCAACCAAGTAATTCAATCGATTTTCCATCCATTATTGTTTGCGATGAACACCTTACCGGGAATCTTAGTCTATACTTTCTTGGTCAGTTTACTTTGGGTCTGTGGTATTCACGGTGATATGACGCTAGAAGGAATTGCTGACCCTATCTTTTTACAATTTCTCGCTGCAAATGCAACCGCCTTTGCTCACCATCAACCACTGCCCTACGCGACAGCTGCCGGTTTTTCTAGTTTAATGGTCAACGTTGGTGGTACTGGTGCCACAATCACCTTGGTATTATTGATGCTCTTTTCCAAGAGTCGAACGTACCGCGATTTAGGACGAGTAGCTTTTCCAGGCGCCTTATTTGAAATCAACGAGCCCGTTATCTTTGGTTTCCCAATCGTTATGAATCCTTTGACGATGATACCTTTCATCATTATTCCATTGGTATTAGCCACTGGTAGTTACATTTTAATCAGCTTAGGTCTGATGAATGCTCCTGTAGCCATGGTGCCTTGGACAATGCCTCCAATTATCGGACCATTGATGGCCACAGGTTGGGATTGGCGTGCCGCCGTTTGGTCAGCTATTGAATTAATTATTGCTGGAGCAATGTATTATCCATTCTTTAAAGTAGCCGAAAAACAGATGGTTGCTGACGAACTAAAGAATGCCCAAAATGAAACTCAAACAACGACAGACCATCTACCTGTAAATTCGTAAAAAAATAAAGGGCCTCTAATTTAATAATTAGGTCCTTTATTTTTGTCTGGGAAAAGTCTATTGAGCTCTCAGTTTATCTTTCATTTCAGGATCAAATTGCCCTGCTTTTAACATTTCAATTTCTAGTTTGTATGGAGCAACACCCTTTTTATCATTTTCGTCTTTTTTAACATAAGGCGTTTCCATAATTTTAGGGACATTTTCCAACTGTGGATGGTGGGCAACATAATTCAAAGCATCAAAACCAATCGTTCCAAAACCTATACTGTCATGGCGATCCTTGTGCGACCCCATTTCATTCTTGGAATCATTCAAGTGGATAACGGAAAGTTTATCCAACCCAATAATGTGATCAAATTCATTCAAAACGCCGTCAAAATCATTTTTAACGTCGTAGCCGGCATCGTTCATGTGACAAGTATCCATTGTGACTGACAATTTATCGTTTTGTTGACAATTATCAAAAATTTCAGCAATTTGTTCAAAAGTGATCCCTACTTCCGTTCCCTTACCAGCCATAGTTTCAATCGCAACACTGACTTTTTGATCCGGCATAATAGCTTCATTCAAAGCTTGGCCAATTTGTTTCAAAGCCACCTCTGGCCCTTGATTCAAATGTGCTCCGGGATGAAAGCTCAACGCTTCAATACCTAAAGCATCCGAACGCATAAATTCATCATGCATAAAAGAGATCCCAAAAGGTAATTTGTCTGGTTTGACCGTGTTACCAAGATTAACAATATAAGGGGCATGACCAATAATATGGTCAATTCCGTATTCTTTCAAAAGTTTTTGGCCCTCTGGAATCTTCATTTCTGAAACATCTTTTCGACGAGTATTTTGTGGCGCCCCGGTAAAGATCATCATCGCATTAGCGCCATAACTGTGAGCCTCTTGTGCCGAGCCAACTAACATCTTTGGTGCTTTCATCGCTACATGTGAACCTATAATCATCCTAAAAACCTCCCTGAATTTAACTATCAAAAGTATAGCATAACAAAAAAAGTGAAACCTGACGGTCTCACCTAAAATTCTAATAAATATGTGCCTGATAGAAACGTCCCATAACTTTAACAGTATCGGTCACACTAACAAAGGCATGTGGATCAGATAATGACATCGCATTTTCTAAGTCATGTAATTCTGAACGGGAAATTACTGTAAAAAGAATTGTTTTTTCTTCATGCTTATAGGCACCTTCTGCATCATGAACAATCGTGATACCACGACGCATCTCATTTTGAATTTGCGTAATAACATTCTTTGGTTTTGAAGTTACGATCATAACTTGAAGTTTTTGATCCTTATTGTAAATCATATCAATAACTTGTCCGTTGATGAAGATACTGACCGCACTGTAGAGAGCATGGACCCAGCCGAAGAGAAAACCAGCACAGGCAACAATGAAGATATTGAAGATAATGTTGATCGTACCAACACTCTTACCAGTTTTCTTTCGTAAAATAATTCCCAAAATATCGATACCACCGGTAGAAATACCATTTCTCAGCGCCATTCCGGTACCGAAACCATTCGCTACTGCACCAAAAATGGCACAAACAAGCGGATCAGCAGTGATTCTAACAGGTGGCAATAAATGCATCATCAAACTGGCTAAAGCTACTGCAATCACCGTGAAAACAGTAAACTTATGATCGATTTTTCGCCACGACAATACGAATAGTGGTTCATTAAGTGCAAAGTACATAACCGCTGTTGACAAATTAAACGGCAACCAGCGATGTGAAACGGTAGAAATCAATTGGGCTGCACCAGTTACACCAGAACCATAAATCCCGCCCGGCGTCCAGAACATATTAACCGCAATCGATACCGCAATTGAATACAAAAAAGCTATTGATACTTTAGATAAGTACTGATGTCTTTCAATCAGCTTATCAATCTCGCCCATACTAAAAGTTCTCCTAGTTGTCTTAGTTACCTAAACATATTAGCACAAATGACGGGAATTTCAGACTATTTACGATGTTTTTTAATAAAATCAGCTCGACCGCCGCTCTCTTCGAGTTCAAAGCGTTCTGGATTTTTCTTATAAAAATCTTGATGATAGTCCTCAGCAGGGTAAAAAGTCGTCGCTGGTTGAATTTGAGTAACAATTGGTTCAGAAAATTCTCCTGATTCACTTAAAGCTTTTTTCGAGGCCTCGGCTATTTCTTTTTGTGACTCATTCTGATAAAAAATAACAGGACGATATCTATCACCACGGTCTTGGAACTGGCCCATTGCATCGGTTGGATCAGCTATTTGCCAATAAATTTCAACCAAATCTTGATAAGACACAACGTCGGCATCGTAAGTGATTTCAACAGATTCGGCATGACCTGTAGTCTCGGTACAAACTTGTTCATAGGTCGGATTGGCAACATGACCTCCGCAATAACCGGAAACAACTGAAATAATTCCTGGTTGTTCGTCAAAAGGCTTTACCATGCACCAAAAGCAGCCCCCAGCAAAAATGGCAGTCTCTTTTTTCATTAATCAGCATCCCCTTCATCAACATATTTCTTATAATCGGAATATCCTTGGTCATCCATATCTTCATATGGAATAAACTTCAAGGCAGCTGAATTAATACAATAACGTAAACCACCTAATTCTTGAGGTCCATCGGTGAAAACATGTCCCAAATGTGAGTCAGCACTTTCACTTCTAACTTCCGTTCTTTCACGACTCAAGCGAGTATCACGACGTTCCTTTAATTTAGCAATTGGTTCACTGAATGATGGCCAACCGCAACCAGCATCGTATTTCTTAGCTGATGAGAACAATGGCTCACCACTAGTAACATCAACATAGATGCCCTTTTTGTAAAAATCATCGTATTTTCCACTAAAAGAACGCTCTGTGGCAGCATGTTGGGTTACTTCAAGTTCTTCTTCATTCAGATTGGTTAGATCTTTTTTAAATTCCTTCATAAATAAACACTCCTTCTCTATTTATGTAACTAGTATAAGCTTTCATTAATTTTTTTCTAGCTATTTGCTTAAATTGTGTGCAATTAAAAAGCAAACTAAACAAAATATCAATTAATCAAAGGATTATCTAAGAACATCAGAAATGTATTTAAATACAGGATAAAAAATACCAGTACCTCAACCATCAATAATAGTTGACCCACTGGTATTTTAATCTAGAAATAATTTGTTGCTTTGCAAAATCTATCTTGCAAGTTTAGTTAATTGCAGTTTGTGTTAATCACATTAATCCTTTTTACTTACTTCAATGCCCAAATCATCCAATTGTTGTTTGGCAACTTCAAGCGGAGCATGTGTCATTGGTTCGGTAGCGTTTGAATTCTTAGGGAAAGCAATCACGTCACGGATATTGTCCTTGCCAGATAATAACATAGCGAAACGATCCAAACCGATTGCCAAACCACCATGTGGAGGACAACCATATTGCAAGGCATCTAATAGGAAGCCGAATTGTTCATAAGCTTTTTCTTTAGTAAAGTTCAAAGCCTTGAGCATCTTTTCTTGAATCTTGTAGTCATGGATACGAATTGATCCACCACCGAGTTCATAACCATTGAGCACGATATCATAACTTTGAGCGTAAGCTTTATGTGGATCTTCGCCATCATTTAGATAGTGAACATCTTCTTCATTTGGCATAGTGAAAGGATGATGGGCGGCAGTCCAACGTTGAATACCTTCATCATATTCGAATAATGGCCAGTTAACTACCCAAATAAAGGCAAATTCATTTGGATCATAAAGATGTTGTTCTTTGGCAATCGCATTTCTCAAGTAGCCTAAAGCATCGGCAACGACCTTTTTCTTGTCAGCAACGAATAGTAATAGATCATTATTTTCAAGGCCTAAACGTTCAACTAAGGCAGCTTCTTGAGGCTTGATGAATTTAGCAACGCCACCAGTTAACTCATTATCATTGAATTTAGTCCAGGCTAAACCTTTAGCACCGAAACGTTTGATATATTCTTGGTAAGCCTCAATATTCTTTCTGGAATATTTGTCAGCTCCATCTTTAACGACAATAGCCTTAACTTGACCCCCATTGTCAATGGTACCTTTGAAGACTTTGAATTCTGTATCGGCAAAAACATCATTAAGATTTTGTAGTTCCATACCAAAACGAACATCGGGTTTGTCAGAACCGAAGCGATCCATGGCATCGTCCCAGTTAATTCTTGGGAAAGGAGTCTTAACTTCAATACCCTTTTCATCCTTCATAACTCGAGCAATCAAACCTTCAGTAACAGTTTGGATTTCTTCTTTGCTCATGAAACTAGTTTCGATATCGATTTGAGTAAATTCTGGTTGACGGTCGCCACGAAGATCTTCATCACGGAAGCAGTGAGCCAATTGGAAGTAACGGTCAAAACCACCGACCATCAATAATTGTTTGAACAATTGTGGTGATTGTGGCAATGCAAAGAATCTACCTGGGTAGACACGTGAAGGTACCAAATAATCACGGGCACCTTCGGGTGTTGATGGTGTCAAGTTAGGAGTTTCGATATCAATGAAGCCGTTATCGTACAAATATTCATTAACAGAATGTTTAATCTGAGCACGAGTTCTGATGGCCTTTTGCATCTCTGGACGACGAAGGTCAAGGTAACGATACTTCAACTTAGTTTCTTCAGAAGAATCAATATCATCTTTAATTTCAAAAGGTGGTGTCAAAGACTTATTGAGAATTTCAACCTTTTCAACGACAACTTCAACTTTACCAGTTTTCATATCGTCGTTAGTAGCGCCTTCACCACGAAGTCTGACAGTCCCAATCGCATTGATGACATACTCTGAACGAAGCTCTTCAGCGGTTTGGAGTGCTGCTTGATGATCATTGTTGAAAACTAATTGGACGATTCCTTTGTAGTCTCTTAAGTCAACAAAAATCAAATTACCTAAATCGCGGCGTCGTTGAACCCAGCCGCTTAAAGAAACTTGTTTACCAACATATTCTTCTGTGATGTTGCCACAGTAATCAGTTCTTTCTTCCATAATTATCCCTCGATCTTTTTCAATTCTGCTGCTAAGTTTTCTAATGAAACGCTAACTTGGTCACCAGTCGCCATGTTCTTAACATTGGCTGTATCATTCTCTAGTTCTGTATCACCGATTGTGACAGTATATTTAGCGTGCAAATTATTGGCCGTCTTAAACTGAGCTTTAATTTTTCGTTGTAAATAATCCTTATCAGCACAGAATCCAGCTCTACGTAAGCTAGAGAGAATCTTAACTGAAGCTCGTTCAGCTTTTTGGCCGATAGTTACCAGATAGACATCCAAATCGTCTGTACTTGGCAAGTCTTCATCCTTCAATAACAACATCAAACGTTCAACCCCTAGGCCAAAACCAATACCTGGTGTTTCCGGACCACCTAATTCTTCGACCAATCCGTTATAACGACCACCGGCTAAAACAGTGATCTCCTTGTTGCCAAAAGCTGGATCAGTTACCATAAATTCAAAAATCGTGTGGTTATAATAATCAAGTCCGCGAACCATGGTCGAATCTACTTCGTAATTAATACCTAAGTCTTCGAGCAAACCTTTGAGATATTCAAATCTCTTTGCTGAAGCTTCGTTTAAATAATCCAAAATTGATGGCGCATTGGCAACGAACTTCTTATCATTCTCATCTTTACTATCAAGAATTCTTAGAGGATTTTTATCCAAACGAATCTTTGAATCCTCACTCAATTGATCTTTAAAAGGTGTGAAATAATCAACTAAAGCTTTGTGATAAGCGGCTCTTGATTCCGGATCGCCTAGCGTATTCAAAGCTACTTTCAAATTCTTAATACCTAAACGGTTTAAGAATTCCAAACCTACAGAAATAATTTCGGCATCTAATTCTGGTGAGTCAGATCCAAAAGCTTCGACTCCGATTTGGTGGAATTGACGTTGACGCCCAGATTGTGGACGTTCATATCTAAACATTGGGCCCTTGTACCAAACTTTATATGGTTTAACATGTTCTGGTCCATAAAGTTTATTTTCGACATAAGCCCGAACTACTCCCGCTGTTCCTTCAGGACGTAAAGCCAAATGACGATCACCTTTGTCTTTAAAATCATACATTTCTTTGGAAACGATATCTGAGGTATCGCCTGATGATCTTTCAAAGACTTCATATGATTCAAAGATTGGTGTTCTAATTTCAGAAAAACGATACTTATTAAAAGTTTCTTGAGCGATTGCTTCGACATATTGCCACTTTTGAGAATCTCCTGGCAAAATGTCCATCGTTCCTTTAGGTTTTTGATAGCGCATAAAAAATCCTCCTTAAATAAAAAACACCCTTGTCTAAATAAGACAAGGGTGCATTTTGCACGGTACCACCTAGTTTTTTTGCTGCAGTTAACGCCTGCCAAACGATAAAAAAGTCACACAATCAGTCGTTATCTGCTCTCAGCCACCAGATTCTCTGTAAAACGATTTATTTGATTAAGAATATACTTATAAACTATCCAAAAATACAGACGTTGTCAAGCCAATCAACCAATGTTAACGTTTTCTCCTAAAATTTATCAGCGATTTCACTTTTATTTTCAAACAGCAAGAAAAAGTGTAAAATTTATCAAAAATTTTGCAATCTAATCTTTCAACTTGTTGTCATATTAAGTAATATATAGTTATAGAAATGTCAGTAATTTGACACTAAGGAATCAGTTAAATGAAAAAAATTATAAAGTTTTTTATTAAAAACCGGATCCTTGTTGCTATTTTGCTCTTAATTGCTCTGTCAAGCTGGTCAACTGTCGCCCTAGCAAGTGCCAATGCTGTCGTTGTACAGTCTGATTCAGTTAATGTCCGAGTTGGCCCTGGTCTTTCCTATGCCAACATGGGACAGGTAAAAAAAGGTGACAAATTAGCCATCTTGGATGAAAAGAACAAGTGGTATCAAGTAAGATTGTCCGGAGATAAAATTGGCTGGGTTGCCAGCTGGCTGATCGATAATACTGATGTTAGCTCAGCTACTAATAAAGTTGGGATCATAAAGGTTCCTAATACAACCGTCTTCAAAGGTGCTGATGAGAACAGCAGCGTCTTGGGTACGATTGAACAATCACAAAAAGTTACCATTATGTATCAAGAACAAGATTGGACACAAATCCTTTACAATGGTACTGCTGGTTGGGTCAAATCGAGTTTCATCCAAGGTACCCAAGAAACTTCTGGTTCCACTTCAACGAGTGACAACTCAGATGATGGAATTAAAAAAGTTACAGTCACCCAACCCAATACTAAGTTACGAATTGAACCTGATCAAAACGGACGAGTAGTTAAAACAGCCAAAGTTGGTAAACAATTCGATTACTTGGGTAAAGACGGCAAATGGTACAAAGTTAGAGATTCTGACGGTTCAGTCGGTTACGTTGCCAGCTGGGTCGTAACGATTTCTGGAACTAAGAGTGCTGTTAAATCCGCCGCAACTAATATTTCAGAAGCAACTATCGTGATCGATCCTGGTCATGGTGGCGACGATTCTGGTGCTGAGTCTAAAAAAGATACTTATGAAAAGAATTTTACTTTAGCTTATGCAAAAGCTATTCAACAAGAACTGGCTAAAACAGGTGCACGGGTAATTTTGACCCGGACTGGTGATCAAAGTAAGACTCTTGGGCAAAGAGCTCGTTTGTCTAGCAAGATGCAAGCGGATGCCTTCATCAGTTTACACTTTGATTCCAGTGCTCAAGCTAATGCCGGTTCAGGCGTCACAACTTATTACTATAATAAGAATAAAGACGGTCAGTTAGCCGATGATATAAACTCACAATTGAAGAGTTTGGCTATCGGTAACCGTGGAACTGCTCAGAAAGACCTCTATGTCTTGCACTATAACAGCCAACCATCAATCTTGATCGAGCTAGGCTATATCAATTCGACTGCGGATTATAAGTACATTAACTCCAACTCGTACAAACAAAAGGTTGCGCAAGATGTTACAAATGGTCTCAAAGAATATTTCAAATAACAGTAATATAGCTGTGACAAAACAGCCTCTTTAGCATAAAAGTTCGGTGGGAAATTTTTTCAAATCCTCACCGAACTTTTTTATGTGACTTAAACTCGTAAAAAAAGCAAATCTTCCATAGATTTGCTTTTAAAATGCTATGCATATTTATTTAAATTAATAATTTGACTCAATTTCAAGTGAATATAAAAAAATCGTAACAATTAGTATATCTTTGTAAAAACCAAGACCCAGTTTATTCTCATTGGAATAGCTGTTCATTTCTTGTAATAGTTGACGTCCTTCAGTCCGATTGCAGCCGCCGACCCGTAAAATTTCCTTGGCATAACCTTGCATGTTTTTTAATTCTTCAACCTTATCAGGCATAATCATAACCTTGGGGTCAGTTTCTGCTACAATATCCATCAATGTATCTAAAAGATTTCGCTCAAAGTTGTCATTGTGACGACTCTTTAAGAATGGCAAAGCAATATCAAAAGCTGTTGGAAACCCCTTTATAGCTTCAGAACGTACTCCACCGATGCCATATTTCAAATATAACTTCTCACCTGGCATCAAGTCAGTCTTTTCTTCAAGCTCTTCAGGCTGCTCGTTATCAAGATCGACTAACATCTTTTTGACAGTTTCTTGCAGATGTTCTTGATCATATCCAGCGGCCGTCAAAAGTATCCCCAGTGAAAAAAGCGCACCTTGATTGGGATTTACGCCATTAGTTTCAGGCAAGTAAACGTTTTCCGCTTGTTTTCCCAAAGTACGCAAGGATTCAAACAATTCTGATAATCTATCACCGTCGAAATATTCTCCAAGTTGAACAAACTTAATGAAATAAGGCTTCAGAGTATAAACCTTGTCTATTGCTTGATGAATTGCTTGCTCTGAATTTGAAGAAGCGTCGCTTGGCTCTAGCAACCATGGCCTTGGTTGTAAATTTAATTCATATAGAAGCGACTTTATGGCAATTTTAGAAAGATCCGACTCACTTTTCATACACAATCACCTTTTCATTAATCAAAATTTGATGTAATAAGATGACCTTTTTAACCGAGTGAAGACATTGAAAAAGGTCCTGGCAAGACCGTTGTTAACGATTGGCATATTAGGTTCACATCGATTAAAAATATATTTACATCTCCCACGTTATTCTATGACATTTATTTATTATAATCCAGCTAATTAATGAAGCCTATGGGATATTTTTCATTTTTTATTATTCCACTTATTAATATTTTTGAAAAAAAAAACGTAGAATCAGCAGCTACGTAAGTAGCCATTGTTCTACGCTAAAAACATTTACAAAAACAAATTATTATTTAATTCAAAGACTTACTCCGAATAAGGATGAACGCAATCAGCTAATCGCGATTGAATATAATTTAATTCTGTTTTTTTCAACTCACGACTATCCTTAATCGTCTTTACCAGGCCAAGGATCGTTTCTTTTTCTTGGTTGTCAGTCAAATTCAAGCTGTATCCATTGCGTCGTAAGAAGAAATCCATCGCCGCAATAGCAGTTTGAGTATTATATTTTTCAAAAATATCATCACAAATGACGGTACAGAATAAATGAGTTAAATACTCATTCAAATTATCGAATTGGTTCAAAAACTCAATATTACTTTGCAAACGTTTCTCACTAAAAGTAATCTCGTCACTATCTTCAATTGCTAAATGAATTGCTACGACTTGATCGTATGACAATTTGTTCAGTTTATTTTCCATCGTTACATCCTAAAGTATTTTTTCGATTTCTATTAGATCTTTCACTTGATAATCATGATCAAAATCAACCTTATCAGCACTGAAAATGATTGTATTAGCGCCGACACTTTTACCGAAGTCAACATCGATCTTGCGGTCGCCAATGACCCACAATTCATCGCTCGATAATCCATATTTTTTGATCAAATACTGTAACATATCAGGATCTGGCTTACGTTGAAAGTCATCAGCAACACTGACAGCTTCTTTGAAATAGTCAGCTATTCCTAATGATTTAATCAATGGAAAAATAGATTGATCGCGGTGAGTCACGATAAATTGCGTATATCCATGATCAGCACAATAATGTAAAACTTGTTTGATATGAGGCATTAACGTGATTTTATCATGATATTCTTTTTCGTAGCGAAAATAACTGAGATAAAATACTTTAACCGCCTGCTCGACATTATCTTGATCTTGCAATAATTCAGTCACAAACTTTCTAACTGAAGTCTTCTTTGATTCCTTAAAAATAGTATCTTTTGACAAGCTAATATCAAAGTTTTCCCGCAGAGATCTCTGCGTCGCTGAGACAATCCCCGGATAACTATTGGCAATAGTGTCATCAAAGTCCCAAACAATACTCTTCATTATCATCTCTCCATTAAAATAGTTACTGGTCCATCATTGGTCAATGAGACTTGCATATCGGCACCAAATTCCCCAGTTTCAACTTTTAAACCATAACCTCGCAAAAGTTCGTTGAAGTGGTCGTACTTTCTACTAGAGGCTTCGAAATTTCCAGCCCCAGTAAAACTTGGACGATTTCCATGTTTGGTATCTGCATAAAGCGTAAATTGTGAAATGGACAAGATTTTTCCATTGACCTGATTGATTGCCAAATTCATTTTATCATCGGCATCGGAAAAGATTCTCATATTGGCAATCTTATGAGCCATATACTCCAAGGTTTCTTCATTATCCTCATCGGCAAAAGCTACTAATAAACAAAAGCCCTGATCGATTTGACCAAGGACTTTGTCATCAACAGTAACTTTAGCCTTTGAAACACGTTGTAACACTACTTTCATTAAGCTACCGTCCTCTTGATTTCATAGACATTTGGAATATTCTTCAACTTAGCAATAATATTATCCAAATGTTCCTTATTATTTACCCCAATGCTGACGTGAATGATCGCCATTTTTTCCTTGTCCAGACGACCGATCACATTATTCAGTGTATTGGTATTAGAATTTATTACTTGTAAAACTTCGTTGATCAATCCATTACGGTTAAAGGCATAAATATCCAATTCAGCGGTGTAACGTTTCTCTTTGGTGACATTATCCCAACTGACATCGATGAACCGCTTCTTTGCTTCCTCACTTTGGACATTAGGACAATCAGCTCGATGAATCGTCAAACCTCGTCCTTTAGTGATATAGCCGACAATATCATCCCCAGGAATTGGGTTACAACATTTGGCTAAGCGAATCAATAAATTATCGATTCCTTGAACAGAGATGCTGGTATTGGCGTTATTACGTTCCTTCTTCAGCTTTTCACTTTCAACTGGAGGCTGCACCGCTTTTTCAGTGGTATCAGTAATAACCTGTTCCTCGAGCTCTTTTTTCTCAGCTTCCTTTTTACGATCAGGGTCTTCACTCACTAACCGATGGACCACGTTAATTGGCGATAATTCACCGTATCCCACGGCATTGAACAACTCGTCTGGATCAGTATAATTGAAGATCTTCATCGCAATTTCCAAATGTTTCTTATCTAAATACTTCTTACTTGATAATGAACGATTCTTCAATTCGTTTTCAATTGCTTCTCGACCAAGAACGATATTTTCTTCACGATCTTTCGTTCTAAAATATCGTTTGATCTTGTTGCGAGCTCTGGAAGTATAAACGACGTTTACCCAGTCACGACTTGGTTCTGAACTGGAATTAGTCAACATCTCGACAATATCGCCATTTTTCAACTGATAGTTCAAAGGAACCATTCTGCCATTGATCTTGGCACCAATAGAATGATTACCTACCTCAGTGTGCACTTGATAAGCAAAGTCCAAGGTGACCGCACCTTTAGGCAATTCAATAACTTCGCCTTCAGGCGTAAAGACATAGACGCGATCGTTGAAGATTTCTCCTTTAACCGACTTCATAAAGTCAGAGGCATTGTCAGAGTTTTCTTGAAGTTCCAAGATTTCACGGAAGACATCGATCTTTTGTTCGTCATCGTCTAAATGAACACCCTCGAAATTACCTTCCTTGTAAGCCCAGTGAGCGGCAACACCATA
Organism: Companilactobacillus sp. FL22-1; assembly: GCF_043951805.1. Taxonomy (NCBI): domain Bacteria; kingdom Bacillati; phylum Bacillota; class Bacilli; order Lactobacillales; family Lactobacillaceae; genus Companilactobacillus; species Companilactobacillus sp. FL22-1. Next base: position 153,455 of record NZ_JBINJY010000007.1, read on the forward strand.
TTCAGCTACTTGGTGCATTTCAAAAGTTCTAATCTGGACTTCAAGTGGTTGACCACCAGGACCAATAATAGTTGTATGCAGCGATTGATAACCGTTAGCTTTTGGTACCGCAATATAATCTTTGAAACGTCCGGGAATTGGTTTCCACTTTGAATGGATCGACCCGAGGACGGCATAACAATCTTTCACCGAATCAACGACGATTCGAATTGCTAACAAATCGTATAATTCTGAAAATTGCTTATGTTTGTCCCGCATTTTTTTATAAATCGAGTAAATGTGCTTAGGACGACCATAAATATCATATTTAATACCGAGTGCATCGACATTTGTCTTAATATAATCGATAGCTTCTGCAATATAAGCTTCCCGTTGATCACGTTTACTATTCATCAAATGGACGATTCGATAATATTGTTGAGGATTAATGTAATGTAAAGAAAGATCCTCTAGCTCCCATTTGATTTTGCTAATACCTAAACGGTCTGCCAAAGGAGCGTAAATTTCCAAAGTTTCATTAGCAATCCGTCTTTGTTTATCAGGGCGCAAGGCTTTCAAAGTTCTCATATTATGCAAGCGATCAGCTAACTTAACCATAATCACCCGCAGATCCTTAGCAGTAGCGAGTAACATTTTACGGTGATTTTCAGCTAATAATTCTTGATGTGAATGATACTTGTATTTACTGATCTTAGTGACGCCATCGACAATTGTGGCAACTTGCTTGCCGAAGAGTTCCTGAACATCTCCCAAAGTGACTTTGGTATCTTCAACGACATCGTGCAAATATCCGGCAGCGACTGTATATGGGTCCATGTGTAACGAGGCTAAAATTTGTGCAACTTGCGTTGGATGAATGATGTATGGTTCACCAGTTGCACGCTTTTGATCTTTATGAACGTAGGCCGCAAACTTATACGATTTATTGACAAATTCAACATGCTCATCGTTCATATAACCACGACAGATATCTAAAACTTCTTCAGGCGTATAATCCTTATTCTTTTTCATAGAAATTCACCCCGTTTACAATAAAAAGCACTCATTGAGTGCTTTAAGTTATATACCATTATGATGGCTAGTTGCGATTATTTCAATTACTTTTCTTTTTCAAATAAGAAATAAATTAAAATACTTAGAACTAAATAAATTCCTGCTAAGAAATAGCCGTAACGTCCGTACTTAACAAAAACACTGACCACAAAAATGACTGGAAAAATAACTAAATTATAAAATGACAAGTTATATTTTCGTGAAAACCAACCGATAAAACTGGAAAACAAAATATTAATCACAAAGAATAGCCAAATAATACGGTTGGTTCTTCCTAAATGAAATAGATTAAAGATGATTGGCATGATGAATACCAATAAAATAGAAAGTAATGCAATGTAAGTTGTTTTTGATTTTTCAACTTTTTTCCAAATATTTTTCAAAATTCGATCCTCATTTTACATTTAGTTCGTACTTATATGATAGCACTGATAGGAAGTACATGGGGGCTGTTTCTGCTCGCATGATCCGTGGTCCTAGACCAACCGACAAGAAATCCGCTTGATTGAGAAAAGCAATTTCATCTTCTGAAAAACCACCTTCTGGTCCAAAAGTACAGACAATCGATTTGGGAAATTCATCCAATGATTGCGCTAATTGACTAATCTCACCATTCTTGGCCGATTCTTCATAAGCTACTAAATTGGTCTCAGCCTTATATTGCAATAAATTACTTAATTTATCCAGATAAATAACTTCGGGAATAATTCTTCGTTTGGACTGTTGCGACGCATTTTTAGCAATCTCGTTCAAACGGGCAAGCTTTTTTTCAACGACATTTGGTTTCCACTTCATGATCGAATACTTAGAATCAAAGAAAATAATCCGCTTTGCTCCTAATTCAGTTGACTTCTGTGTGATCCACTCGATCTTATCTTTTTTTGATAATGAACAAGCCACCGTCACATCTAACGGCATTTCAGTTGTAGGATTATCCAACAATTGAGTGGTCGTTTCAAAGCTTTGGTGATCATTGTCAATTCCCACAATCGTAGCGTGGAATAGATTTTGGTCAACATCTACCAAGTTAATGACATCACCTTTTTTATGACGCAACACTTTGATCACATGCTTGTATGTTTCCAAATCGTCTACTAGATAATTAGTGTCTTTAATTTTATTTTTAACGAAGTATTGCTCCATCTTCCGCCTCAAACTCTTCTTTTCTTCTACAAATCATCGTTGACCAACCTTTTAAGTGGAAAGCTTCCAAGACGATAAAACCTTGGTCTTCCATTTGCTGAGTGATTATTGCTTCTTTTTCATTGATGATACCTGACAAAATCACAAATCCATTCTGATTCAAATGACTGTCTAAATCAAGAATAAATTGTTCGATCACATCGGCTAACATATTCGCCACAATCACATCAACTTTGCCATTGACACCGTCTAACAATGAATTCTGGTAAACTTCAATATCTTCACAACCAGGATTCAATTGAATATTCTCTTTAGCTGCTCTAACAGCTTCAGGGTCAAGATCGTACGCTTTGATATCTTTGACACCCAATAACCGAGCTTGTATTGAAAGGATACCCGAACCAGTTCCTACATCGTAAAGTGAATGAGCATCGCCCAAAATGAGCTCTAAAGCTTGCATACATGAATAAGTCGTCGGATGAGTCCCGGTCCCAAATGACTTGCCTGGGTCCATTACAATCACATGTTCATCCGGATGTTGTGGTTGATAGTCTACCCAATTAGGAACGACGGTCAAATAACGGCTGATTTTAACGGGGTGGTAATACTGCTTCCATTCGTTTTCCCAACTACTGTCATCAAGTTCACTGACGGAAATTTCAACACCTGTCACATCAAAACCAAATTCTGGCAGACGCTTGATTTCCTGTTGTAAATTTTTCAAAATCTCGTCGTGGTAATTATTTTCATCAAAATAGGAATTGATCTTTGTTTTGACGTCGGTCTTGTCATCGTCAACCATTTCTGTCCCGTTGGCTCCAACACGCATAAAAATGTCAGAGATAATTTCTTGGTCAAAATCTTTTGGGATCGCAACTGATATTTTTTTCCAAAGCATAAACGTTCCTCCATTATTAATAAGATTACTAAAAAATGGCCATAAAAAAAAGACGTTCCCGCCTTTATTTGACGAAAAAGTTAATCGAATTAACAAATTCATCCCGACTTCTATCTATTTTACTCCGAGCTTGCTCCCAACTCAGATGATTTAAGGAATTATTCTCTAAATCTAAACATTGCAATGCAGCAATCAATTCCACAAAATAGTTATTCATTTTCTCGGCAATCCGACTATTTTGAAGATGGTATTTTTCGACATACGACATGCACAGTTTCATAAAGCGATGAATATTAGAAATGTAATTATCAGCTAACCGCGAATAAGTTTCATACCGAAGAGCCTCACCTCTTTCGATCACTTTCATCGTTTTAAAATACTCTGTAAAGACCTCATTGTATGTTACAAATCTTTCTAATAGAACATTCGTCTCTAAAATTCGATATTTGCTTGTCTTTGTTGCCATAATGATACACCCCATTTCCTTTTTCAACACTATAGCATACGTTTTAAGTTATGCAAAGAATAAGTTAAATATGATATGAAGGCTAATGATTGGAAAAAAAGGCAAAATCTTTAATCGGAGTAATTAAAAAATATACTTTGCTTTTTACTGGAAATGTACGCTGGTTTCTTTTGATCATGTTTAAATAACTTTCACAGAGAAAGACATATAATTTAAATAACTTTCACAGAGAAAGACATATAATATGAAGAAAAAATAAAATCAAATTTTATAAAGAGGCCCAAACGGCTATTTAATGCGTTTTCTTAACTATTTAAGTTGATTTTCAATTTTTATCACTTTGATAAATATATTTGTTCAATTTTATTTATTTTATTTTTAATAAAAAACGTAAAAAATTATTTTGCAGACAAAGAAAAAGGCAAAGTCCCAAAAAACTTTAGGACCTTGCCTTCAAACTGTATGCACACTCGCTTAAAACATCAATTACTTCTTATCTTTTACGTCGAGATCTTCTCCTGGCCGACCGACAACTTTCTTTCTTAAAGATTCATTATCTTTAAATAATTTTTGAGCCTCAGATAATTTTTTAGGACTATTCTTAATTTCTTGAGAAATTTTACTAAAATCATTCTTGGCAGGATCTTCTTGATTTTTCTTGAAAAAACTCATGCTAACCGCTCCTTATCCTGTTGTATCGCTAATAATTATATAACAATCGAGTGAAAATGGGTTTGAAAAGAAGAAATATTTTTCTACCAACCAAAGCTTCAATCCTTTTAAAAAATACTAGCTTTGTTATTATATACTACGTAACGATGATTTAGGGGTTGAAATAATTATGAGCAAAAAGAAAAAGATCCAAAAAACATTAGTCGAAAAGATCCTCGATAAGGAAAAAATCGACTACGTACCGATGACTTTTGAAACAGAATCTGATGGTGACACTCAAGAGTTAGTCACTGATAAAAGTACTCGGGATGGATACAAAATATATAAAACACTTGTCTTAACTGGTAATAAGACTGGCCCTCTTGTGGGCATGTTACCCTTAGACAAACACTTGAGCTACAAGATGTTAGCCAAATTGTCAGGAAATAAAAAAGTCGGCATGGTTCCACTGAAAGATCTTGTTAAAACGAGTGGCTTTGAACATGGAGCTAATAGCCCGGTAGGAATCCATTCCCTACATAATTATCCAATTTTCTTTGACAGTGAGGCTGAACGTTCGGAAAAAATTATTGTTTCGGCCGGTAAAATCGGTCAATCAATTTTGATCGAACCCCATGCACTGGCTAAAGCAGTTAATGCTACTTTTGGTGATTTTGCCGTAGATAATCCCGAATAATAAAAAAACCAATGACATAAGTCATTGGCAATAATATCTTTAAGCAGCTTTATTTTTTAGATTGTCGATAGCTTTTTCAATGGTTGTACCGTTACCAAAGTGGTTGCTATCATTAACATCAACTGCAGTGAATAATTGATCTTTAAGATCTAAAAGAATTCTATATTTCATATTATTCACGCCTCCTTTATGTTCCGTATATCTAAGAGGTAGCGACTAACTGTTACATTAAACGCTTTTAGCTCTAAAGTCAACCAAAAACTCTTTTACTTGACTTTAAAAGTAAATATGAATAAAATCTAAGTCACAATAAAAAAGGAGAATTAAATGAACAATATTTGGAAATACGTTTTGGGCTTCTTCATTGCCCTGCTTTTATTCTCAATCTTCATTCATATAATTTTGCCACTAGCACTTGTTCTGGCAATTATCGGTGGGATATATTACTTATATCGTAGACATCAAAACAACAAGTACACCCCCGATGGTCGCAAGAAAGTCAACTAATACAAAATAGAGGTCTTTAAGACCGTTTTTGAAGAATCATATACTAATCGATATGGTTCTTTTTCTTTGCACAGACTCAATTATACAAAACAAGGAAAAAAATAATTCCAGTTTTTGTCCTTGTTTTTGTAGAAACATCTATTTATTAGGCTTATCGATATCGGCTGTTCCTGCAATTAGCAACAAGACTCCCCCAGCCACTGCCGTAGTAATCAAATTTCCGTTACTCAACCATTTGAAAATAAACCCTAGCAGGGCAACAACTAGAAGCATAATACCTAGCCATAAATCTAATTTCATCAATAATTTCATTTTTCGCACCCTTTTATTATTCATTTTATAAAATTAATACTAAAATAAAGACTGAAACATCTATTAGTAACATTATACATTATCTTGGAGGGGTAACAAATGGACAAAGCACAACGTTTAAGTGTTTTAGACGATTTAATAAAGTTGAACACAGTTAATGGAAACGAAGAACTTGTAGCTAACTATCTCAAAAATTTATTCGAAAAAAATGGCATTAAAGCCGAATTAAACCAATATGCTGACAATCGCTATAATTTAATAGCTTCAATCGGTGATGGCTCTGGTAAGGTACTTGGCTTTACTGGACACGAAGATGTCGTTTCAACTGTAGATGACAGTAAATGGAATTATGGTCCATTTAATCCCAAACACATTGATGGCAAAATTTTTGGCCGTGGAACTACCGATATGAAAGGTGGTCTAGCTGGATTAGCCATTGCGATGATTGAACTTCATGAAGATGACAATTTTAAAGGCAATATTAAATTTATTGCCACTGTTGGTGAGGAAAAAGGCGAACTCGGTGCTGACAAATTAGCTAAAGAAGGCTACGCTGATGACCTATCTGCTCTAATCGTTGGTGAACCAAGCAACGCTTCATCTAAACTTGTGATGGATCAAATGATTGCCACTGGAATGATTGAGACTAATGGTAAGAAATCGGAATCACGAATAGCGGCTTTTTGTGCTCACAAAGGTTCCGTAACCTACAAAGTTATCTCTCATGGTAAAGCCGCACACAGTTCTATGCCTGAAGTCGGTATCAATGCCTTGGATAATTTGATTGCCTACTATAATCAACAGAGTGCTTACTTCCAAGAATTAGTCAAAACAGAAGATGATATTTTAGGCACAACTAAGCCATCTGTGACAGTGCTCAATGCTGGTGAACAAGAAAATACCATCCCTGATTACGCTGAAATGACTGTCAAGATCAGAACGATTCCTGAACACGGTAATGATGAAATAATTGCTGATTTGAAGAGTATTATCGATAAAATGAATCAAGCTGATCCCAAAATGAAACTTGAATTCCAACTACTCAGCAGCAACTGGCCAGTCAAAACTGACATCAATTCTAACTTTGTAAAATTAGTTAAAGAAAGCTACAAAGAAGTTCTTGATACTAACATTTTAACGGTTGGAGCTCCTGGTGGTACTGATGCCTCCAAATTTGTGGAAGCTAACCACGACCTGGATGTAATTGTTGCAGGACCAGGAAATGAAACTGCTCACCAAGTAAATGAATATTTATTTGAAGATGACTATCTACAGTACATCAATATTTATGAAGCCATTGCTAAAAAATTCAGTGAGCAATAGGCAAATAATAAGTAAAAAATTTTTGAACCGGCTGTTTTTTTATAAACTAGTTCACATTTGAAAAACTACTAATCCCCATATACTAAATATTCATTGCCACATTAATTACAATATTTTCAAAAGCACCCATCAATAATCCATTTTGATGAGTGCTTTTTTACTAGCCTCCCCTAATTTTCTCAATAAGCAATTATCATCACTTAGTAAAATTTTTAATCAATTAAAGTCAAAAAATTCTCTGTAGTTCATGGCGCCCCTTTAAAGTCTTTAGCCTCAATTTACAATCGTTTGGCTCATAATTGATAACCCGAAAAAAATAAGTTATTCTTAGTCGCAATTTTGATATAGGTTTTAACCAAAGTTCATGTTATGATTTTCACAAGAAAGCGTATTCTTTATTCATAAAATCAAGGTGGGTGATCTTATGTCTATTGCACTGATCGTTACAATTGTACTGGTAATGGGAGTCATCTTCGTTAATGGGTGGACAGATGCTACAAATGCGATTGCTACTGCTGTGTCAACTCGAGTTTTACGGCCACATGTTGCCATTGCCATGGCAGTTGTCATGAACTTTTTGGGCGCACTTTTTATGACCCTGTTCAATGCTCAAGTGGCGGAAACTATCAGCAATATTGTCAGTTTTGATGGTGCTGGCAACTCGAGTCAAATTGCCTTAGCGGCCTCGCTGTTTGCTATCGTCAGTTGGGCGGTGATGGCTTGGTGGTTTGGGATTCCAACCAGTGAATCACATGCCCTGATTGCTGGTTTAACAGGTGCAGCCATGGCCTTAGGTGGTTTGGATGCGGTAAATCCCAACGAATGGTTAAAAGTCATCATTGGCTTGGTAGTTTCAACTGTTTTAGGCCTAGGTGGCGGCTATTTGATCACCAAATTAATTATTTTTATTTTTAAAGGTGTCAATCGTCTACTAGCAAATAAAATCTTTACAATCGGTCAAGCTGTCAGCGCTATGGCAATGGCTTTTCTTCACGGGGCTCAAGACGGGCAAAAATTTATGGGTGTCTTCATGTTAACGCTTTATTACAACAATTTAGTCGAAAAGACTGGTAACGGCTTCAGCATTCCTATCTGGGTCATGGTCCTCTGCTCTGTCACAATGGGTATCGGCACATCGATCGGTGGAATGAGAATTATCAAGTCAGTGGGAATGGATATGGTCAAGTTGGAAAAGTACCAAGGCTTTTCAGCTGATTTAAGCGCTGCCATAACCTTATTTCTATCTTCAATCTTTGGTATCCCTGTTTCTACCACTCACACAAAAACTACCGCCATTATGGGTACTGGAGCTGCTCGACGTTTGTCATCTGTCGATTGGAAAATAGTTTACGATATGGTACTAGCTTGGATTTTGACCTTTCCGGGCTGTGGAATTATCGCCTACTTGATGGCAAAACTTTTTATTGCGATATTTTAAGGAGGATTTAAAATGTTACGAAAAAAAGAATTCGATTTTTTTAAAGCAATGGAACATTTAGCTGATGATGCCTTGGCAGCTAGCAAGGTCCTAGATGAAATCATCAATAACTTTGATACTCAGCCTTGGCAACAAAAAAGCGAGACGATTCACAAAATTGAAAGCGATGGCGATGATGAAGTTAAAAAAATCATGCATGAGTTATATATTTCTTTCATCACGCCAATCGATCGTGAAGATATTGTCCAATTAGTCGATAAACTAGATAACATCATTGATGGGATCGACGGTTTAACATATGAATTCGCTTACTTGCACATTCAAGAATTACGTCCTAATACCGATCAATTCATGAAGTTGATTAGTGCTGCCGTTCTGGATGTTTCACAAGCCGTCAAAGAATTCTCCCATTTTAAAAATTCTAAGATGTTGAATCAAAATATCGAAAACGCTAATAAAATTGAATCTCAAGGTGACGACCTTCACAACCAAAATTTAAGTATTCTTTTTTCAACAGAAACAGACCCTATCAACGTGATCCGTTGGCAAAAGCTCTACTCGGGTTTTGAAAAAATTCTCGATGCTTGTGAAGATTGTGCCGATGTAATTACCGGATTAGTTATTAAAAACAGTTAAAAAGTCGGAGTCTAAGTCTTGCCAACACGATTTAACAAAGAACCTAAAAAACAACTCACAGTCGTAATGATTGTGAGCTGTTTTATTATCTACAAAAATTTAAAATAATTAATACCAAACTCCTTCAACTTACCAAATTGAAGATTTCATTAATTCCTTCATTTCTTTAACAAAGTCACCATCGATCAATCCCTGCTGCGCTAAAAATTGATATAACTTATTCATACTCCGCTGTACTTGCTTTACCTCGGTCATACTGCTGCCATGAAAGTATAAATCACCCACTGATGAGGCATCATCGTCAAAAAGAGTTTTAAGATGATAAGCTAAATATTCATTCAAATATAACTTCAGCATATTTTGATGCGATTTGACCGTCTTTTTAGAATAATCGTCTTTAAGATAATCACTGAAACTAGCAATCAGTTCATCATTCAAATTTCCTATCGTGATAATTTGTTGATCAATTTTTTCGTAATCATCAGAAGATGAATACTTTTTCGCTGTAACGGCCGCTTCTTTTAATTTTTTACAGATATCTTGCAAATGTGTATTATCAACTTTTTTAGAATTTACTTTAGCCTTATGCCAAACGAGATTCTTTACCGCTAACGCCTCCGGTACAGAGCTGTAGTGAACAAAATTGTCTGAATCCAAATTTCGGACTGAGCTAGTCAAATCATTTGAAAGCAATACTTCATCCGTTTCGTTAGCATCCAAATATTGTTCTACTACCATCGATACTTCATTCAGATGTCCAACTTGACTCCGATTGACAGTTGGACCAATTTGCCAATCTCCGGCAGTTTTTAAATATTCATTAAGCGTTGCTTGTGAAATCCCCATATTTTGACATACCTCCGCTAGCTGCTCCTCAAATCTAGCTTTCATTTGTGAACGATTTTTGGCGTTGACATCAAATATGACAACCGTCAAAGTACTGGCATCATGACTAAAAATCACTACCTTTTTGCGATTATAAGTCAAGTACTTCACATGCCACGAAAAAACTGGATTTGCTAAAGCAGTTTGCTTATCTTCTTTCATTGGATAATCTTTGAATAAGGACTGTGCTTTTTGAACAACATTAATAAACATTCTGACACCTCTATAAGTTTTGTTGTACTGATATTATACGTTGAAATAATCACAAATAATAATAGAAAATGAAGTATGAGTCTTAAAAATAAGTTTTACTAACCCGATTTGACTTTTTCTGCTCATGCAGCTTATTTTCTAATGTGCTTGATATGTTTACGGACTTGCTTCATCTGCTGTTTACTGCCAAACATTCGATTTATTTTATCATTTTCTAATTGGCGGGAATTCATGCCATCATATGACATTTCTCGCTGCAATTTAAAGTAACTTTCCAGACGATCTAGGCTCAAAGTCCCCTCTGCAATCGCTTGTCTGACCGCACATCCAGGCTCAGTTTGATGAGAACAATTTCTAAATTTGCACCGGACAGCCAATTGTTCAATATCGCTAAACGTCTTGGACAAATCACCGACTTGAACTTGTAATTCCCGCATGCCTGGGGTATCAATTACTACTCCGCCTTGAGGCAACAATAATAACTGACGAAAAGTGGTGGTATGCCGTCCCTTATCATCAAATGTCCGAATATCATTCGTAACTAGTTTGTCTTCACCAGCTAACCAATTAATCAAAGTTGACTTACCAACACCTGAAGAACCAACGAAAGCAACTGTTCTATTTTGAGTAGTAAATTTTAATAAATCACTATAACCTTCTTGATTCTTAGCTGAACAGATGATGATATCAACACCCAAACAAACATCTTCCAACTGATGTAATTTTTCTGGTAGATCATCACATAGATCTGATTTTGTCAGAACTACTACTGGTAAGGCACCGCTTTCCCAACTAATCGTCAGATAGCGCTCTATGCGATGAACATTAAAATTATTGTTCAAAGACATACAGATAAAAACCACATCAATATTACTAGCAATAATTTGACCGTCATTATTTCCCGAAACTTCCCGAGTTAAGACACTTTTGCGGGTCAAAACTTGTTGAATGATGGCGACGTCTGAATTTTCATCGATCATAACCCAATCACCAACAGCGGGATAAGCCATCACATTCGTTATTTGATATTGCAACTTACCAGCAATTTTAGCCTGACTAAATCCCTTTTTTGTAACTATTCGATAAAGGGAACGATGTTGTTCGGTCACCCTTGCGAGAATTAAGTGAGGATAAGCTAATGCCATATTTTCAATATCTTCTGTTAAACCATATTTTTTTAAATTAATTTCCAATTTTCTTTTCCTTTACAAGTGGTGTCTCCTAAAACTTGCAAAAAAAAATGACACAATCACCCGATTGCATCACAAATAGAAAAAAGCATATTGCGCCAATTTCATTGTTTGCTAAGCATTAGGGTACACAAAATAAGCAGTTATTTAACTACTTTTATTTCATATTCTCTAAATCTTAACGAACAATGTCCATATAGCATCTACCTCATATTTTATTAGCTTTAAGATAGCATCTTCAAATTAAACTGTCAATTAGTCCTGAGACATTTGACACATTGAACAAAGTTCTGCAGAATAACTTAATAGAAACCACTCAAAATCAAACGAAAATGAAGGTCACGATCATGGATAAGCAAACTAAGTTTGTTAAATTAACGAATATTGGATTAGATAATTTGAAACTTTATAAGAAGGAGCCAACTGGCTATCTAGATAATGTCTGTTATCTGTATACCAGCACTAACAGTAGCCATACTTTTGTGGCGATGAACTCTACTCAAAAAGTATTAGATTTTTACAAGTTTAATACTTCAATGGAAAAAGACGATATTATGAAAAAAGTTATCAAACTCTTCAGCGATGATGAAGCAACTGATTTTAAGAAATCTTTTGAGTCGGTTCAAGAATTTTCTTTAACTGATAATGTTGTTGTTGAATTACCACTTAATAATGGTGTCTTTACAATCTAACTAAAAAACATCAAATAAAGCTAGTACTAAAATGCACTCTCTATATTGGAAACAATACAGAGAGTGCATTTTTCAATTCATATCCAAAACTCCAAGTAAATAATGTTTATGGTTCTCTTTTATCATCACGAATTTTAGCCATCACATGATTCAGCATGAGTTGATGATACTTATTATGCAAGGTAGGATCTGCATCTTTTATGTCGCGATACATCTGTTCATTTATTTTATCTAAAATATTATTAAACTGTTGCAGCTCTTCGTCACTCAAAGCCCGTAAGTACTTGGGAATAACTTGCATACTCTTATCTATTTCCAAACGACCAGCTTCAGTTAAACTAACGATTGTCACCCGTTTATCAGTGGTTGACTTTTTCCGTGATACTAATCCCCGACTCTCCAGTTTACGAACAAATTCGGCGACCGACTGTGGTGTCATATTAAGTCGTTCAACTAAATCTTTTTGTGACAAATTATTATTATCGGATAATGCTAACAATATTTTCCCTTGGCCTTGAAAGAGAGCTTTATAATCAATTTTGCGCTGAGCATCATCTTCAGCAATATTCTGTAACATCCCAAACTCGACTAATTTGCCGGCGGTCTTACCTTGATTAATTAAATCTGCCATTGATCAATTCCTCCATGTCATATTATACTCGCTAATCTGATTTAATTCAGGTCTACCTGAATAAATCTCTTGCTTTTTAATCAGGGACACCTTACAATGTATTTCGTCAGGTAGACCTGATTATTTTTCTCAAAAAGAGGTTATTAAAATATGCAAGCCAAGAATGCAATTACAGTCAATCATTTATCAAAAAAATTTATGCAACAAACTGCCGTTGACGATGTTTCGTTTACTGTTAAGAAAGGCGAAGTCTTCGGCCTATTAGGACCAAATGGTGCTGGTAAGACCACTATTCTACGAATGTTAACCACGCTATTGAAACCAAGTTCTGGTGAAATCACTATTTTTGGTCATGATATTCAAAAAAATGGCAAAGCTGCTCGGAGTACTTTTGGTGTGACTGGACAATATGCCTCGGTAGACGAAGATCTCTCGGCTAAGGAGAATCTCCTAATATTTTCAAGATTAAATGGTCTTAGTAAAAAAGCTGCTTTGGCAAGATCTCAAGAACTACTCCAAGAATTTTCGCTGGAAAAGAGCGCTGACAAATCAATCAAGGATTTTTCTGGTGGTATGAGACGAAGACTGGACTTAGCGATCAGTTTGATCACCCGTCCCGCACTGATTTTTTTAGACGAACCGACCACTGGCCTCGATCCCCGTACACGTTCACAAATGTGGGACACAATTAGAAGCTTAGTTAAACAAGGATCAACTATCTTTTTAACCACCCAATATCTCGAAGAAGCCGACAATTTGGCCGACCGAGTAGCTGTCATCGATCATGGAAAACTCATCAAAATTGGAACTCCCGATCAATTAAAACGTGAGACCGGTGAAGCAACTTTGTCTTTAAAAGTCGATCGAAGTCTTGATTTAACAGCCGCAATACAAATCTTTCAATCTGAATTGAGCACCAAGCCCAAGATAATCGATAACACCATCATTACTAAGTTTAAAAATACGGACCAGGCAATCAACGTTTTGGCACAATTAAAGAAAGGCCAAATCATTATTTCTGATTTGACCATTCAAGAACCTACTCTTGATGATGTCTTCATGGACTTGACTGTTGGTAAAAATTAAATAAGGAGCAAATACAACTATGGAAATCAAACAAACTCGTATTAATATAATTCAAAATATCATCACGATGGCTCATCGAAACTTATTAAAAACCCTACACAATCCCGATCAATTCATGGATGTCATCATTCAACCAGTTATGTTCACCTTACTGTTTGGATATCTTTTTGGAGGTGCCATCGCCGGAGGAGTGCACGCCTATTTACCAACAATCGTCCCTGGTATCTTAATTCAAACTATTTTATCTGCTGCTTCCGGATCTGGTACCCAAATCAGAGAAGATATGGAAACTGGAATTTTTGATCGTTTCAAGTCCTTGCCGATTGCCCATGTTGCTCCTCTAGCAGGACAATTATTGGCCGATATCTCAAGACTCTTTATTGCCACCATTGCCTCTTTAACAACTGGTTATTTAATGGGGTGGCGTCCCAATGTTAATTTTGGTTGGATCATTGTCATTATCTTGCTAGCTATCTTCATTGGCTGGGCAATTTCCTGGATCTATGCTTTGGTTGGACTATTAGCAAAAAGTGCCACAATGGTTGAAAGTATTTCCTTGATGACCATGTTATTATTGTCATTCTTATCCAATGCTTTCATCCCTATCAAAACTTTACCTAAAGTCTTACAAATCATTGCCAATCTCAATCCCATGACTTATGTCATCACCGCTATCCGCCAAATTTTAATAAAAGGCACATTTCCTAACACTGCTTGGACCGTTTTAATCTTTGGCCTCGCAATTGTCCTGATTTTCGCACCGTTGACTGTTTGGGCATATAACCGACAAAGTTAATCCCTATTAAACCTAATTTAAAAATTGAAAAAAAATATTGATATCATTCTGAAATCACGATGTTTGAGTCCTTACTTTTTTTTAAGACCTTTTGTCTACTTCTTTTTTAATTTGTAACTCGAGTATGACTGAAAAATATAGCTTATAAACAACAAAATTAACCAAAACAAAAACCCTTAGTTCGGCTGATATCCAAACTAAGGGTTTGCTTCGATCATATCTATTTTTTAGAAATTTGCTTTCATTGATTTATCAATATAAGAGTTGCCCTTACTTATCCATTCTTACTTTCTTAAACACAATACTTAATCCCAACATAATCACACCAGCAACTGTCATCAAAATACCACTAGCAGCACCAGCTTGTGGCAATCTACTTGACC
Source organism: Companilactobacillus sp. FL22-1 (assembly GCF_043951805.1). Lineage (NCBI taxonomy): Bacteria > Bacillati > Bacillota > Bacilli > Lactobacillales > Lactobacillaceae > Companilactobacillus > Companilactobacillus sp. FL22-1. The sequence continues at coordinate 168,455 of NZ_JBINJY010000007.1, forward strand.
CACTTGCCGAACTTGTATCATTTGATTGTGCAGTATTAGTTAATGGAACCAAACCACTACCTCTATTTATTGAAGATAATGTTTTTTCTTCATTATTACCATTAAAGTCTAAATTTCCCTCTGAACCACCGTTGATAATAATCTCTTGATCATCGTCATCCACATTTCCATCAGGTTCTGGCTCTGGACTTGTTGGTGTTGGATCAATTGTAAAGCCAGGGTCAACTAATTCATTCCCTTCGTTGTTTTCATCTGGTTCGCCTGGCTCTTCTGGCACAGTCACAATATTGTTGTTATCTTGCAAGTCCCATCTGTGAGTTTCGCCACCAACAACATTCACCTGTTCAGCTACGATATTACCGTCTAAATTGTGATGAATATTGATTGTGGCATCTGGAGCCAATACACTTCCTTGGAATGTATTATTCATTTCAATCACACCATCAAATTGCTTGTTAGCGTTTGTACTATCATAAAAATTCCAAAGCAAGTGGTTGTCGTCAAAATATTCTGTTTCTTGATTTGGTCGTTCGATAGGATTTTCTGCGCCATTATTGAATCTCAATTTAATTTGAGAATTCATTGCATAAGGATTTTGCCCCTTAGTGTCAACGTTGATAATAATTGAAGTGCCACCTTTGTCAGCTGATAATCCTGAAATTGTTAAAGGTGTATTGGCATTCAAAACTTCGGGATCTAAATTGATCACGATTTGATTGTTCGTATCAACTTCAAAATCACTAAGATCAATTACTCGTTGGTTTTGGTCTGAAAAATCAGCATTAGTAATTGTCTTAGAATTCGCCGAAACTAAACCTGCTGATTTGCTTTCCAAATTAATAAATTCTTGGTCAAAATCTAAATACTCGTTTGAATCTTTATCTTGGAAAATTTCATTATTAAGCAAGTGATTGATTGGGGTTTCATTAACTAGTGGAGAAGTATTGTCTTTGCCCAATTCAACGTCATTTGCTTCTCCAAAAATCACCTTATTTGTACGGTGATCGTTGGAACTAACGAATGAGCTTTCTGACATATTTTTTACTTCTTGAACATAAGAAATATCTTTATCCAATAATTTTTCATCCGTAATGTTTGTCCCAAAGTTAACATTTCCGAACAAAGATCCAACCGCAAGGTTTCCATTTGTATGTGCGTTTAAAGTTGCTTCTTTAGCAAAGATATGGAATTTAGAAGCGTATCCCAAATTGTTTTTAGATACGTCTTGAAAGTCGTCACTGACTTTGCCACCATTTTGAACTTCTGGATTGAGTGACTTCTCAGCCACCTTTTGAATTGATATTGCTGTATCATCACTAGCTTTCACATTTGTGATTCCCATCCCTGATAATACAACAGTACTAATTGCAACGCATGATAAAATATTCGCCTTCTTCATTTTCATTAATAATATGTTACTCCCTTATTTATTTCTTGATATAAATATTACCTTATACAAACGATAAGTTTGTTTCAAGTTATGAAAATAATTTTTTTGAATTTTGAATAGAAATGCTTTTTGGCATAAAAACAGACCATGAATTTTATGAAAATTCATGGTCCTATTTATTGTTTCACTTAAAGATTACTGATCCTGTATCCATTCTTTAATTAATTTCTCATAATCTTGGATCAATTGTTCTTGCTCAACAAATTTTCCCAGAGTATGAATCGAGTTCATCTCTTCGTTCAACAAAGGATGCTTATTAGTTCGTTTAGTATCCTCTGTGCTGACAATTCCTTGATTGGAAAGCTTATTAATATATTTTTTATAACCCATCGATAATAACCAAATATCTCGTAAACAACAAATTCAACCAAAAGAAAAACCCATAGTTCGGCTGATATCAAACTATAGGTTCACTTCAATCATATCTACTTTTTAAAAATTTGCATTCATTGATTTATCAATATAAGAGTTGGCCTTTACTTATCAATTCTTATTATCCTTGCGCATCGTCAATTGGATTCGATTTCGATTCTCATCGACACTTAGGACCCAGACGCTCACAATATCACCAATGGTCACAACGGTACTAGGATCACTGACAAAATGATCCGATAATTGGGAAATATGAACTAGGCCATCTTGTTTAACCCCGATATCAACAAAAGCACCGAAGTCGATCACATTTCTAACCGTTCCTTGCAATTCCATTCCCGGCTTCAAATCAGCCATAGTTAAAACATCTTGTCGCAATAGTGGGGCTGGCATGCTATCACGTAAATCACGGCCTGGTTTACTCAAGCCAGCCATAATATCAGTCAAAGTTGCTTCCCCAATAGCTAATTTTTGTGACCATTCTACCTTATTCAACTTACTCAATTTCTGTTGTAATTCAGGCGTACCTAAGGAATCTGGTGTAGCCTCGATCCCTTGTAAAAGCTGATGAGCGGCGGGATAACTTTCAGGATGAATATCGGTATTATCTAGTGGTTCACTTCCAGAAATAATTCTCAAGAAACCGACCGCTTGCTGATAAGCTTTAGGTCCTAAACGTGGTACCGACTTCAAGACTTTACGACTGTCAAAAGTTCCATTTTCATTTCGATATTTCACGATATTCTTCGCTGTCGTAGTCGTCAATCCTGAAATATGAGTCAATAGTTCTGGACTAGCGGTATTCAAATTGACACCAACTTGGTTAACCGCTGTTTCCACAACTCGATCCAACTGTTCATCTAACGACTTTTCAGGGACATCGTGCTGATACTGACCGACACCAATCGCTTTAGGATCAACTTTAATCAATTCCGCTAAAGGATCTTGCAGACGGCGGCCAATACTGATGGCTGAACGTTCTTCGACATGCAGATCTCCAAATTCTGCTCGAGCATTTGCACTGGCTGAATATACTGAAGCTCCGGCTTCATTGACGATCACATAATAGATTGGTTGGTGCAAAGCCTTCAAAATTTGACTGACAAATTCCTCCGATTCACGGCTGGCAGTCCCATTACCAATCGCAATCATTTCAACCTTATACTTTTCTAATAATTGTTTGAAAATTGGTGCAGCTTCTGCCCTTTTTTCACTGCTGGCTGGTTTATGCGGATAGATAACTTGTTTGGCTAAGAATCGTCCGTTTGCGTCGATAATAGCTAGCTTACACCCGGTTCGATATGCAGGATCAAAGCCCATTACTACTTTACCTTTCAAAGGTGCCTGCATTAAAAGGTGATAAAGATTTTTACCAAAAATTTGAATTGCATGATCATCAGCAGTTTCAGTTAATTGACGACGCAGTTCTCTTTCAATAGCGGGTCCAATAAAACGTTTATAACTGTCCTCAAAGGCTTCCTCGACTCTCTTTACAGCAGGACCTTGGTGACGTCCTATCAATTTAGAATGGCCATAACGAAGAATTTGTGCCGTATCAACCTCGATTCCAACAGTTAAAATCTTCTCTTTTTCACCCCGATTAATGGCTAAAATTCGATATGGCGGCAGCTGCTTCAAAGCTTGCGTGAAGTCATAATAAGTTTGATAAACTTGTTGTTCATCTTTTTCTTTGGCTCCACGTTTGACCTTACTAGTTAAAGCACCATTTTGCCAAGTATAACCCCGAACCCATTCTCTAAAATCAGCTCTCTCACTAAAAGTTTCCGCCAAAATTTCGTGTACTCCTGCCCAAACGGAATCCAAATCAGGCAGATCCTTATTGGGATCAATAAAGTCTGTAGCTTTACTGTCCAGATTATTTTGAGGAAAAGTTAGTAACCACTTAGTCAACGGTTCCAAGCCAGCTTCCCGAGCAATCGTAGCCTTGGTACGACGCTTTTGCTTATAAGGCAAATAGAGATCTTCTACTTGTTGTAAAACTATAGCTTGTTCTAATTGTTGCTTCAAATCAGGAGTCAATTTACCCTGTTCTTGAATTAATTTTAAAACATCTTCACGACGTTGATTTAGCTTCAATAAGCGACTAGCCTCATCTTCAATTGCCCGAATAGCTACCTCATCCAAAGCACCTGTGCGCTCTTTTCGATAACGAGCAATAAATGGAACCGTATTTCCTTCATCCAGAAGCGACAATACAGCTTGAATTTGAGGAACTCGATATTGATTAAGTTGTTGATGAACCGGTTTCGCCAATTCATTCAAATTAGTTTGTGTTTCTTTAGTTGCCATTACGCGCCTCCACGTCAAACTAGTTAATTACGCGGCTTTAATTATACCATGGTAACCAAAAATTTCTGTATCTCAATTTATGCGAAAGTCCTAAAACTAGCCTTTATTTAGAGTATAATTAAATTAAATTTTTTTAATTATGGAGGGCAGCTTTATGGAACCAGCAGAACAAGTTGAACAGGCTCTTGATGAAATGAAGATCAAATATCAAATTGTTCATCACCCTATCGCCCACACTACTGAGGAAGCGGATAAATTCATTGAGGGAATCGAAGGTGTCCGCACCAAAACGATGTTTCTCACCAATAAGAAAAAGACCGCATGTTATCTGTTAGTCATGGATGACAGCAAACGACTTGATTTCAAGCAATTTGAGACTTTGACTGGTGCCAAGAGACCAAAAATGGGGCATGACGACCTGTTGGCAGAAAAACTTGGCCTGGCACCCGGAATTGTTTCCATCTTTGGACTTTTGAATAATAAAGATCATGATGTCAGAGTCTACTTCGATAAAGAAATCTTGAGTGAAGCGCGAATGAGTTTTCATCCCAATATCAACACCAGTACTATTTTTGTGGCATCAGATGATGTTTTACAGTTCGTGAAAAATTTAGGCTATGACTATCAAATTATCGACCTAACTGAAGCTTAGCAATTACCATTTAGAATAGAAGGAAAAAATTAATGAGTTTAATTTATATTAGAAAAGCAACGATAAAAGATCTACCAGAAATTATGAACATTATTGATGAAGCTAAGGCTCTGTTAAAAGCTGACGGTAGCGTTCAATGGCAAGGCGGCTACCCTAATAGTGAAATTTTGACCAAGGATATTGCGGCCATGCAGTGTTTCGTCTTGATAGTTGATCAAAAAGTTGCTGGTACGGCCACTTTGATTGTCGGTAATGAACCTAGTTATGACGAAATCATCGGAGGTTCTTGGAACAATACTACTGATCCGTATGCTACAATCCATCGCATTGCAATTGGAAAAGCCTTTGCTGGTCAACATCTCAGCCATTTCTTCTTATCAAATCTAATCAGTGCCGCTTACGCTCAAGGGGTTCGTAATTTCAGAATAGACACTCACGCCGTCAATAAACGTCTTCAAGCTATGGCTAAAGGTTTTGGATACATTCATCGTGGTAAGATCTATGTCGATGAACCCGCTGAGAATCATGAAGACAACGCCCGCTTAGCCTTCGAACTTAATTTATAATAAAAGCCACCCAAAAAACGGGTGGCTTTTATTCATGCTTCTATTATAATTAGTCTTCATTGATCATTGAAACACCAGTTTTATTATTAAAATTGCCGTAATTATCAATTGTCAATCCCAAGGCCTGATTCCGTTCAACATTAACGACTGAGATACGTTCTGGTTTAAGGTACTGATTCTCCCCGATTTTCCACCAATATTGACCGTCTAATTTAATGTACTGACCATACCAGTGCTTCAAGTGATTATTAGCAACAATTGGCAAAGTCCGATTGGTAATGTTCATTTTTTGATCAACTTTCTGATAAACGCGAACTTGACTACTATTACCAACGTCATCAGCGCCCACAATAATAGTTTTTACTGGCGCCTTTTCAACTGGTTCATCGGCAACGGCTTGGATATTTTGAATAGGTAATAAAATCATTAAGAAACTTAATCCTAACAAAACTGGTAAAAACAATTTTTTCATCTATACTTACCCCTGTGATATTTTTTTAACAGATTTTAGTATATCAACGGCTTATATTGAGAGCAAGCAGATTAATCACTCATGTGCAGTAATATTGCTGGATTTATTAGGATAAATAGATAAAGCGAAAGTATCCCAACAATTCCCCAGACAAAATCAAACTTGAAACAAATCCTAATTTCATATAATTACAGGCATCTTTAAATAGATTTACCGAACAGAAGGTTTCCAAACTAAGCATAAAGATAAAGATAACGTGAAATCCCCGAAATACGACTAGTTTAAAATAATCATCGTGAAAGTTCCGTATCTTCTTCGTAAGGCATCACTAATTTTAAATGGTAATTTTCTTGTTTTGAATTCGTTGTCAAAATAGTGTTAATTAAAAAAAATACCAATCTCACAATATAGTTGAGGTTGGCATTTTTTAATTTAATCTGTAACCATCTGATTCCGATACAATCCTGCATAGAATCCATTCTCTTTTAGCAATTCTTCATGGTTACCTTGTTCAATAATTGAACCATTCTTCAAAACAACGATCTTATCAGCGTTCAAAATCGTCTTCAAACGATGGGCAATCACAAAACTAGTCCGACCTTGAATTACTCGATCCATCGCCGCTTGGATATTAGCTTCAGTAACGGTATCAACGTTTGATGTCGCTTCATCCAAAATCAATAACTGTGGATTGGTCAAAATCGTTCTCGCAATTGACATCAATTGTTTTTGGCCGGCAGAGAAAACACTCTGTTCATCGGAAACCTCTGTCTCATATCCATTTGGCAAACTTGTAATAAATTCATGAATATTAGCTTGCTTAGCAGCATCGATTACTTGTTCCATACTTGCCGTTGGATCTCCATAACGGATATTGTCAGCAATCGTTCCCGAAAATAGTTGAGGGTCTTGTAAAACGATTCCAACATTTTCACGGAGAGCTTTTAATGAAAATTTGCGAATGTCTGTCCCATCAATGGTAATTGATCCGCTATCAACATCATAGAAACGATTCAACAAATTCATGACGGTCGTCTTACCAGAACCAGTTGGTCCTACCAATGCGACCATCTCGCCTTTATGAACTGAAATCGAAACGCCGTGTAAAATTTCCTTGCCAGGTAAATAACTGAAATGAACATCGTCAATTTGTAATTCTTGCTTAATACCTGATAATTCTTGACCAGGTTTGGGCTCTATTTCATCTGGTTGGTTTCTCACTTCATCGACTCGGCGCGCTCCCGTAATGGCTAATTGAATCATTCCATAGAGCGATGTCAACGACATAATTGGTTGATAGTATTGTTGTGCATAGTTAACAAAGACCACCACTAAGGCCAAAGCTGCCCCAGTTGATAAAGTACCATTTAAGGCGAACCAGGAACCAAAGAAGATGACAATGGCAGTATTCAAAAGCGACATCCCTTGCATCAAAGGATTCAAAACTCCAGACCAAATTTGACCTTTTAAAGCTGAGTTACGAACCTTTTGATTGTGCTTGAGAAATCCTTTTACGGAGTCATTCTGCAAGCCATTAGTAATGATGACTTTTTGGGCGGTCACTTGTTCATTGATATAACCATTCAAACTTCCCAAGTCATCTTGTTGCTGATTAACGGCAACGCTAGCTTTTTTCATTACAAAGGCTGCGATAACTAAGGCAACCGGTGTGGAAGCCATCGTGACCCAAGCCATCGTGACGTTCTGATCAAACATGACGATCAACAAACCGATAAATTGTGCCACTGATAAAAAGATTTCAATCAAAGCCTGATTCAAAGCATTAAAAATATTATCCAAATCAGAAGTATAGCGGGCCAAAATATCACCATCGCTGTGCGAATCAAAGTATTGCACTTGCATCCGTTGCATCTTTCTAAATAATCCCACTCGCATTGTACCAGTCGAATAAGCTGTGATACGGGCCAAAATCAAACTGGCAATGAATAACGTTCCGGCATCACCTAAATACAGACCTAAATAAATCAGTAAGGTTTTGTGAAAATTACCTAAATTAGCATTAGCATGGGTTGCGGTATGAGTCCACTGTTGAACGTAAGTTGTTAATTCAGAAACAGCTCGTCCCAAATATGTGGGGGCAATAACGATACAGGCAGTAGAAATGCCAATCAAAATTGCCGTCATCAAGAATCCAAACCAATATCTTTTAAAATAATGGCCATAGTATTTACTAGCATTCTTTAAGTCGCTCATGACATTCCCTCCTCTCGTGCCTTTTGTGTTTGATAAATTTGTTGATAAACAGCATTATTGGCAACTAATTCATGGTGAGTGCCATTTCCAACTATCTGGCCATTATCCATTACTAAGATATGGTCAGCCCTAATAATGGAAGAAATCTTTTCTGCAATAACCACGGTAGTTGTCTTTTTCAAATCTTTATCCAAAGCTTCTTGGACCAGTTTTTCAGATTGAGCATCCAGAGCGGAAGTCGCATCATCCAAAATCAAAATCTTTGGTTCCGCAATAACTCCTCTGGTGATAGAAAGTCGCTGCTTTTGTCCCCCGGAGAAATTAGAAGAACGTTCTTCAACTGGAGCATCATAAGTCATTGGCAAACGGTCGATAAATTCCGAAGCTTGAGCGATGTTGGCTGCCCAGGCCATTGTTTCCATATTGGCATCGGATCTAACTTGTCGTAAATTAGCAGAAATTGTGCCTGAAAACAAAGTTGACCGCTGCAAGACGTAAGCAACTGTTTTACGTAAAGAAGCCTCTGACAATTGTTTGACATCAACTCCCCCAACTTTGACAGTTCCAGAATCAGGGTCGTACAAACGTGCGATCAATTGTGCCAAAGTTGTCTTACCTGACCCAGTTGCGCCAACAATTCCGATCATTTCACCCACTTTAGCTTTAAAACTAATATCTTTCAAAGTTGGAGTTGCATCCCCTGGATAAGTGAAGGTTACATGGTCAAATTCGATCTCGCCTTCAACGGGTTCATTATTACCTTCGATATAAGTCATACTTGGTTTTGTATCCATAACTTCGCCAATTCGGCCCAGTGAAATATTTGCTCTTGAAGCCATGATCATTAAAAAGCCACCATTGATGACCGCAAATAAAATTTGCATTAGATAGGAAATAAAACTAGTGATCGCAGCTAAATATGCTGGATGAACGGTAATATTTTGACCAACGATGTAAACGGCTAAGACAACTGCGATGTTAGCTGTTAAAAAGAAAGCTGGCATCAAAATCGCAAAGTTGTAGCCAATTTTTGCCGTAACTTTTGTCAACCGATCAGAGGCTTTAGAAAATTTTGAAATTTCATTGGGTTCCTGAACAAATGATTTCACGACACGAATACCCATCAAATTTTCTCGAGCAACCGTGTTAACATCTTCGATATTTTGTTGAGTTTGAGCAAAATAAATACTCATCTTTTTGTAAGAATACCAACTAACACTTAAAACAATCACCATCATACCCAACAAGACCCACCACTGTTGCGGCATGGTCACCATAGCTAAAATAAAAGCCCCGATAAACAGCAATGGAATTCGGCTAATTTGTTGAAAGCCAGCCATCACGATCTGTTGAACCTGATTGATATCATTTGTCATTCGCACGACTAAATTAGAAGCTGAAAATTTTTCCACATCGGCATAAGCAAACGTCTGAATTTGTTCATATAAATCAGCCCGCAAATCAGTAGCCACGCCCAAAGCGACCCGTGCCGAATAAATCGTATTTATGACTCCAGCTAAAATTCCCACGATAGCTAAACCGATCAAGACTAATCCTTGCTGAAAGATAACCGTCTTATTGTTATTTAAAATGGCATTCATAACTACTTGCAATAACCGTGGTTGCCAAAGAGTTGCAAAGACTAAAGCTATGACTGAAATCAAAGCAATGGCTACATCTTTTCGGTAACGTTTGATATATGGTAGCAATACCCTCATAGAGTTTCCCTCCTTCTCTAATTCAAGCCTTAAATTGAGAGTTAAAAAAGGACAAGACGCCTAAAAACACAGCAGCATCTTGTCCAGCCAGGCTAAAAAAGCCGACCCTCCGATAAATAAAAGTTGAATTAAAACGTTATTAGAAATGGTACACTGATTAATTATTAATTTCAAGATTATATTTGATAAGAATAAAAATATAAATGAAATTTTAACATTGCTAAATCTTGTAAATTTACAAACAAAGCTGCTGAAATTTATATCATGAGTGATTAGGAATCAAACTAAAAACCAAATATGATTTAAATCCTTAAGTTTGGATTTTTAAATATGTATATATTGCTTCTGTCTTCTCGGAGGTATGATGAATCATCAAGAGGTGAAGGAACAATAACCTTTATAGTATTAATGAAATTAAAAGAGATAAGGAGTGTTTAACATTTTCAATCAGTTAAACACTCCTTATTTACTTATTTAACATCAAGCTGATTAATTCTTAAGACACCGTTAAACTTAAATTATTTAATTATGACTATCACCTACAACCTTAACCTTTACTCTAGTTGTATCACCAGGTGCATATGAGAGTGGAATTTCTTCTACAGAAACTGTAGAAACAGTATTTTCAATTGCACCAGCACTGACAGCCTGTTGTCGTGCTTGCCGTTCTGCGTCATTAATGGCATCTGTTCTTGAGATATCAACATATTGATAAACCTTTTCGAATTCACCACCAATTTGAGCAATTGTGGCTCCAATTGCATTTGCTACCCCACCATACTGATCAGTGTATATATGAGAGACTCCATGAAGATTCTGTGGAGCAATTATTGCACCACCACCTACTAGGATAACCGAAATATCTTGAGAACTAGTCTTCATACAATCAAGTCCATCCTCCAAAATTTCTTTGATCTTAGACATTGCTTTCAATGCAAAGTCATTATCCAAATCTTCAATTAATTTAGGATCGCCAACTTCACACATACCTAATTTGGTCGCAATATCAGTCGTTGTAACAGTATTTCCACCAAACACTTTTGCTTTTTCAGTAATTTGATATCCAACACTATCTGGACCAACTGTTACTGTCCCGTCTTCCTTTTGTCTTACAATGCTTCCACCACCTAAACCAATAGATAGAATATCTGGCATACGGAAATTAGTTTGAATACCACCGACATTTACTGATTTAGAAGATTCACGTGGAAATCCATTGACTAAAACACCAATATCAGATGTTGTTCCGCCGATATCCAGCACTAATGCCTCTTTTTGTTTGGATAAGTATGCTGCACCACGAATGCTATTGGTGGGGCCACTTCCAATTGTTAAAATAGGATGACTTTTTGCATAATCAATCGACATTAACGTTCCATCGTTTTGACAAAGGTATTCCTGTGCATCTGTAATACCTTCAGATTTTAAAGCTTTGCAGAAACCATCTGTAACTAATTTAATCACTTTGAATAATGCTGTATTTAGAATTGTTGCATTCTCACGACCAATTAACCCAATTGATCCAATGCTTGAGGAACAAGAAACTGGCATACTATTACCAAGTATTTGATGGGTCAGTTCTGCAACTTTTTCTTCTTGATCATTATTAATAGAAGAGAAAACTCCAACAATAGCGACTCCATCTATTCGGTTTTTCCAACTCTTTAATATTTCCCTAACCTCATCTTCATCAAATGGACTGATTTCATCCCCATTAAACTCATATCCACCATGAACCAATGAATAGGAATCAGACAAAATTTTGGTAATATCTTTAGGCCATTCTGTATAGGGCAAAATTGAAGCGGTTGCTGGATAACCAATTCTAATTACACCAACTTTACCAAGATTTTGGCGTTCAACAATTGCATTTGTCGCTTGGGTGGTCCCCAACATTGCTTCAGAAATATAATCGGTTTGAATATTACTCTGTACGATCACCTGATGAATAGCATTGTTAATGCCACTTTCAATATCTTGGGTTGTATGAGTTTTGATGCTTGATACAACATTCAGATTGTCATCCAAAATAACCGCATCCGTATTTGTTCCTCCAACATCAATTCCTAATTTATACATGTGATTCACCCCAACTTTCCACAAAATCTTGATATCTTTTTTCAATAGGTACATAGTCAACTTCATACTTGAAGTACCGAGGACCAACTGATGCTATTCCTGCAGGAGTTCGCCATTTATCATCGGCGGGTAAACCAAGAATATGGACACGTTTGCCATATTTGATTTCTTCATTTGTCACAGGTTGAAGAGTATCAATATCTACTATCGTAATTAAATCTGGAGCCGTGGCTAATACTTGTTCATCAGCCTTGAAAATAATGTTTTCATTTTGGAATTCAATCTCACCCGTCATCCCAAGATTCTTATCCAAGCCTTTAATTGTCGTTTTACCAAAGTTAAAGCCATCTTTTGTTGTATGTTGGATATCAATTATTTTCCCTGTAAACAGACGATATCCCTTAGTTATTTCCAGTAACTGATTCAGAGCTTCATCAATCGAACTGTATTCGTTAGAATGTTGTATCAAATTACCAATTTTTTGACTTTTTGTGACAATTCCTAATACACCAGCTTCACGTAACTCCCTGCCGGTAAGCCCATCACTAGCACTTGTTGCGGTTGCTCCCATCTGAACAGTTGTAGAACGACCAATTTTTTCGGCCCACACAGGGTTGACAGTGTTAATCAAATTTGTATTACCGCGTTCGTCAGTAATGACCATGGGTGTAACATCGTGTCCAGCTAAAACAAAAGTTGACATTTGAAGTTCTGGAAAAGCCCTACCCATTCCATCAGCGTCTACAATTGGTAAATTCATATCACTCGCTGCCACAATAGGAATCATTGAGTTGATTCCTCCTGCTTCAATAGGAAATGTTCCATAAATCTTTTTACCATAATAGTTTTCCAACATCTCAAAAGAACGTTTGAATTCACTACCATTAGGGAATTTTTCTAAGGAAACGGCCGGAGCTCCAATCCCTGAAGCTGAAACAAATAATTCATCATCGGGAGCCTCTTCGGGAGAAATCAATTTAACTGGTCCATTTTTCTTGATCATTGAAAGTGCCATTAGCTTACCGATATATGGATTCCCTCCACCCCCAGAACCTAGTAGTGCAGCTCCGATAGCAATTTCTTTTATATCTTCTGCAAAAAGTTCTCTACTCATGCCTTATCGTCTCCTTCATTTAAACCCTAATTAAGTATTTTTGTACTTTCTGTTTTCTTACCAAACAATTTCATTCCAATGTAGTAGATTAAACCAGAAGCAATAATAACTGTTATTGATTGAATTCCCGAAGTAACAAAATATCCGATTAACGAACCACCAATCCAAGCCACAATCGTAACAATTGGGAACTTATCTGAATCATCAGGCAATCGTCCTGAAGCCCGACTTACATCAAGGGATTTTCTATTTCTTTTTAAAATCCAATAATCAACAAACATGATTGATGCAACCGGTGGGAAGACAACTCCCAAGACGGTTAAAAATGATGAAAACTTATCAATAACACCAATAACAGATAAGAAAGTTCCTAAACAACCAGCTACAATTGTTACCCACGCTCTATTTAAATTTATATGAAAAACTTGTTTGAAGAAATTGACAATGTCCAAACTAGCTGAATACAAATTCAAATCATTAACTTTAACTGACGAAAGAACAATTAGAGCAATTCCAAACATACCTGTTAATTGGTAAATGATAGGCATGATTTGGCTTGTTCCAACTGCATGCGCCATCAAAACACCAATAACGTTGACACCAAGTTCTCCAACTAATGTACCGATAACACAAATCCAAAAAACATCTTTACCATTTCTAGAACGCCGTGTTAGATCAGGCATGATTATTGCACCAACAATAAAATTACCGGTAACCATTGTAATAGCAGAACTTAAAGTCATCGCTGCACCCGGAGCTGCCATCGTTACAAGTCCAAAGATGGTATGCCCCTTCATCATGTTATAAATGGCGACACCTAAAACAACTAGAAAGGCTGGCACGGAAATATTTGTTGTCCAGCTTAAACCTTTGAATCCAAAAATAACTGACAAAGTAACCACCAAACCCGTAATAGTCGAAACTATTCCAAAATTTGCATTTTTACCGATGATAGAAACAATTCCCTGAGCAAATACAGAGTTTTGTATTCCAAACCAGCCAATTAAACTGATGGCAAAAGTTAATCCAACAACTGCAGAACCAATTGTTCCAAAGCCTGTCCATTTGGATAGTAAACTCGTTGCTAATCCCTCTCTTTGACCAGCCAAGCCTAATCCATAGGCAATAAATTGCAAAATAACACTTCCAATAAGTGTTGATAGAACAGCATCTCTAAATGACATACCGTAACCTAACTCTGCTCCCAACATAAATTGGCTTAAACAAACAAATCCACCGATTTGAACCATCAGGATTTTCCACATTGGATCTCGTTCTTCTTTGGGAACTCGTTGTGTAGAATAATCGTCAAACGTTCCTTCACTAGTTTGTGGCTCTGTTACCAAAGGTTCTTTTTCATTATCCAAATCCATATGTAAATCCTCCTTATCAAATATCAGTAGTGTGTTTCTAATGTGATTAGATTTAGATTAGAAAAACATTATTAACATTAGATTTATGTTAGAAATATTAACAGATTATTTGTGTTTTTGCAATAAATTGTCAACATTAATTTGGATTTTTGATTTTTATAAAGGAATAGCTGAACATTTTCCAGCATTCATTAGTTTTTATTAATTAAAGAATTCTAATAAAAAGTAATTGACAGTTTTTATTTGAAATTCTTAATTATATCTTTAATTCAGAAAAGGAACCTAATTAATCTGAACTCTTAAGTTTGGACATTTAATTAGATCTTGGTATGAGCGGCTTGACAATAACCCTTACGGGTATGAGGAAGGTTCTTGCTTGATTTACCGTTATACCAAGTTTCACAAGATTCTTAAATCTTATTTTGATTTTCTTCCATGATTTCCAGATATACTGTCTGAATTTGGGACGGAGTAATTAATCAAGATTTTTGATTGGTTTCCTTAAAAAACATAGAAGCTCCTACCTCAATTTCACTTAGTGAATAACTTGAGAAATTGCTTAACTTCTCCTTTTGGCTTGTCCACTTGAATTCACTAAAAAAACCCTTAGTTTTTACCAAAACTAAAGGGTTCATTTCAAATCGGAGAGATGATTTAAATTTCTTTTTATGAGAAAAAGTCTGATTCGACTACGTTTTTTTATTTATCAATCCTACTTTTAAATTGAGAAAAAATAATAATTAATAATCCACCAATAATAATTCCAGTCGTATTAGCAATGACATCGTTAATATCACTAGTCCGATTGATCAAGAAATAATGTGATAAATAATACTGCGCTATTTCAAAACCACTACTGCAAATTATGCCGAACACTGCCAGAATCAATAATGGTATTTGTGGAACTGATTTTTTGATTAT
This sequence comes from Companilactobacillus sp. FL22-1, assembly GCF_043951805.1. Lineage (NCBI taxonomy): Bacteria > Bacillati > Bacillota > Bacilli > Lactobacillales > Lactobacillaceae > Companilactobacillus > Companilactobacillus sp. FL22-1. The sequence continues at coordinate 183,696 of NZ_JBINJY010000007.1, forward strand.
CATTCCTAGAGGAATTGTTAAAATTATATTTTCAAAGAAACCGACGTCGTGAAAATAAAGCCTTGTCTCATTCACACGTCCAATCCCTGGCGGCAAGATCTGGACAGATAATCCGTCAATTGAGATGGGCGTGAACAAAATAGCACTGATTCCTATCAGGTAAAGCATTGTTAACAATGCTAATGGAAAATGTTTAGAGTTTTTATATTGATGGACCACAAATAACGTGACACAACTTAAGATTATTAGAATAATTGTTATTGGTATCCATCGCATTTTGGGCCTCTTATAAAACTTTCATTTAGACCGCTATGCTACCATATTTATCCTCAAAAACAAAATCGACTCAAGATTGAACTTTGATGTATTCATCTTTGCCAACACGAAAATATTCTTGACCATGCAAGTACAATACTTGATCAACTTTCCAAGAACTCTTAGCTGGCAAAGTTTCCTTGATAGGTGTCCCTTGAGCATCGTACAATTGAACTTCTTGATCTGCCTGATAGATAGTAGAAACTGGTTCTGTAGCGACAATTCCATCAACTTTGACATAAGCGTCTGTAGCTACTCGATACATTTTGACCCCATTGATCAATACGTAACCATCAGTATTCCAGCTACTACCTGCTTTTAAGCCTTGGCTTAGCAATTGACCTTGAGAATTATAGAGCATTGTATTACTTGGTACCGTGACGACACTCTTTGCATCAACTGGTTTAAAGACAATACTCTCATCTGCGGACAAGTATTCATCAGTCGCCACTCGATAAAAGGCCTGTCCATTGATGGCGACGATTTGATCGAACTTCCATCCACTATTTGGTGTCAAAACATCTTTAATCGGCTGACCTTTGCTGTCAAAAAGAGTTGTCTCTTTGTTAAAGGTCTTTAACTGTCCCGCTCCTGGCAAAACAGCTTCGTAGTCACTAGCCGCAATGTACTCACCTTTTGATAAGTAAAAGAGTTTACCATTGACCTCAGTTGTTCCTTGCACACCAATTGCTGCTAAATTACTACCAACAGTGGTGTTTTTATCAACCATTTTAACTTGAACTAGTTGAGGCTTAGTTGGAGCTGTTGTTGGAGTAATCACTGGTGTTTCGACAGAAGGAGCGGATTGAACGGGGTTTTGACTGAAGACTAGATTGACTACCTGAGGATTTTGAGTAAAGCTACCTTTCAAAAGGCCAGCGTCACTAGTCAATGAATAACCTTCCACCTCACTATCAGCAGTTAAATCATAAGGACTACCAATTGTTGTACCGGCGACGACCTTGGTTAAAGCTTGACCATTTTGTTCGATTGGTTTACCGCTGGCATCTAAGTAATTGATCGTGACTGTTGGATTCTTTTGCCAAATCAATGGTTGAACGTTAGTAATAATGGTATCGAAAGTTGTATTACCAACTGTCTGAGCGACATAGGCGTCAGGATTTGTCGAATAGTCCCAGCCAATATGTCCATAAGTCAACTGTGCAGCCGACGAATCTGGTGTCTTCAAAACGTAATTATCATTGCCAAGATTGGTTAAATTATCATCAGCAAGACCTGCTTTAGCGACTGTGTAACTAAAATGATAAGTGTCAGCGATATCTTTACCATTTATGCCAATGATTTTTGGTGCGGTAAAACTAATCGGTTGATTTTCAACGGCGTAAACTGGTGTTGCAATTCCGATCGTATCATTTGAAGCAATGGCCGTCACACTATTACCGGTCGAAGTCCCCTGTAGTGGCGAGAAATCAGTAATTTGTGAATTAGTCAATTCAATTAAATGACTGCTTTGCCCATTATCTGCATATTTATCCAAAGTTGGTTCAACGGCTTTTAGTTCCTGATCATTCAAACCACTATTAACTGAAACCTTGGGGTCACCATTTAGTTCAAGATCAGTTGCTCTACTAAGGTCCAAATTGCTCAGTTGATTTACATCGATTTGTTGACCCTTGGGCGAACTAAAATTCCCTGAAAGGGTTAAACTTTGAAAAGGAATATTCTCCAAGGGGCGCAAATCAGGATTAGCTTTGTCATCAGCTGCTAAATCAACTTGAAAACTTAAAGTTGATTTAGCTGGCATCAACTGCAAATATTGCATACCATCAAGACTCTCAATCGGTGTATCTTGGTCATCAGACATCGAAGTTTGTGTCTTATTTTGACGTAAAAGATAATTGGTTTCACTGATTAACACATTGTTTGGGAGAATTTTTTTAACTTCACCAACAGTCAGATCCTGAGTTGGCATCAGACCAAAGCTGTTTTTAACAATGTCACCTAATAACGGATCGGCAAACTTAACGACTGTATCATCGGTCACATTGCTGGGGATTGCATAAGGATTCGTTGTATTATCTGTGCTTGTTACAGGTGGTGTTGGTTGTGATGGAGTTTGACTAGTAGCACCAGGAGCAACACTTGCAGTTGGTGCTGCTACAGGATTTTTAACGATATTGATGGTAGATGTCGAACTAACAGTACTAGAACTCGAGCTCGTTGCAGTTGCCCCAGTCGCGCTTGGATTGGTTGTGGCCGCAACAGTTGAAACCGTATTTGTAGTTGAAGTTACCGTTTTAGGTGTGGTTGTATCTGCTGCTGTATCTGTCGCAGTGGCCGACACTTTCGAATCGGTCGTTGGTGTTGGAGTTGTTGCTGTTGAAGCTTGTGATTGGGTCGTTACTGGTGTCGCTGCAGTCGAGGAATCCGTGGTCGCTGCTTTAACACTTTGGCTTGAAACTGAACCTAAAATGATTGCTGAAAATAATGAAACACCAAAATATAAACTCTTTTTATTCATTAACATTTCAATCCACTCTTTTCTTTGTTTTCGCGCTCATTTTAGTGCATGTTTAAACAAGAATGAATCATTAACCATTACCTTCCACTGACCGGTTAAAGCAATATTCCATTAATAACTACAGCCAAGCCATTTTATTCCGAAATGACATTTTGGAAAAATCCTTTTGCTAAAAGCGCAAATAGAGCAGCAACTCAAAATTGAGTCACCACTCTATTTACATTAATGCTCGGCAGCAAAACCTTTTTTGTCTTGCTCCCATATTAGTAACGGAATATTAATTTCTCAGTCTACATCAGGCTTTGTGACATGAACTGATCGGCTTTGAAGAGCTGTTAAAAGGCCAACGCCTACAGCTACTCCAATAATAATTGCTAAAAAGAATAAAAATAGATTATTGGTTGCCCCAAGAACTCCGACAATCGGGCCACCATGCGGTACAACATCAGTTATTTTGAAAATTGCACCGAAGATTCCAGCAACTGCGGAACCTAAGAGAATTGAAGGGAAAACTCATTTGGGATTAGCGGTTGCTGAAGGAATCGTACCCTCAGTAATCCCAATTAGTCCCATTAAAACGGCAGGAACAGCTGCAGCTCTTTCATCTGAACTGAAGTTTTTACCGTTAATCAAGGTAGCAATTCCAACTACTAATGGAGGTACTGGAATTGCACAAGCTACAATACCCATTATTTGAGGAGCATTGGCCGTAATGGAAGCAACTCCAAACAAGAAAGCGACTTTATTGATTGGGCCACCCATGTCAGATGCGACCATTAATCCCATGATTCCTCCAAGTAAAATACTGGTTGAAGGGTTGGCAGATAAAGCTTTCAATAATGATTCTAAAGCGGTCATCAACCAAGAAATTGGCTGACCTAACAAATAGACAAAGGCTCCTGATAAAATTGCCGTTCCTAATAATGGAATTATAAAGATTGGCATTATCGGGCGTAATTCTTTTGGCACCTTCCAAGTATTGATCCATTTAACTAGATAACCACCCGCAAAACCAATCAAGATGGCGCCTAGAAAACCTGTTCCGGCTTTTGTCCCTAATATGTCGGGACTATTAGCGACTAAAGCACTGATCATTACTGGAGCTAAGGCAGCCCGTCCTGCAATCGCATCGGCAATATATCCAGCTAGGACTGGAATCATCAAAGTAAATCCTAAAACTCCGACTTGATTCATAACTGACCAAACCGTACCTTTAGGAATCACCATGCCACTGCTTGTCGGATGGCCACCAAAGGCAATCGATAATGCAATGAATAATCCCCCTATTACAACGAAAGGAATCATGTGTGAAACTCCATTTAATAATTGCTTAACAACTGGTGATTGTTGAGTTTTTTTTGTTGTTTTTACAGTCGTTTCATTCTCATTGTTATCCAAAAAATTTCCAACATGATACACCGGAGCCGTTTCACAAAGTTTGATTAATGATTCCGGATCTTTAATAGCCGTGGTAGTGTCACCAAAAACAACTTTTTCGCCATCGAATCTTTGAATATCATCGACAGTCACGTCAGCACCGAAAACTATGGCATCGGCGTTCACAATATCTTCTAAACTCAAAGTGTTTTCTGTCCCCGAAGCACCTTCAGTTTCAATCTTAACTTTCGTATAACCTAACTTCTTGGCAGCTTCTTCCAATTTCTCAGCCGCCATGTATGTGTGGGCAATTCCCACTGGACATTTAGTTACCCCAACTAAGGTAGTCATTGATCCATCCCCTTTTCAACTTTAGTTACTCATTTACCACTTCTGCAACCATTGCGTAAAGAACTTTCGGATTCGATAGATTACGTAGAATTCTTTCAATATATTCAGTTTTAACTAGATTTCGGGACAACTGCGACAATAATTTCAAGTGTTCGTTGTCAGTCGTATTCTTAGGGGTTAGCAGTACGAAAACAATTCTTACGCCATTACCATCAAGTGCCTCCCATTGCACCTCTTCCTTGAATGTAAAGATACCAACTATTGGTTCGTCAAGTGTCGACACAACCGCATGTGGAATGGCTAAACCGTGAATGAAGCCCGTTGTACCAAGCTCTTCTCGCTCAAAAAGACCATCTTCTAACTCTGATTCACTGACATCGATTTGGGATGCGAGTAAATTGGCTATCATTTTCAAAGCATCATCTTTAGTATTGGTACCCATCTCAATGTCAGTAAAAATATAATCAGGTTCAAGTATTTGTTTAGTCAAAGTCATTTGCTCCTAATAAATCAATAATTTCTTGCGGATCATCACTGATTAAAAGTTGATTGATCAAAGGTTTGTTCTCAACTAATTTATTCAATTGATGATAGATTTTTTTCAAACTAGCCGTATCGATTCCTTTTAACCCCATGAAGAAAGCTAAATGAATCGTCGTTCCTAACCAATCGATACCTGCTTGTGATTTAATAATGCCAATGAATGGTTTCTCAACAAAATCAGTTGTACTGTGTGGCAAAGCGATCCCATCAATGGCTGTACTGGACAAAAGTTCTCGCTTGACTGCTGCTTGAAAAATTCCGTCTTTGGCCAACTTTAAGTCAACAGCTTGAGTGGTAATTTGCTTAAGAACGGCTTGATAATCACTGCCAGTTTCATTGAAAATTATCAAGTCAGGTCTCAGTAATTCCTTAAAAGGTGTTGGTGGTAGGTTGGCTTGTTTGATATTGGAAACTAACTCCAAAATCGATTCTCGATCAGATGCGTTCAAAAATGGCGTTACTAAGACAGCAGGTTTGGGTGCATTGAGCAAAGCCACGGTGGAAATGATAATGTCAGTTGCAATGTTTTCCTTAGGTAATTCATGCAAAGTATAAATTGCCTTCACTTTCACAGAATCATGTAAATTTTGGTTGATTTTTTCTTCCAAAAACTTAGCTGTTCCGATTCCAGAATTACAAACTATCGCGGCCGATACTTTTTCACCGACGATGCCTTTACGTTCGCTAAAAGATTCGAAATACATTCCTATATAAGCAATCTCATTATCTTTGAAGACAACATCAAATTTTTGTTGAATCTTGCTAGATAATTCCAGTGCCTCTTCAAAGGCAAGCGGATATGAACGTTTGAAATTCTCAGTATAGGGGTTGACTGTGTGCATCCCAAACTTGATTCGCTTGATTGCCATTGAAATATGCTTGCTGACACCATCTAGAAATTGATCATCATAAATATTGACGTGTGTATCTGGTCCGATAATCAGTTTTTTGATAGCTTCGATCTCATTGTCCTCGTCGAATTGAAGAGATTCGCTATTTTCCAACTTGATCAAAATTACGAAATTATTCAGAAATCTCTTTTGATCAGCAGAAAAGATATATTGAAATTTTTCTTCAAAACTGCTGGCTAGACAATCAGTTTCATGTTCTAACGGCGTTGCATGATATTCAGTCTCTCGATCACGTAAGAAAAAGCTTGAATTACTGAACAACGTGTATTGAATCAACAGATATATCACCAAAGAGGTGTATTCATATTCCGTTGTCCTAAAATGGTAATATTCCAAGAACTGGTCAACGAATCGAAATATTCTTTCGGCAGTCTCTTTGCTGAAAAAGTTGCTCAAAATTGGTGGTAGAATTACGTTGTTTTTATTACTTTGATTCAAATCTTCTCCCCAATAATTGTGAAAAACGTCAATCATGAATGCATATAAGTAATCCTCTGGCATTTTTAAACGCAAGTATCCAGAATTATTGATCAAAGCACCATTATTATCTGCCAAAAACTTTCGCAACCAGGCAAGGTCGTTTTCAATACTTCTTTGACTAACGAACAACTTCCCAGTCAATTCAGAGATTGTGATCGTCCGCTTTTCAAACAATAATGAGGCAAGAATGTACATCCTTCGATCCTTGGGTGTGATAGGATTCCAAGAATCTTGATATACAAATTCTTTCTCAAAATCAGCCCGCTTGCCTACGAAATATATTCCCTTACCTCGGTCTCGAACCAGTTTCAAATTGATGCCTAAACTATCCACGTACGAAGCGATATTTGACAAATATTTTGAAATGGTTGGCTTAGAGATTTCAAAGTTTTTTTCAAGGTCAGAATAATGTGCTGTTGATTTATTCCAAATGTACTTACTTATGTCAATTTCTAGATCAGAAATAATCACGATAGGCCTCCTTTCTCTTCTAGCTGATAGCCCTTACATATAATACGAAAAATTATTCTTTAAATACCGAAAGATATTTTAATATTTAATAGTTAAAAGTTTGCGTAAACAGGCTCCTCGTGTAAATCAAATCTCCCAGTTATTCAGCTATTTGAGGGGAACTTTAACATAATAACATGTTTAAACATTTAGTAAACAAATTTATTTAATTTAGGCAAAGCAATTTAATTATCAAACGAAATTTAGACAACCTCCATTTTCGATTTTTAATAATTTATTTTTCATATATTAAGTTGTATGATTGTTAAATTATGAGCAAATAAATAATCTTAACCTTTTATTTGAATCAAACTTTACAATCTTTCAGGTGATTTTGAAAAGAAATCAGCTTTGTCAAAAGACTTATTTTGAGCAAAAAAAAAGACAACCCAATTATTGAGTTGTCTTTTCGATGAGATTACTATCTTAACTTAATCCCAATCATAATCTGTTGGATCATTTAATCCACGTCCAGTTGCCTTATCCAACATAATTCTTTGTTCAAAGTGTGCTACATTTCTCTTAGTTTCTTTAACCATATCAGGGTTAACAGATACATAGTCGATACCGCTTTGAATCAAGAAGTTAGTGAATTCTGGATACTCAGATGGTGCTTGACCACAGATTCCAACAGTCTTGCCATCTTTATGTGCAGCTTTGATCAAGTGACGAATAGCACGTTTAACAGCTAAGTTACGTTCGTCAAAGAGGCCAGAAACTGTATCATTGTTACGATCACAGCCAAGGATCAACATTGCTAAGTCATTTGATCCAATTGAGTAACCATCGATGAATTGATTGAATTGATCAGCCAAAATGATATTTGATGGAATTTCGGCCATCATGTAAACTTTGAAGTCAGCTCCACGAACTAGGCCTTCATTTCTCATAATATCTGTAACTTTTCTAGCTTCATCAACTGTTCTGACAAATGGAATCATAACGTTCAAGTTCTTCAATCCATATTCGTTTCTAACTTTCTTAACAGCAGCTAATTCTAGTTTGAAGGCTTCAATATATTTTGGATCGTAGTAACGAGAAGCACCACGCCAACCTAATAGATCAGCTGGTTCTTGTGGTTCATACTTTTCGCCACCCTTTAGTTTACGGTACTCGCTGGACTTGAAGTCTGATAGACGAAGTACCATTGGTCTTGGAGCCATTGCACGAGCTACCTTGGCAATTCCGTTTGAAAGCATGTCGACAACTTTCTCAGGATGTCCTTGTTCAATCAAATATAGTGGGTGTTCATGAATAAAGGTTGTCCAGAGGAACTCTTCACGCATCAAACCAATTCCGTCAGCAGGCAATGATGAATATTTGTCAACTAGATCAGGATCACCCAAGTTCATCATGACACGAGTTGCAGTTGGAGCAAATGTTTCAGCTGCTACTACTTGAGCGTTATTTTGAGTTGATGGATTTGATTTCTTCAAAAGACTTTCAACTTTTCCACGGTAAACGATACCATTCTTAGCATCAACTGTAACAACGTCACCGGTCTTCAAAGCCTCAGTTGCAGCAATCCCTTGACTCTTAGTCCCGACGATACATGGAATCTGCATTTCACGAGAAACGATTGCGGCGTGACAAGTCATACCACCACTGTTTGTAACAATGGCTGCAGCCTTCTTCATTGCAGGAACCCAGTCAGGTGAAGTCATCAAAGTTACCAAAACTTCGCCATCTTTAAATTCATTAATATCCTTTGGATCATCGATTACGTGAACAACGCCACTAGTTAAACCAGGACTTGCTGGTAAACCACGAACTGCTACTTCAGCGTCTTCTTCAGAAACAATGTCTTCGTCTTCGGCACTATTTTTCTTCTTCTTTTGTGACCAAACTGTTTCAGGACGAGCTTGAACGATCCAAAGCTTGTTGGTATTGGAGTCCAAAGCGAATTCCATATCCATATAACATCCATAGTGACGTTCGATCTCTTTAGCATAGCCTGCTAATTCAATTACTTGGTCATCTGTCAAAACTTGTTTATCTTGAATATCGCTTGGAACTTCTTGCTCAACTGTTCCACCATTCGTAACTCTCATCAATTCAACTGGTTGTTTGATGATGTTACGATCAACGATTTTCATTGATTGCTTATCGATTACAAAGTGGTTTGGTGTAACCTTTCCAAGAACAATGTACTCACCTAAACCATAAATTGCATCGATCACGATCTTAGAATTGTCACCATTAGCTACATTAACTGAGAACATAATTCCTGAAGCCTTTGAAAAGACCATCATCTGAACTGCTGCTGAAAGAGCAACTTTTTCGTGTGAGAAGCCTTGCTTGTGACGATAATATGTTGCACGGTCAGTGAATAATGATGAATAACATTGTTGAACCCGGTTAACTACGTCCAACTGTCCTTTGATATTCAGATAGGACTCTTGTTGTCCAGCAAATGATGCGTTAGGCAAATCTTCTGCTGTGGCTGAAGAACGAATAGCAACGAATGGATTCTCTTGCCCCATTTTGTCCCCTAGATCAGCGTATGCTTTATTAATGTCGTTTGCCAAATCTGCTGGCATTTGAGCATCAACAATCAAGTTTCTGATCTTTTCACAAGTTGCATGCAACTCGTCAGAATCTTCGTAGTCTTTAATTCCTTCCAGCAATTCGTTAACTTTATCATTCAAACCAGTTTGTTCCATAAAGTAACGATATGCGTGGTCCGTTGTGGCAAATCCATAAGGAACCGGAACATTCATTGAAGAAGTCATTTCTCCTAATGAAGATGATTTGCCCCCGACTAAGTTGACATCTTTACGATGTAATTCATCGAACCATAAAACGTTTGCAGTATCTCTGTCGCTCATAATACTACCTCCATCTAAAATTTGATAAACACACTATGAAAAGAAGCTAATTACTTTATTCAAGTAATATTGATTACGTTTTTATTATAGTTCATATATTCACAAATAGTAACCCATTTTTTGATTTCAATAAAAAAAGCTTTTCCATAGTCATTTAATCCAAAATAAATTTGATAAAGTTAAATGCAGATAGACCGCTATCTAATAGGTTTTTAAAAAATCCAATTTTATATTAGCTTTTTTAATAACAATTACATACAATTGTTATTAAATTAACAAAGTCAACCAATTTGAACAGTTTCTTCAAATAAAATGGTTTAAAAAAAGCTATCTCTATCTACGATTTGGTCCCTTTTTGGGATTGATGATCATCTTGTTTTTTGAGATTTTTGTGCAAACGCACAATTATTTTGTATTTGCTTGTTCTCGCCATTTCTTTAGAATAATAAATCTAGCTTCTTTATTCTTTATCGTGTGGGTAGATTAATTCTACTGACACGATTTTTATATCAATCCAAAGAATAAGATCAAAGATTAAAGTATTACAACAATATTCGATATTAAATAGTATCTATAAAGACAGGATCACATCAAAAGCCAATATGGTTAGATTTCCCCTATGTTCAAACTAAAAAGCACCGAAGACCCGATAGATGTTCTTGAGCAACTTGAAGAGGATAAAATTCTAGATATAAAGATGGATAATAAGTTTAGTAAGGACAATTCGTCATTGGCTATCTTTGCTACTCTTTTTGCGAAATAGCTAATCAAGAACTCGAAAAAAGTTCAAGATTTTCTCGTATGTGAGAATTTCTTGAACTTCTTGTTTGTTAGAACACAGCCCCAAGAATTACTGAAGTATGTAACTGCAAAATATGTCTTCTACCAAGGAACAATACCTTTAGTATCAGAGAACGTACCACTTACTTCGTTTGATTCATCGGTTGCTATTTCAACAGTCCTAGCAACACCTTGCTGTACGGTTTTTTGACCACTTTGACCACCGCCACCAGCAAAAGTTGTATCTACCCAGCCTGGGTTCACCGCATTAACAGTTATGTTGGTGTCGCTTAGTTCATTCGCTAAATCTACTGTAAACATATTAACCGCAGCTTTAGATGCTTGATAACCAACCGCCGTATGTCGATGCACACTAGGGTCAGAGGATAAAGTCAAGGAACCAACTTCACTAGAAATATTAATTATTTTTGCAGTTTTAGCTTTTCTCATGAGTGGAATGATATTTTGAGTGACACTGATCAAACCAAAGAAATTAACATCAAAGTCTTTTCTTACAATATCCAATTTAATCTTTGAAGGTTTCTCGTGATTATCTAGTGCAATACCAGCATTGTTAATTAGGATGTCAATACGACCATATTTTTGTTCAATGTATTTTGTTGTAGCTTTAATACTTTCTTCATTTGTAACATCTATTAATACCAAATCAGTCTCAATCCCATTAGATTGTAATTTTTTGATTGCTTCTTGTCCTAACTGTTTATTTCTTGCACCTAATAAGATGAACTGCCCTGCTTTGCCTAATTCAAGAGCTAATTCAAACCCCATGCCCTTGTTCGCACCTGTTATCAATGTGATTTTCTTATCCATAATTGCCCTCATTTGTTATTTTGTTATGATGGTTGTAATAGTACCCCCTAACGTAACGTGAGGACAAGACAAAAAGGGTCTAAGTCAAATCGTGTTGGTGAGACCTATTTCTAAGAATCATACCTTAATTGGTATGATTCTTTTTCTTGATGTCCTTTTTTGATTGGTCAAAAAAAATCGTGCCAGTAGAAATCATCTACCAACACGATAAAGTTTAGACCCATATTTAAGGGGGTATTTTTAAATAACTAAATATAGTTTTACCAATTAATAATTCAAATGTTTATCTTGATCCAAGCCATTAATAGCTTCAATTTCGTCATCTGTTAACTTAAAGTCAAAGATATCAAAGTTAGCCTTAACGTGATCGATATTAGATGATTTAGGGAAAATAACAAAGCCTGTATCTACTTGCCAACGAAGCACTACTTGAGCGGCAGTCTTTTCGTGGACTTTGGCAATCTTATTGATGGTTTCGTCTTCCAAAATCAAATGACCGTGGCCAATTGGTGAGTAGCCTTCATTGATAATGCCATTATCACGATCAAACTTAGCCAATTCTACTTGGGTCTTGTAAGGATGACGTTCGATCTGGTTGACCATTGGTTTAACTTTGCACATATCAAAGACTTGCTTCAATTGTGCTTCAGAGAAGTTTGAAACACCGATAGCTTTAACTTTACCTTGATCGTAAAGTGTTTCTAAGGCTTTCCAAGTATCTAAGGTTAAATCGAAGTTGTCATTATTTGGCCAGTGAATCAAATAAAGATCCAAATAATCTAGTTGCAGGTCCTTCAAAGTTTGCTCAAAGGCAGCCAAGGTCTTGTCATAGCCTTGATCGGAATTCCAAACTTTTGAGGTAATAAATAAATCTTCACGTTTAACATCTGAAGCTTTTAGGGCTTGACCTACTTCAACTTCATTGCCATAAATATGTGCACAATCAAAGTGACGATATCCGGCATCCAAAGCACCCTTCATTGCTTCAGCTACTTCAGACCTCTTTATTTCATAAGTTCCAAAGCCTAATACTGGAATGGAAACGCCATTACTTAATTTTTGATATTCCATACTTATCCTCCCACATTTTATAAATATCACTATATACAATTATATATTTTTTTAGATTTTTTCGCTTCCGAAATGTCTTACGCTATTTTTTTAATGAACTTTAGCGTTATCCTTGAGATATAAAATATCCAGAGGAGGTTTTGAAAATGTATCATGCAGCAGAAAGTCGTTACGATAACCAACAAGTTCGTCATGCCGGTAATTCTGGTTTGATGTTACCACCGATTTCTTTAGGACTTTGGCGCCATTTTGGTAGTGCTGACCCACTTAGTGATCGTCGGGACGTAATTTTACATGCCTTTGACAAGGGAATCTTTCACTTTGATGTGGCCAATCATTACGGTAATGGTCAAACTGGCTTTGGTAGCTCCGAGGAATTATTGGGCCAAATTCTAAAAGATGATTTAAAGGCCTACCGTGATGAATTAGTTATTTCCACTAAGGTCGGTTATGAAATCCATGATGGTCCTTACGGAATTGGTACTTCTCGTAAGTCGCTGATTCAGGGTATCAATGACTCATTACAGAGATTAAACCTTGATTATGTTGATATTTACTATGCTCATCGCTATGACGATCAGACTCCAATTGAAGAAACCGTTCGTGCTTTAGACGACATAGTTCGGTCAGGCAAAGCTTTGTACGTTGGTGTTTCCAATTATGAGGTCCCTGAAATGAAAAAAGCTATTGCTCTCTTTAAACAATTAGGA